>NZ_JBFBMZ010000003.1:0-297864 GCF_040687315.1 Microbacterium sp. NPDC064584 | reverse complement strand
ACTTGGTCGTTCTCACTGACCATCGCACGGTGGCCCCTCACGTCAACGACACGACGCTCAGGGCCGGAAAGTCCACCACCCCACGGGACTCAGGCTGCTCCTCTCTCGCTGGAATGAACATCAGTGGTTCTCCGCAAACTCCATGGCCTGAGTGTTGCGACCGTAGGCACGCAGTAGACCATTGGTAGTCACGGCCCCGATTGCCAAGACCACGCCCAAGACGATCATCGTCACCAGGTAGGCAGTGTCAAATGCAGTGGTCGCTGCAGCAATTATCTCGGCGTTCCCGTCAGCGACGGCCAGTGCGTCTGCCAGGCTCTCCCGGGCTGCATCCGGGGAACCAATGGGGAGTTGAACTGTGAAGGCGTACACAAACGTCAGCAGGCTTCCCAGCACGGCGACGGCCGAGAGCGACCCCATTTCGTACGACACCTCCTCCACGGACGCAGCCATGCCAGCTTTGCGCGGGTGGGCATTGCCCATGATCGCGGAGGAAGCGACCGAGAACGCTCCACCCAGGCCGAGCCCGGTCACGACGAATCCGGCCACGAGCAAGGCGAAGGTGTCTGTTGCCACCGCGGTGATCGACAGCAGCAGCCCGAGGGCGCCAACGCCGAGGCCGCCGGAAATAATGAGTCGAAGGCCGAGCGTGTCCAGGAACGCAGCTCCGAGCAACCCCGAGGGCAGAGCACCGAGGGCGATCGCTGCAACCAAAAGACCCGCTTGCAAGGGGCTGAACCCTTCCACGAGTTGGAAGCGCTGGGTTGTGATGAGCTGCGCGCCTGCGATCGTGAACATTGCGAAAGCAGCAGCCAGGACGCCTCCGGTGAAGGCCTTGTTGCGGAAAATCGAAAAGTCCAAAAGCGGTTCACTCATCCGTCGCTGACGACGTACGAACAACACGAACCCGACCACTGCAGCCACTGCAGCACCTGCAATCAGAGGCCAGTTCTGCGGTACATGGGCGAGCTCCTTGATAAAGAGCACCGTGCCCACGAGGCCCACCATCGCCTGGATGGAGGACAGCAGGTCCCACTTCTTGGAGGGATCAGCGTCGTTACGCGGCGCGACGAGCGCGGTCCCGATGAGCGCGGCGACCACAACCGGAACGTTGATCAGGAACACTGATCCCCACCAGAACCGCTCCAACAGCAACCCGCCTAGGATCGGGCCGAGCGAGGCGCCGACAACTGAGAGACTTCCCCAGATCGCGATCGCGATGTTTCGTTCTTTCACGTCATTGAACGACAACCGGATCAATGCGAGCGTCGCCGGCATCATCGCTGCTGCCCCCACGGCCAGCAGCGCACGCGAGGCGATCAGCATCCCCGGGCTCACCGAGAACGCTGCAGCCAACGATGCCAGGCCGAAGATCAACAGCCCCACCACGAACATTCTGCGGTGGCCGATTCGATCGCCCAGCGTCCCCGCACCCAGCAACAGACCCGCCATCACCACAGGGTAGGCGTTGATGATCCACAGTGAGGCTGACCCCGAAGCGCCCAGCTCCTCGGTCAGCGTCGGGAGCGCGGTGTACAGAATCGAGTTGTCCAGCGTGATGAGGAGCAAACCCGCGCCTACCGTCAACAACAACCACCATCGCCGCTTCGGCGCAGTATCGCTTCTCATCAATCCGACTCCTCGCTACCGCTTTACTATACAAACAGGTTAGTATAGTAACATGATGGACCGTTCATGAGTCATCCGGAATTTTGGTCGGCCAGTTCGGCGAGTCGTGTCTCACTACCCGTGTCAGCAATCTATGTAAAACAAGCGGCGTTCACGTTACACTGAGGCATGGCCACGATCGGTTACGCCCGAGTCTCAACCCGAGACCAGAATCCCGACGGCCAAACGGATGCGCTCAATGCGGCGGGCTGCGACAAGATTTTCGTCGAGCACGCATCCGGCACCCTGGCGAAACGGCCGGCACTGACGGAAGCCCTCGGATATCTGCGCGAGGGAGACTCGCTCGTCGTGACGAAACTTGACCGGCTCGGCCGGTCGGTGAGAAACCTCAAACAGGTCGCGGACGAATTGCAACAGCGCGGGGTCGGTTTGAAGGCACTCTCGCAGGGCATCGACACGACGACGCCGGGAGGTCGCCTGTTCTTCCACATGCTCGCTGCGATCGCGGAGTTCGAACACGACCTCATCGTCGAACGCACCCACGACGGCCTCGCGGCCGCCCGCGCCCGGGGCCGGAAGGGCGGCCCGAAGTTCAAGATGACGCCGACGAAGATCCGGCAGGCCCGGGCGATGTACGACGAGGGCGGCCACACCGTCCAAGAGATTGCCGACACGTTCGGAGTGTCCCGGCCCACGATCTACCGGCACCTGGCCGAGCACGTCGAGCGGTCCTAACGAGGAATCATGGCGCACCTCAGCGATCGGCAGAAAGCCGAGCTTGTGCGCCAACACCAGGACGGGGTGCCGTGGACGCGCATTGCGGAACACTCCGGCGTCGCCGTACGGACCCTGCAACGCTGGGCAGCCCGGATGGAAACGGGACAGCTCTCACGGGCACCTCGCAGCGATAAGGGTTCGAGGCACATCGACGCCGAGCTGGTGAAGGCGATTGAGGCGCTTGCTGTGCGGCGACCCGCGCCGACGATCGCGTATATCCACCGCCGCATCGGTGATATCGCCAGGGGCCGAGGACTATCCGTCCCGGGGTACACCACGGTCCGCGAAATCGTGCACGCGCTCGACCCGGGCCTGACCGCTCTCGCGGACGGCAGGGACGCGGCCTATCGAGACAAGTTCGAGCTGGTCTACCGCCGCACAACCTCTGCGCCGAATGAACAGTGGCAGATGGACCACACTCTGCTCGATGTGATGATTCTCGATGACCGGCAGCAGGCCGTCCGCCCCTGGCTCACGATCGTGCTCGACGACTACTCACGAGCGATCGCGGGCTACGCGGTCAGCGTCTCAGCACCCACGGCCGAGCATTCCGCATTGGCTTTCCACCAGGCCGTCGCTCGGAAACGAAACCCGAAGTGGGTGGTGTCGGGCCTCCCGGACATCCTCTACAGCGATCACGGGTCCGATTTCACCTCGACCAGGATCGAGCACGTGTGCCTCGACGTGCACGTGCGCTTGATTCACTCACGGATCGGCGTCCCACAGGGGCGCGGCAAGATCGAACGGTTCTACCGAACGATCACGACCGAGCTGCTGCCGCACCTGCCCGGCTTCATCCCGCACGGCACCGGTGGATCGCCCATCACCGAACCCAGGTTGACCTTGCACCAGCTCGATGACGTTCTCGAGCGATTCATCGTCGACGAATACAACGAACGCATCCACTCATCGACGGGTGCTGCCCCGCACGAGCGATGGCGCAGCGACAGTTTCATCCCTCGAACACCCGCTCGCCCGGAAGACATCGATCTGCTTCTACTCACCGCAGCGACGCCCCGCCGTGTGCAACGCGACGGGATCCGTTTCGCCTCGACCCGATACATCTCACCAGTCCTCGCCGCATACGTCGGGGAAGACGTCACGGTGCGGTACGACCTCCGCGACCTCGGAGAGATACGAATCTTCCACGACAACGCATTCCTCTGCCGCGCAATTTCCCCCGAACGCTCCTCGGAAACCGTCTCTTTTGCTGATCTGCAAACCGCGAGGAACGCGCGGCGTCGCGCTCTGAAGCAGCAACTCCGCGAGCTCACCGCTCATGCGGGTTCCCTTCCCGAAGACACGCGCCACCGTCCCGAGATCGCAACGGCCCCCGACAGAACCCCCGACCAGCCCGCGACACTTCCCGCGCGACACGGATTGAGGACATATGCCAGTGACTGATCCAGACAGCACGCCCCGGTCTCTTCTTTTCACGCCTGACGATGACGGACGCCGATTCCTCAACGGTCATTTCGACGAGTTCACCGATGCGCCTCCGCCCCTCGCGGACACTTTGCCCGCATTCATTACCACACGTGAGCACCGACGGTTTACAGAGTTCGCGGATACCGTCCGATCGCACCGCTACATCGGCCTCTGCTACGGACCACCCGGCGTCGGGAAGACACGCTCCGCACGCAACTACGCCGGTACAGACGAATGGGAGCAGTGGTACCCGCTCTCCCGCGGCAAGGGCTCACTGCCGCCCGTGCCCGAGGCCGTGCAACGAAGCCGCACGGCATTCTTCACACCCACGGTCGCCGCGACCATCAAGCAAATCGATCAAGGCCTGCCCCGGGCCTGCCAGCACATCTCCTGGGCCATCGACTACGCCGAACACGGGCACGTTGATCCTTTCGTTCACGCCGAGTCCCAACACAGCGGAAACACCGAACTGCTCATCATCGACGAAGCCGACCGACTCAAAACCGCCGGCCTCGAACAAGTCCGCGACTTCTACGACCGCCACCGGATGGGCGTCATCCTCATCGGCATGCCCGGCATCGAAAAACGGCTCGCCCGCTACCCCCAGCTCTACAGCCGCATCGGCTTCGCTCACGAGTACCGGGCGCTACGCAGTGACGAGCTCACCGCCGTTGTCGCGCAGCGCCTCCCGGACCCCGACCCAGACGACTCCGGTCTCGCGCACACCGCAGCTCTCGCCGCAATCGTCCGCGCCACCAACGGAAACTTCCGTCTCGCCGACAGACTCGTCACCCAGATCAACCGCATACTCGACATCAACAAGCAGACACGCCTCATCCCAGAGGCCGTCGACGCCGCCCAAGAAGCACTCCTCATCGGACGGTAAGCGGCGTGGGAAACACGACATTCATCGCCGCGATTCACAGCACCGCGCGATGTCTGGGAAGCTCCGGTGCTCAAAACCCTTGTCAAAACCCCATTCGGTGCAAAACCTCCCCTATAGGTTTTTGAGCAAGTCGGGTAGACTAGAAGCAACGAGGGAGGCCACCATGAGCGTCAAGACCGCCAGCACAATCTCCGCGGCCGAGCGCGAGCTGCGCGAGCGCGTCGTGGCCGACGCCGCCCACAGCTCCGCGATGGAAGGCCTCACCGCCGGCGCCGAGTACCGAGCCGATGCGGCCGCCTACGCAGCGGGGGAGTTCGACGTCGACGAGCTCGGACGCCGCACACGCGCCCGCTGGGGCCTTGCCTGATTTCGTCGACCCGTACCTCGAGCCCGAATCGGGCATCCTCCGCAACCGGCTCGGCCTGACCGACCGCGCCACGCTGGATCGCGCCGAAGCGGAACTCACCGAATGGCGACGGGCCGAGATGATCACCCGGCCGGTGAACGTCACCGGAGATCTCCGACAGCTCCAGGCAATCCACCGGCAGCTCTTCCAGGACGTCTACGACTGGGCAGGCCAGCTACGCACCGTCGACATCCGCAAGGGCACCGACCCGGGCGCGGAGTTCTTCATGCCCGTGTCCCGGCTGGAGTCCGGCGCCGGGTACGCGTTCGCGGAGCTGGCGGTCGAGCACCAGCTACACGGCCTGGACCGTGACCGGTTCGTAGATCGCCTGGCGCACCACTACGACCAGGTGAACTACCTCCACCCGTTCCGGGAGGGCAATGGCCGCACGCAACGAATCTTCTGGACGCAGATCGCCGCCGGCGCGGGATTCGACCTCGACTGGAGCCGAGTCACCGGGGCGGAGAACGACCAGGCGTCACGTACCGCGATGGAACGACAGAACTTCACCGAACTGCGCGGGATCTTCGACCGCATCGTGCAGCCCGCCGCGGGAGGCCGGCTCACCCCGGAACGGATGGAGCAGCTGCGCGCGTTCGCCAACCTGAGCAGCAGCGTCGCGCCGGGACGCTCCGCACCGTCGACATCGACGGGCCGCTCGCGCCGGCCGATGACACCCGGCCGAGAAGCGGAACAGGGGAGGGACTTATGACCGTCGTCGGATATGCCCGGGTGTCCAAGCGTGAGCAGAACCCGAAGGCCCAGGAGGCCGAGCTGCACGCGGCAGGAGCGGAGCGCGTGTTCGTCGACCGCGGCGACTCCAGCCGGGTCAAGGATCGCCCGCAGTGGGTCGCGTGCATGGACTACCTCCGTGCCGGCGATGTGCTGTTGGTGCGCCGCCTCGATCGGCTCGGTGGGACCGAGCGCATCCTGATCGAGACGCTGCACGAGCTGGAGGACAAGGGCGTCGATATCAAGAGCCTCACCGAACCGGTGATCGACACGACGACCCCGATGGGCCGTGCCCTGTTCGGCATCGTGGCCGTGTTCGCGCAGCTGCGCGTCGACACGATCCGGGAGAATACCCGGCTCGGTCTGGAGTACGCACGCGCCCAGGGTCGCGTCGGTGGGAGGCCAACGGTGATGAGCGCTGAGCGGGTCGAGGTCGCTCGGCAGATGCGCGCTCAGAACCCCCCGGCGACGTGGGAAACGATCGCTAAGACCCTCCACGTCAGCTCCGCGTCCGTGCGCCGCGCTATGGCTCAGCCAGAAATGACAGCTAGTGAGCGCCAGCATGGCGCGGCTACGCTCCAGGCATCTGCTCCCTACGACCAGCAATAGACCTACTCGCGTCCAGCCGTGCCAGGGCGCGTTAGCGAACGCTGTCGTTGCGCAGCCGCACGGCGATCCACAGGCCACATCGGCGACACAGGTAGGCCGCTCCGTCGCGCAACTCATGCAGCTTGAACCGCGGCATCGTTCTGCCACAGCATGAGCACTGGGTGGCCGTGTCAACGTTCATTCGAGCTCATCGCGTCAATATCTCCTCGGTAATCGGTAGCCGGCAGTCCAAGCCCAGCCAGCCGATGCCGCGTATACGCCAGGCCGATTCAACCTCGGTGCCCTGTGGCGAACGTAATCCTGGCCAGTCAGAAGGACCGGGCGAGCCTCGAAACGGACCTGGATTGCGTCCTCATCAGAGACCAACCATGGAAGGCTATCTCGCCCCGTCACAGCGAGCGATTTCGCGGTCTACTACAGCAGGGATCCGAGGTCCGAGCCAAGGGAGGGATAAGTGGCAGTAACGGATTTGAGTTGGCGGGTGGTGAGGCCGAGTTTGATGGCGAGGCCGAAGGTGTTGATGAGTTCAGAGTGGCCGGGGCCTAGGAGGTGTGCGCCGAGGATCTGGTCCGATGCGGTGTCAATGATGATCTTTGCTGCGGCGGTGGTTTCGGCTACCCGGTAGGTGGAGTACCAGTCGCTGGTGTCAGTGAAACGGACGGCGATTTCATGTCCGGCGTCAGCGGCTTCGTGCTCGAGAAGACCTACGCGGTTGAGCTCAGGGATGGCGAACACGGTGGTGGGCACGCCCGTGTAGTCGGGCGTGGTAGTGGTGCCTTTGATCATGTTGGACGCGACGACTTTGCCTTCGAACACGGCAACGGGCGTGAGGGGACGGCCAATCGTGTTCGCGGCATCGCCGGCGGCGAACACGGCGGGGTTGGTGATGCTTTGCAAGTGGGCGGCGACAGTCACACCGCGTGGACCGCTGGCAATACCCGCAGCGTCCAGATGCAGGCTGTCGAGGTTGGGAACCCTACCCGCGCCGTGGACTACGAGGCCGGTGTCGATGCTGGCGGCTGTTCCGGCGGTGTCGATACCCACCCGGTAACCGGCGAGCGTGGTCCCAACTCCGGTGACCGTTGTGTTGCGAAGCACACGGATGCCAGCCTCTTCGGATCGGGTAACGAGGAGTTCGACAAGGTCCGGATCGAATTCCCGCAGCGGTCGGGACCCGCGGTCGATGATCGTGCACTCCGCACCGGCACGAGCGGCGATGTGCGCGAACTCGAACGAGATGAAGCCGCCGCCGATGAACACCATCCGGCGAGGCAGCTCATCGAGATCCAGGAACCCGGTGCTGTCGATCAGATGCTCCGCACCGGGAAAGACCAGGGGGCGCGGTGTCGCACCAGAGGCGATGAGGAACCGGTCCGACCGATGGGCAGTGCCGTCGATGAGGAGCTCGTTCGGCCCGCTGAACTCGGCGTGCCCGTGGAAGGTGGTGACGCCATTGCCGACGAGTTCGTCCTCCATCCGCTTCGGGACACGGTCCGTGAAGCCGCGTTTCCGCCGCATCAACGCTGGCCAATCCACCGATACCCCGTTCTCCTGGACCCCGGTGTCGCTCATCAGCTGAGCGGCGTCGATGATTTCTGCGCCGCGGCGCAGAATCTTCTTCGGATCGCAACCGCGCAGCGCGCAGGTTCCGCCGTAGGGCAGTTCATCAACGATCCCAACCCGCCATCCCTGCGCGGCGCACTTGTTGGCCGCGGTCATTCCCGCCATACCCGCGCCGATCACGACCAGATCGAACCTGTCACTCATTGCGCCGCCGCTTCCGTGTGGGCGATGGCATCGCGCAGTTGATCCAGGGTCGGAGACCCGGCAAGACCCTCGGGGGTCAGGTAGACCCGGCAGGACAAGCCTGGCGGCCCATCTGGTGCCGGAAACAAGACAGCCCCGTCGACGAGGAGCGTGGGTGACCCGCGGAAATCGAGCGCTTCCGCGTCCGCCTGCGACGACACGAGTTGTTGTTTCACCGTGAGGTCGGAACGTTCCGCGGCAATCACCGAGATCCGTTCCGCCATCGTCTCCCAGTTCGGACAACCGTCGAAGTACTGCACCGTGATTTCCATCCACCGACCATAGACGTTGTAGCCAGGTGCAAGGTCAAGTGGTGGGATAGAGACATGCGCATCGGAGATCTCGCCGAAATGACCGGCGTCAGCACACAGACCATCCGGTTCTACGAACGGGAAGGACTGCTGCCGGCGCCAACTCGGGAAGGCAACGGATACCGGGCGTACGAGGACCGTGCGGTTGCACGTGTCGGGTTTATCCGCGCCGCTAAAGCGGCCGGACTGAAGCTGACCGACATCGCAGGAGTTCTTGAACTGCGCGAGGCCGGACGGGCCCCGTGCTCACATGTGAACTCCCTGCTAGCTGGCAAACTTGCAGAGGTCCGGGCACGGCAAGAAGAACTCGCCCGCCTCGAGGCGGAACTGGTCGGCATGATCGCGACAAGTCGGACGCTTGACCCGGCGACGTGCTCCGAGCGCAGCATTTGCAACATAATTCCGCAGTAGCCAGCAGCTCCGGAGGGGAAGAGGCGGTGCTCGGGAGCGATGCCTCGTCATGATGACTATCTGTGCGTGCAGCGGTTTCCGCTAGCGCTTTGATTCGGCGTCGTAGCTCGCCTCCTCGATCACCGATTTACGGGCATAGCGGATGAGTCCGCGGCCGAGGTCGTGGAACGTGGGCCCGACGTTCTGGCCACGCCACCGCCGCAGCTCTGCCACGTCGCGGCCGAGGATGGCTGCCGCCTCGTGGGGGGTGAGCAGAACGGGTGCGGGGGAGTGCTCGTGCAGCATCAGTCGTTATCTCACGTGAGTGTGTCGATCACCGTCACGAGCTCGGTTCCGGGGACCGTCACCGTGTTCGCGAGCCGGTACCCGTGCCGGCCGTAGTCGTGCAGCTGTTGGTCGCGTTCCCCGACCTTTTGCGACAACCGGTAGTGGTCCTCGTCGCCGCTGGGGAATGTGGTCTGGATCGTGGCGAAGCTCACTGTCGTGCTCATCGCTCACGCCACCCTCGACTTGACCAGCTCGTCGATCCGGTCAGGCCGGAAACCCGACCACGGATCGCCGGCGCCCTCGACCACCGGCGCCTGTAGGAAGCCCGACTCTTTGACGTGCTCCAGCGCCACCGGATCACCGGCGAGGTCGACCACCCGGTACGCGATACCGGCGGCATCGAGCGCCCGCAGCGTCGCCGTGCACTGCACACAGCCGGCCTTGGAGTACACGGTCAGCGGTTCATCGTTCATGGCACTTCTCCTCTCCAAACCTCATTGCCTTTCGGCAAAAGCCGAATTACAGCGTTGGGGGCGCGGAGGCAGGGGACCGTGGAATACCGGACCGAGCGCAGCGAGGGAGGATATGCCGCGAAAGCCCTTGCCGCAGCGAAACCGGCGCGTATCATCCACAGGCCGAAAGGCAACGAAGTTGCCCACGCAACGGACCGCGCGCTCATTCGGAGCACACCTATAGCTCGAAGCTCTGCAGAACGGCATTGCCGAGATCGACCCGGCTGCTACGGTCGCAGGCCCCGCCTCCGCGGGACGTTCGACCTACATCGATGGCCACGCGCGACCGCAAGATGGAGCAAAGGCCCGGCCACAGCGGTCGGCTAGGAGGGCGGTCGGCTCATGATGTATGGAAATGGCTTCGGGTGGGGCTGGATGTGGTTTGGCGGCGTCATGCTCCTGCTTATCTTGGCTGCACTCATCATCTTGATCGTCCGCGCCGGGACGGCAGTGTCGTCTGCGCGCGGGGGACAGACGCCGTCGGCCGCCAATACAGCGCGTCAGATAGCCGAAGAACGCCTTGCTCGCGGCGAGATCACTCCAGACGAATTTCGGCAGGTCGCGCGGGCGCTAGAGGAACGCACCTGAGGCGCATGCGACGGTTCGGCCATCGGTAGTCGCGAACACAGCCCGCGGAACCGCTGTTCACCTTTGTCTGCCGGATCGAAGGAGGGTTCGCCTAGGTGACCGATCTGCGGGATGCTGACCGGTCCCGTCCGTCGCCGCCGCCACCCGAGAGCACGACGGCCAAGTTCCACTTCTGCTCCGTCGGGTGGCGCCAAGGCCTGTGACGCGGATCCCCATCGATACGGTCCCACATCCGGACCCGGCTGGGTCGGAACGGTGAGCCGCGCTGTGCCAACCCCAGTGGGCGTCCACACGTCTTGCAGATCGAGGGCCACGGCGGCTGACGCGGGCACGGCGTTTCACCTCTCTGGCAGAGGAGAGGCGGTGCCGGTGTGTCGGTGTCGATGCGGGTGATGAGCGCCGGGGACGGTTACAAGTACCTCCTCCGCACGATTGCCGCGGCTGATGGGGAACGGCCGCTCTCCACCCCGCTGACCCGCTACTACGCAGAGGCGGGGACCCCACCTGGGCGGTGGCTCGGGAGCGGGCTGCCGGCCCTTGCCGACGGGCGGATCGATGCGGGATCGCGGGTCTCCGAAGCCCAACTCGAGCTGCTGCTGGGAATGGGGCGCGACCCCGGAACTGGCGCTCCTCTCGGGCGGGCGTATCCCGAGTATTCGGCCCCCGAATCCGAGCCGGACGGCGCGACCTCACCAGGGTCGACAACCTCGCAGCAGACGCGCCGCCGCGCCGTGGCCGGCTACGACTTCACCTTCTCGCTGCCGAAGTCGGCATCCGTGCTGTGGGCGATCGCCGATGCCGACACTCAAGCGAAGATCGCCGAAGCACATCACAACGCCATCGATGATGTGCTCGCCTTCATGGAGCGCGAACTTGCCGCGACCCGTGCTGGCGAAGCAGCACGCAACGGTGCCGTCGCGCAGGTCGAAGTCACCGGCTTCATCGCCGCAGCCTTCGATCACTTCGACTCGCGCGCGGGCGACCCGCAGTTGCACACGCACGTCGTAGTGAGCAACAAGGTGCGCACGGTGTTCGACGGTAAGTGGCGCTCGCTCGACGGACGACCGCTGCATGCGGCGACCGTGGCTCTCTCCGAGTTGCACAACGCCGTGTTCGCCGACCACCTGACGCGTGCGCTCGGCGTCGGGTGGGAGCGGCGCGAGCGCGAAGCCAATCGCAACCCGGTCTGGGCGATCGCAGCCGTTCCCGAGGAGCTCGTAGCCGAGTTCTCGTCGCGCTCGCGTCACATTGACATCGAGAAGGATCGGCTCATCGACGAGTACATCGCCGCGCACGGGCGTACGCCGTCGAAGGTCACGGTCATCCGGCTACGCCAGCAGGCAACGCTGTCGACTCGCCCCGAAAAGCAACTCCGATCGCTCGCGGATCTCACTCACGATTGGCGCGTCCGCGCAAGCCGACTGCTCGGAAGCAACGCGACGGCATGGGCTCGAGGCGTGCTTCGAGATGCGGATGCCCCGACACCGTTGCGCGCCGAAGACGTGTCGCACAGCATCCTGAACCAACTCGCGGCGCGCGTGGTCGAGGCCGCAAGCGAGCGCCGTTCGACCTGGAGTCACTGGAACCTCTACGCCGAAGCCGCGCGGCAGACGATGGGATGGCGCTTCATCGCGACCGAGGACCGCGAGGCGATCGTCGGCATGATCACGGATGCCGCGGAGCAACGCTCCGTTCGGCTCACGCCGCCCGAGCTTGCACTCTCGCCCGCCGAGTTTCGACGTGCGGATGGCACGAGCGTCTTCCGTCCGAGGAACTCCGAGCGCTACTCGTCGATCACACTCCTGGATGCGGAGGAGCGACTGCTCGCCGCGTCGCAATCAACCGCCGGGCCGGTCGTCGGCGCTGCAACCCTCGAGCACGCCGAGCGAGCGCGTCGCAATCACGGGATCGTCCTCGGAGAGGATCAGCGCAACGCCCTGCATTCAATCGCAACCTCGTCGCGCAAGCTCGATGTGTTGATCGGCCCGGCCGGTGCAGGCAAGACGACGGCGATGCATGCTCTTCGACTTGCGTGGGAGCACGAGCACGGGCGCGGCTCGGTCATCGGGCTCGCGCCTTCCGCTGCCGCAGCTCGCGAACTTGCCGACGACCTCGGTATCGCCACCGAGAACACGGCCAAGTGGTTGCAGGACAATCGCCAAGGGCGCTCGTCGATGCGCGCCGGCCAGCTCGTCATCATCGACGAAGCATCCCTCGCTGGCACTCTGACGCTTGATCGCATCTGCACTGTCGCAATGCACGCGGGTGCGAAGGTCCTTCTGGTGGGGGACTGGGCGCAGTTGCAGTCGGTCGATGCAGGCGGCGCGTTCCGGATGCTGGTCGAAGCACGTTCCGATGCTCCCGAGCTCGCAGACGTCCATCGCTTCCGGCACGCCTGGGAGAAGGACGCATCCCTCGACCTCCGCAACGGGCGACTGCAGGCCCTGGAGGAGTACGGCGCGCACGACAGGATCATTGGCGGCGATGCCGATGCCATGTCCGACGCGGCCTACAGTGCGTGGCTACAAGACATGGCCGCCGGCATGTCGTCGGTGCTCGTCGCCGACACGGGGGAAGCGGTCGGTGCACTGAACCGACGTGCGCGCGCCGAGCTGATCCTTTCCGGCGTCGTGGATGCCAGCGCCGAAGCCCCGCTGCGGGATGACGCGGCAGCATCCGTGGGCGACGTCGTCATAACCCGAAAGAACGACCGCCGCCTGCGATCTGGAGGCAACTGGGTGCGCAACGGTTCGCGATGGCGGGTCATCGCGATTCGTCGCGATGGCTCGTTGCGTGTGCGAAACACAGACCGCATCGGGGCTCGACCGCTCTGGCTGCCTGCCGAGTATGTGGCTGAGAACGTCGACCTCGGCTACGCGGTGACCGCCTACCGCGCACAGGGCATCACGACCGACACGGCGCACGCAGTCATCGAGACTGGAACGACGCGCGAGAACCTGTACGTCGCGATGACGCGGGGGAGAGCATCGAACACTGCCTACGTGGTCACATCTCGTCCCGACGACAATCACTCCGCCCGCCATCCCGGCAATCGTCCGGATGCGACGGCCCGCGACGTCCTCGTGGGCGTACTTGGCCATGTGGGAGCCGAACAGTCGGCCCACGAGACGCTCGTCGTCGAGCAAGAGAGTTGGGGGTCGATCGCGCAGCTCGCCGCCGAGTACGAGACGATCGCCTCGTCCGCGCAGCGGGCGCGGTGGACGAACCTCGTCCATGCGTGTGGACTGCCAGCCGCTTTGGCCGAGGCCATGATCGCTTCGGACGCGTTCGGTGCACTGACTGCCGGCCTTCGACGCGCCGAAGCGCTCGGCCACAACATCGACGCGCTGCTCCCACGCATCGCGTCTGCGCGTGGATTCGAAGATGCGCAGGATGCCGCGGCCGTGCTCCACGAACGCCTCGAGCGAGTTCTGTCTCAGCCGTCGAGTGGCAGCTCGCGGGGGAGCGGACGCCGGTTGATCGCCGGCCTCATCCCTGCGGCGATGGGGGAGATGGATGTCGACATGCGGCGTGCCCTCGACGAACGAGCACATCTGATCGAGGAGCGCGCGTCGGTGCTGGTCGATGCCGCACTTACGTCGCGAGAGAACTGGATCGCGTCGCTCGGGCGCATTCCCGTCGACGCGGCGCAGGCGGGTGCTTGGCGTCGGCAAGCGAGCATCGTCGCGGCGTATCGTGACCGGTACGGCGTTTTCGAGGATGACGCACTCGGCGCTCCAGCCTCCTCGCCGAACCAACGTATGGATGCTGCGGCCGCCGCCGTGGCGCGGGATCGCGCGATCGGGCTATCGCGTGGTGCCTCTCCTGCACAGCCTCGGCCGACGCCAGCCCGCTTGCGGCCCGTCCACAGCCTGTAGTCGAGGTTCTATCAGCGAGCCGAGACGCGGGCGTACCCTGGGCGCAACACCAGCCCACGCCTGAAGGAGAGGCCTGGACCATGTTCCAACTGCTGACTGCATTCGTGAGTCGCATCTACGCGTTCTTCCAGCGGAGCATGCCGACGAACCTCCTGATCCGCGCCACGCACACTCGCCGCGGACTGAAGTGGGGCGTGCCCGCGATGCTCATTGCCGTCGTCTACATCGTGATCGCCGCCGCGCTCGCACAGTGGGTGGCCGGCGGCGCACCGGGATGGATCAACCTGCTCGTGCTGCTGTGCCTGTGGAACGCGCTCAAGTTCGTGGTGAACGGGCCAATCACGCTCATGCGACTGGTGCGCGTGCGGGCACTTGAGCGGCGGTACCGCGATGCGGAAGTGGCTTCGACCGAGACGATGTCAGTCGGCTGACCGCGACGCGCGAACGCGCATCAGCCCGCTGTTGCGGCATCGTGGCCATCCCGTCACCGCTAGCCAAGATTGCCAGCCATACAATCCGCACAAGGTTGCGCACGACGAACACAATCAGGGCACATCGCTCGCGCGCAGGAGCCGGCTCCCGGGTGGCATTGGCCGCCTATACGCAGTCACCCTTCGCAGTTGACACTCGTCGGCCTTGCGGACGCGCTATGCGGATCGCAGGCCCTGGCCGCGACCACGCCGCAGCCGTAGAACGCAGGATTGTCGGCGCTTCTCGGTAGCCTTAGGGATACACGTAATCAGAGTGGCGCGGATGTCACGGCGGCATGCTCCGCACCCGCCGGACCTGGGAGAGCGCTCGCCAATGATGAGTTCCAATGCGGTCGGCCGCGACTTCGCCCTCGGCAAGCTGCGGACGACCGCAAGCCACACCATCGGCATCCCCCACCTCATCGAGCTGCTCCGCGAGGTACCTGCCGCTGCTGCCGCCGAGCACTACCGCGACGCCGTCGTCGAGGGCAACGCCCTCGGACGTCCGACCCACGCCGGTCGGCAACGTTCATTCCGCCACCTGCGCGAGTTGTACTTCTTGGACCCGGCCCGTCCTGAGTTTGCCGCGCTGCGGCACTTCTGGGACATCGATCCGTCGTCGCACCCGCTCCTGGCGGGGCTGCTGGCGTTCACCCGCGACGAGGTGCTCCGCGCCTCGTTCGCCGCGATCGCGGACCTCCCGGTGGGATCGGCCGTTACATCGGCAGACCTCACCGCCGCGGTCGCCGCGCAGTTCGGCAATGAGATGTCCGAGTCAACCCTCGGAAAGACTGGCCGCAACACCGGTGCCTGCTGGACCCAGACAGGTCATCTCGCCGGTCGCTCCAAGAAGGTGCGGACCTTGGTGGAAGCCCGACCGGCCGCCATCGGGTATGCCGCCTACCTCGGTCACCTCGCCGGCGGGCGTGGTCTCGGTGTCCTCGACAACCCGTGGTCGAAGATTCTGGGGCTCGTTCCCGGACGCACCCTGGAGGCGCTGCGCGACGCACATACACAGGGCCTCCTTGACCTGCTCGTCGCGGGCAACGTAGTCGACGTGTCCTTCCCGGCCCTCGGCGGTGACGCATGAGCCGCGTCTCCGATCTCGTCGATGCCTACAAGGCCGAGTTGTCCCTGACCTGGAAGGACAACGTCTCAGGTGGCGAGCGGGTCTGGATGCTCGTCTACCAGCCGGACCTCGAACGCCAGATCCGCCACGCGCTCCCGAGCATGGAGCTGGCGACAACCCAGGCGGGTCGCGGGTGGGTCGTCGTCGACGTCACCGACGACTTCGGCCACTGGGTGTCGTCGCACCGTCACGCTGAGGCGTTCTACGAGGTGCCGAGCGACCTCACGCAATCGATCCTCGACCAGTTCGAGACCAGACTGGTCACCCGCATCCGCGAAGCCCTCGAAGCGGCTCCCGCGAACGCCGTCGTGGCGCTCCTCGGTATCGGCTCGATCTTCCCGTTCCTGCGAGCGTCGAGCGTGATCAAGTCCGTCGACTCCGCGGTGAACGGACGCCTCCTCGTGCTCTTTCCCGGACTTCACGACCCGGAGACTCATTCATTTCGTTTGCTCGACGCGCGCGACGGGTTCAACTACCGCGCTCGTGTCATCGATCCGCAGAAGGACATCGCGTGACGACCAACAACAGCCTCTTCGTCCGGCCGCCGCTGAGCTTCGAGATTCCGAACGACGGTGTCACCAACGTGGACCGGCCCGAGGACTCGAACCAGTGGGACGTCCTCAAGTACGAGCTCGAGAGCTTCGTCTGCGAGGGCGAGTACGAACACGGCCTCCAGCGAATTCTCGACTCCTACACAGGGCATCGGAATCAGACGACGCAGCCTGCCGTGTGGGTGTCGGGCTTCTACGGCAGCGGTAAGTCCCACCTCGTCCGCGTCCTCCAGCACCTCTGGGCCAACACGAAGTTCCCGAACGGCGCGACGGCGCGCGGTCTGACGAACATCCCGCAGGGCATCCAGGACCAGTTGACTGAGCTGACAACGCTCGGTCGACGCGACGGTGCCGCACCGTGGGCGGCAGCAGGCGCGCTCGACCGCAGCGGCGACACCCTCAACTCGGTGTTCCTCTCCATCGTCCTCGGGGCCGCAGGTCTGCCCACGCGCGTCGCGCCTGCCCAGGTCGCGCTGTGGCTCGCGGGTAACGGTCACCTGGATGCCGTGCGCGACCACGTCATGGCGAATGGAGGCGACCTCGTCGAGGAGTTGGGCGAATACAACCTCAGCACGCTGCTAGCGAACGCGATCATCGCCGCTGACCCGCAGTTCGCGTCGTCCGCCCGGGAGGTGCGCGCCGCGTTGCGCAACCAGTTCCCGCCGGACACCCGCTCATTCTCGACGGACGAGACGATCGCGCTGCTGAAGAAGATCCTTCAGTACCTCGGCGATGGCCAGATCCCGCCGTCGCTGATCGTCCTCGACGAGGTGCAGCAGTACATCAGCGGCGACGGCGGCCGAGCGATGGAGGTGCAGAACCTCGTCGAGTCGGTGTCGCGCGAACTCAACGGTCAAGTGCTGATCGTTGCCACGGGCCAGCAGGAGTTAACGGCCGATTCCACGCTCCAGAAGATCCAGGATCGCTTCACAGTAAAGGTCGTGCTCAAGAACCAGGACGTCGACGCGGTCGTCCGCCGCGTGCTGCTGAGCAAGGAGCCCGCCAAGAAGGCGGGGCTTGACCGTGCACTCTCCTCGGTATCTGGGCAGATTTCCCGCCAGCTCATCGGCAGCAAGATCCAGCACACCGCGGCGGACGACAAGGACCTCGCCGAGGACTACCCGCTGCTTCCAGTGCGCCGTCGGTTCTGGGAGAGCGTGCTCCGCCAGGCCGACGCCGGCCGCGCTGGTCAGTTGCGTTCCCAGCTCCGCATCGTGCACGAGGCGAACCGCAAAGTTGCCCTCGAGTCGGTGGGCACCGTTGTGGGAGCGGACTTCCTCTACTCCCAGAAGAACGAAGACCTAAACGGCGCGGGTTTGCTTCTGAAGGAGACGCAGACGCTCATCCACCAGCAGGGGCAGAAGGACCCGCTGCGCGGCCGCATCCTCGGCCTCATCCACCTCATCGGTCTGCTCCCGACATCGGGTCACGGCGACATCGGCGTACGCGCGACGGTGGACCATGTCGTCGACCTCCTCATCGAGGACCTTGCCAATGATGGCGACCGGCTCCGGCAGCTCGTACCCGTCGTGCTCGAGGCTCTCGCCGACGAGGGCGTGCTCCAGCAGGACGGCGAGGAGTACCGCCTTCAGACCAAGGCGGGCAGGGAGTGGGACGAGGCCTTGCGTAGGCACCACGCACAGGTGACCGACAGCGAAGTGAGCACCGAGCGCGACTCGCTGCTGATCGTGGAGGTCAACCGGGCTCTGCCCGCGACGATCCAGCAGGGTCGCGCCAAGGAATCGCGCAAGCTCGCACTGCACGCTGACGCCTCGCTCCCGCCGGACTCGGAGGCGATCCCGGTGTGGCTCCGCTCCGAGTGGGACGAGGGCATCACAGCGAAGCAGTTCGACGAGGCAGCCCGCAGCCTCGGCGTCGAGTCGCCAATCGTCCTCGTCCACATTCCCCGCATTCAGGCTCCGGCGTTCGCGGCAGCGGTTCGCAGCAAGATCGCGGCGCAGCGTGTGATCGATCAGCAGGGAATCCCGCAGGACGACGAGGGCAAGCAGGCCCGGAGCGCGATGCAGACCCGCCTCAACCGCGCGACGGACCAGGTGAACGCCCACGTCCGTGACGTGATCTCCAAGGCGAACGTGCTCCTCGGCGGCGGCACGGCCCCAAGCGGGCTCTCGCTGCGCGAGCGCATCGAGGCCGGCGCGCAGTCCGCCGCGACCCGCATGTTCCCGCGGTTTTCCGAAGCCGACGACAACCGGTGGCCGCAGGTCATCGCGCGCGTGCGGAGTGGATCGGCGGCCGACGCGCTCAAGGCCGTCCAGCACGACGCCGACCCCGAGCAGCATAGTGTCGTCAAGGAAGTCCTCAACCGCGTCGGCCCGGCAGGCACGTCCGCGAGTGACGTCGAGAAGGCCGTCACGTCGAAGCCGCTCGGCTGGCCGCGCGACGCGCTCATGGCTTCACTCGGCGTGCTCCTCGATACCGGCGTGATCCGTGCGACGCTCAACGGAAGCGACGCGACCACGGCCGACGTGCTCAAGCAGACCCGCCTCGGCAATGTGCAGCTCCGCCGCGAAGTCACGGTGCTCAAGCCGGCAGAGAAGATTCAGGCGCGGCAGATGCTTAGCGACCTCGGGTTCCCGACCGACAACGAGGGGCTCGTCTCGGCGGTCGAACAGGCCGTCAAGTCGCTCGTCTATCGCGCGAAGGGTGTGAGCGGACCGGCTCCGCTTCCGGACATTACTGTGCCCGGCAACATCCAAGTGATCGTGACCGCGTCGGGCAACGATCGCGTGCACGCCCTGCTCGCGGCGAAGAGTGACCTCATGAGCTTCAACGACCGGCTCGAAGACCTCGAGCGGAGACTCAAGAGCCGGACGCCCTCGCTCGAGTTGGCGCGTTCGCTTGCGACGTCGACAGCTGGGCTGGCCCCCGCATCGGTGGCCCGCGACCGGCTCGATGCACTGGCCGCGAGCCGTGATCTCCTCGCCGACGCAGACCCCGTCGCCCCAATTGTCAAGGACCTCGCCGACGCCCTTCGTGACGCGATCCACGACGCAGCGGTGGCCCTAAGCGACGCTCGGGCGAGGGCTGTGGCGAGCCTCCAACAGCAGCCCGCGTGGATGGTTCTCAACGAGGCGCAGCGCGAGTCTCTCTTCACGGAACACCACCTGGGCACCGAGGCGGAGCCGAACCTTGCCGACCCATCGGCTGTGCTCGCGGCCGCGCAGGCTCGGCCGCTCCAGGGATGGACCGCCGAACTCGATGCGATCCCGCAGCGGGCCTCACGGGTGCTGGAGTCGGCTATTCAGCTCACGACGCCCGCGGCCAAAACGACCACGGTGCGGGTGTCGACGGCGAGCCTGAGCAACGCGGACGATGTTGAGCGGTACATCGATGACCTGCGCGATCAGCTTCTTGATGCCCTGAACAGCGGCAACGACACCGTTGTGGTGAGGGGCTGAACATGACCGCGGCGACGACCACGTTCCTGAACTCTGATCAGCGGCGCTTCCTCGATACCCAGACTCAACGCGCCCGTGCGGCTGCGCAGCGTGCGGCCGAGGATTCCTTGCGCGCACTCGCGGTGGCCGAGCTGAGTCGCCCGGGCTACCTCAACGAGGAGCAGAACAAGCTCCGCCTAGCGCTCCGCGACAAGGCGCGACAGCTCGGCGACGACACCGCGCGCGCTGGATCACCGCTCACCAACCTGGTGCACGACGTCGCCTACGAGCAATGGCACCGCTTGCTGTTCGCGCGTTTCCTGGAAGTCAATGGCCTGCTCCGGCATCCGGAGTACCGTGACATCCCGCTGTCATTGGAGGACTGCGGCGATATCGCGTCCGACCTTGGCGAGCCGGACGCGTGGTCCGTTGCGGCGCGGTTCGCGTCTGAGATTCTGCCCGGCGTGTTCCGCCTCACCGACCCTGCGGTACAAGTGCGGTTCGCAGCCGAACACCGCAACGCGCTGGAGCGCCTCCTCCTCGACATTCCCTCGGAGGTGTTCACGACCGAGGATGCGCTCGGCTGGGTGTATCAGTTCTGGCAGACGGCCGAGAAGAAGCGGGTCAACGACTCGGGCGTGAAGATCGGCGGGGCCGACCTGTCTCCCGTCACACAGCTGTTCACCGAGAACTACATGGTGCGGTTCCTGCTGGAGAACTCACTCGGAGCGTGGTGGGCCGCCCGCCACCCGAGCTCGCCGCTCATCTCGGGCTGGGAGTACCTGCGCCTCGATGAGGACGGCACACCGGCCGCGGGCACATTCAGCGAGTGGCCCGAGCGCGTCGCCAATGTGACGGTGATGGACCCCTGCTGCGGCTCCGGTCACTTCCTCGTGGCCATGTTCGGGATGCTCTGGCGCATGCGCGCAGAGGAGGAGGGCCTTACGCCGGCAGACGCGCAGGACGCCGTCCTCCGCGACAACCTCCACGGACTCGAACTCGACCCCCGCTGTACCCAGATCGCCACATTCAACGTCGCCCTCGAAGCGTGGAAGCAGGGTGGATTCCGAGAACTCCCTGCTCCGCAAATCGCGTGCTCGGGTGTGCCGGTGCGAAGCCCGCGACAGGAATGGGAGTCCATAGCCGCGGACAGTGAGGTGCTTCGTGATGCGATGGGTCGCCTACACGGCACATTCCGCTCGGCTGAGTACTTGGGATCGCTGATCGACCCTCGGCCGGCCCGGGCACGTGGAGCGTTGTTGGGAGTTGATGGCGGCATTAGCGTCGATTGGCATCAACTGCGAGAGCTCCTGGCCCAAGCGGTAAGAGCTGAGGCCCAGGAAGAGACCGTCTTGGGTCATACCGCTGAAGACGTCCTTCAAGCCGCCGAGCTACTCGGCGGGTCATACACGCTTACCGCAACCAACCCGCCGTATTTGCAGCGCAATCGTATGGACGGGCCTCTAATGGCCCACATCGACATGTTCTACCCGCTCGCGCGTTCTGATATCGCAACGGCGATGATCGAGCGATGCTTGGCCTTGCTTGAGGCGGGGGGAACGCTCGCCGTTGTCGCGCCACAGAACTGGCTTAGTCAGACGACCTACACAGACTTTCGGGAGCGGCTCCTGACAGAGCGGTCGATCGGTGTTGTAGCGCGTCTTGGTGAGGGAGCATTCACCAGTTCGGCCGCCGCAGGTGCTTTCGTTGCGTTGTACCTGATCTCAAGTACTGCAGGCGAGAGGATCCAGTTCCTCGATGCCGCTGAACCCCGGCGGCCAGATGAGAAATCCATTGTGCTCCGTGAAGGTGCCTTCTCTGCCGTCAGTGCGGAAGATGCCCTGGCCGCACCGGACCACCGGATCTCGACGACGGTTTTCAACGGAGCCCTGCTCGGCAACTACGCAGATGCGTACCAAGGGATCAAGACTGGGGACGATGGCCGGTATCGACGGAGCTTCTGGGAGGTTCTTAACCGGCAGAGGTGGACAGTCTTTGCGAGCTCGGTCGATGACGTCGTGCCCTATGGCGGACGGTCATATGTCGTCGACTGGCGCGGCGGCAAAGGGCCGATGGTCGACAGCCCAGGTTCGCGCATTGTCGGCAGGTCCGCTTGGGGTAAGCGCGGCGTACTTGTGAGCCAGATGAGGGCGCTTCCGGTGACGCTCTACTTCGGCGAACTGTTCGATACGAATGCTTCGCCTGTCGTGCCGAAGAACCCAGAGGACCTCCCTGCCATCTACGCGTACTTGTCCTCCGAGGAATATTGCCGCGACGTACGGCGCATTGAGCCAGCGTTGAAGGTAACGAACTCAACCCTGGTGAAGGTGCCGTTCGACATCGATCGATGGCGGTCAGTTGCCGACGATTTGGGGCCACTGCCATCAGCCGTGACAAGTGACCCCACTCAGTGGGGGTTCTCGGGGGCAGTACCCGGTTCGAGCGAGCCGCTCCAGGTGGCCGTTGCTCACGTGCTTGGCTATCACTGGCCCGAGCAGACTTCGGAGAATCTTGAGTCCTTTGCCGACGATGACGGCATCGCAGCTTTGATGTCGCTACCCGGTGAGCCGGATCTAGCTACACGCCTCCGCGAGGTGCTTGCAGCCGCACATGGCAGTGAGTGGACTGGTGCGCTTGAACGGAAGCTGGTGATCGAGGCCGGCGGAAAGAATGGGCGGCTGGAGGACTGGCTCCGCGACGCTTTCTTTGGGCAGCATGTGAAGATCTTCGACAACAGGCCGTTTCTGTGGCACATCTGGGACGGCCGCAAGGACGGATTCTCCGCAATCGTCAACTATCACAAGCTCGATCGGCGGACGCTGGAGAAGCTGACCTTCACTTCCCTCGGCTCCTGGATCGACCGCCAGAAGCACGAGACCCGCGCCGAAAGGCCTGGTGCCGATGCTCGCCTCGCCGCCGCCGAAGACCTCCAGCGCAGGCTCCAGCTCATCCTCGAAGGTGCACCGCCCCACGACATTTACGTGCGTTGGAAGCCGGTGTCCCAACAGCCGAACGGCTGGGAACCGGACATCGATGACGGCGTCCGGCTCAACATCCGCCCGTTCGTGACTGCCGGCGTTCTCCGGTCGAAGGTCAACGTCCACTGGAGGAAGGACCGCGGGACGAATCCCGACGGCTCAGAACGGCACAACGATTTGCACGTGCCCCTTGAGGAGCGCCGTGCGGCCCGGCGCGAGGCGGAGGCTGCCGAATGACGCTCGTCCGTGCCGTCGTCGCCAAAGCGCTCCGTGACGCCGCCACCTTCAACGCGGGCGTGAACTGCGCGCCCGCCGCCGTGCTGTGGGTCGACCCCGACCGCGCCTGGGAATCGGCAATCCGCAGCCTGCAGGAGGCGGTGCCCATCCTCGTCCTCGGCGAGTACACCCCCGCAATCGCGCAAGGCCCGGCGCTCTGGCTCCGGGCTGTGCTCGCCTCACCAGATGCAGCTCAATTGCCGACGCATCTTGCCGAGCGCGATGAGCGCAACCCATGGGTGATCTACCTCCCCGGCATCAGCCGAGGCGCCGTCGTCGAGGCGTCAGCACTCGACGACTCGCTCGCGCCACTCGCCGAGGTCGCGATCCGCTCCAACTGGTGGCCCTCCGCCATCGGACAGACCCCGTGGACGCCGCACTCGTTCCTCGCCTCCAAGCAGGGTGTCGGACTCGACCTCGCCGGCGACACCGCAACGAGGGACGCCCTTGGGGAAGTGCTCGACAAGCTCCTCCTCGAAGACGTCGATGACCTCCGGCGCAAGGGGAGGCTCGACTCCGCCCGTCTACGGCACCTCGTCCTTGACGACCACGTTCGCACCCTCCTCGAGTGGCTGGACGATCCCGAAGCCACACGCGCCTCGCATACCGGCGTGCGGTGGAAGGCCCTCGTAGCGTCCTGCAAGGACACCTATGGGTTCAATCCCGAGAAGGACGGCCCACTCACCGCGGCGAGCAAGCTCGGAAGCCGAGCGGGGGAGTGGAAAGCGGTTTGGCAGCGGTTCGCCGACAATCCTGGGCGCTATCCGAACCTCCCGAGCCTCCTCGACGAAGCGCGTCCCTCCGTAGTGCCGCTCTTCGGAGACACCGACCCACACCCCGACTCCTGGCCCTCCTGGAACCGGGACCAGGAAGTAGCGCTGCGGGCTGCCCTCGGTGCGCTTGCGACACATCAAGACCCGCGCAACCGGATCGTCGAACTCGCCACGGCGCACTCTGCGCGCGAGGAGAGCGTCTGGGCCGTGCTTGGGCAGGCTCCGCTCGCGCGGGCCGTCGGACACCTTGCCGAACTGGCTGATCGCGTTGCGACGGCGTCGTCCGCGTCAGACCTCATGGCTCAGGTCAGGTGGTACGGGGATGACGGACACCTGATCGACGACCTCGCATTGCGGGCCATTGCGTCGGCGAAGACCGCTCAAGATCGAGCCGCGGTCGCAACGGCGCTCGGGGCGCTCTATGACTCGTGGGTCGACGCTTCCGCGCGAGCCTTTCAGGCGGCCGCGGTAGCTGGCTATGCCGGAGAATCGGGCCTCGACATCGACGCGGGAACCGTCGTCGTCTACGTCGATGCGCTGCGCTTCGACCTCGCCACACGCGTGGCTCGTCGACTATCACCGCTCGTCGCCACCGTCGCCACGCGACTGGCCGCATTCCCCAGTGTCACGCCGACCGGGCAGCCGGCGGTCGCTCCTATTGCGATTGCAATAGGAGGCGGCGCGGCCTTCGACGCGGCCGATGATCAGGGCCGTTCCCTCAAAGGCCCAGTCCTGCGCTCGGCGCTCGCACGCGCGAACGTTCAGTTCCTCGAGTGGGACGCCGCCGAGGTCGGAGATCCGAGCGGCAAGGCATGGACGCAGACGAACTCGATCGACTCGCTCGGCCACTCCCACGGGCACGCTCTCGCTGACCTCGTCGATCAGCAACTCGACCTTGTCGCGGAGCGGGTGCGCGGGCTACTCGACGCGGGCTGGGGGAAGGTCGTCATCGTCACCGACCACGGATTCCTCCTGCCCGGCCTGCCAGCACAGAAGGTCACTTTGCCATTGCAGGTCACCGAGGGCGACGCGTCCCGCAAGCCCCGGGTGGCGCGGTTGAAGGCTTCGGCGGCGCGCCCCGACTTCCCGATACTGCTGTGGACCTGGGACTCGACTGTAGACATGGTGAGTGCTCCGGGTAGCGCGGCGTTCGAGGCGGGACGGCTCTACGAGCACGGTGGTCTGAGCCATCAGGAGTGCGTCCTTCCCGTCGTCACCGTGACGCGTGGTAACTCCGTCGCGGCTCCGGTTCAAATCGAGGCCGTCCGGTGGACCGGGCAGCGATGCCGAGTTGACTACGGACCTGCCGAGGCGGAGATCGTCGCGGAGGTTCGGCTCCGCCCCGCCGACGCGTCGAGCGCCGTCGGTGGCCCGAAGTCTGCGGTCGAGCCGGGTGAGGTCAAGGTGCTCGTTGATGAGGAGCAAGCCCCTGCGGGTGCGACGGCGTGGGTCGTGTTGCTCGACCCGAACGGCGGGGTTCTCGCCCAAACGCAAACCACGGTGGGAGGTATCGAATGACCGAGGCGATCACGCTCGACGAAATCGACGAGACGGCGGCCTCGGCGTTCGAGGGGTACGTCGTCCGCAAGGATCTGGCCCTTCAGTTCAAGGGCGCGTACCCTGTCCCGACGTACGTGGGCGAGTTCCTCATCGGTCGCTACTGCGCCACTACCGATCCCGAGGAGATCGAAGAGGGGCTTCAGGTCGTCCGACGACTCCTCGCTGACCGCACAGTGCGTGCAGGCGAGGAAGAGCTGTTCAAGTCTCGTGCCCGCGAGCGAATGACCATCAAGCTCATTGACCTCGTCAAGGCCCGCCTTGATGCGAAGTCCAACGCCTACCTCGCTGAACTCCCCAGCCTTGCGCTTCGGGACGTCCGCATCGACGACGCCGTCGTGCGTGACAACGAACGCATGCTCACTGGCGGATTCTACGCTGAGGTCGACCTGTTCTACGACGCCGCTATCGCCGAGGAGAACAACGGCAAGCCGTTCGCCATCGGCTCGCTGCGGCCCATTCAGCTCTCCACACGCGACTCGCTATCGCGGCTCGCCGAAGGCCGCGGGCGGTTCACAACCGAGCAGTGGAAGCACCTCCTTCTCCGGTCGACGGGTTTCGAGCCCGCACAACTCAGCGAACGCGAGCAGGATGTCCTGCTCCTGCGCATGGTCCCGTTTGTGCAGCGCAACTTCAATATGGTCGAGCTGGGGCCACGCGGCACGGGCAAGTCCCACCTCTTCCAGCAGGTCTCGCCGTACGCGCATCTGATCTCGGGTGGCAAGGCCACGGTGGCCCGGATGTTCGTCAACAACGCCACCGGTCAACGCGGCCTCGTCGCCCAGTACGACGTCGTGTGCTTCGACGAAGTGTCCGGCGTCTCGTTCGACCAGAAGGACGGCGTCAACATCATGAAGGGTTACATGGAGTCGGGCGAGTTCTCCCGAGGCCGTGAGTCCATCCGCGCCGACGGCTCCATCGTCCTCGTCGGCAACTTCGATGTGGACGTCGCCCATCAGCAGCGCATTGGGCACTTGCTGTCGCCCC
This sequence comes from Microbacterium sp. NPDC064584, assembly GCF_040687315.1. Classification (NCBI taxonomy): domain Bacteria; kingdom Bacillati; phylum Actinomycetota; class Actinomycetes; order Micrococcales; family Microbacteriaceae; genus Microbacterium; species Microbacterium sp. NPDC064584. The sequence goes on along the minus strand of NZ_JBFBMZ010000003.1, from coordinate 271,505 downwards.
TGCCGCCAGAGATGCGCGATGACACTGCGTTCATGGACCGCATCCACGCCTATTTGCCCGGCTGGGATGTTCCGAAGCTCAACCCGACGTACTTCACTCATCACTTCGGGCTCGTCAGCGACTTCCTCTCGGAGTGCTGGTCGCGCCTTCGCGACCATTCACGCCTCGCGTCGATCCAGGGGCGGGTCAACTACTCCGATGCGCTGTCGGGCCGAGACCTTTCGGCTGTCAACAAGACGGTGGATGGTTTGCTCAAACTCCTGTATCCCGACGCCGAGGCTGCGATCTCCGACGAGGATCTCGAGTGGGCGGTCCGCATCGCCCTGGAGTGTCGTCGTCGCGTCAAGGAACAGCAGCGCCGCATCGGCGCAGCCGAGTTCCGCAATACGCAGTTCGGCTACCGTCTCGGCGAGGGCATCGAGCAGTTTGTCTCGACGCCCGAGCTGGCGAGCCCCGACTCGATCAGCCTCGATCCTTTGCCCCCAGGGCAGGTGTGGGCGATCTCTGAAGGCAGTGGCGACGTCGGGCCGGGACTCTACCGGATTGAGGCGGCCGATACTCCGGGCTCGGGGGCGCGTGGGCTGCTCAACCAGGCCGCGCCCGCCACGCTTCGCGAGAGCTTCAAGGTCGCCGAGCAGAACCTCATCTCCCAGGCGCGACAGCTCGTCGGGGACCGTGACCCGCGCGAGCACAACCTCACCGCCCAGGTCCGCGCACTCGACGCCGCGAAGACCGGCGCTGGGCTCGGCCTCCCAATTCTGCTCGCGATGGCCTCAGCGATGCTCCAGCGTTCGGTGCGAGGGGGGCTGATCGCAGTCGGCAATCTGTCGCTTGGCGGCGGTGTCGAGACGGTCCTCAACGCCGCGCAGCTCGCCGAGCACGCGATGGAGAAGGGGGCGACCGCTTTGCTCCTGCCGGTGTCTGCCCGCCGTCAACTCCTCGACGTCAGCGACGAGGTCGCCACGAAGGTCTCGTTCATCTTCTACAGCGATGCCCAGGATGCTTTGGTGAAGGCCCTCGACGAATGACACGGTTCATGGCTCGTCAGGCTAATGGCGGTAGCGCGGGCCTGACTCCTCCGACCTCGATCATGGATCTCGCGACATAGTTCGAAGCCGCCTCCGCTCCGGGCAGTGACCGTTTCAGGCTCCCTTTCGCCGAGGGGGGGAGGACTCAGCGCGCAAAGCCGGTCGCGCGTCGACGGGTCCAGGACGACGGCGAGCGATGGAAAGCTCGCTGAAGAGTCGACTCTCGCGAATCGGGCAGCTCTCGGACGTCCTCCGCGGTGATGACCACGGTTGCGATGTGTTCGCGCAGGAGTCTGTTGCATCCCGTGCTCGCGGCGCGGGTGATCTGGGCGGCACTGCGCCGACCGATCGGCCGAGTTCGTGGGCTCGTACCGGGAATTCCAGCGAGCCGGATCGACCGCTGGCCTCGAGAACCACTGTCGCGCCAGCGAGGGGTGGCGAGGATTCGGCTGCGCTGCATAGATTGCTGACGGCTCTGACTGAGATTCCACTCCCGGATGGTGATGCTCAGGGTCTCGCTTGGCAGCGCATTGACGACAGCGTCGGCGGCTTGCGCGGTGCGCTGGCGGTGATCCGCGATCGCCTGCGCCAGCGCCGACCAACTGCTGATCTCGCCGGCGAGCGCTTTGACGCGCCGGAGTTCGTCGGCCTTCACCCAGCCGCCGATCCCGTTGCTGATGTTCGACGCATGCCTTCTCACTCCCCAGCTCGTGGCGCTCGTGCCTGGCGCCCGCAAATCCTGCTTCCTGACGCAGGCCAGATGCAGAGCGGCAGGCGGCAACCCTCCCAGAATAGTGAGAGCCCTTTCTCCGAGAACGAAACGGTGCCGGACATAGCTGCGGGCGGTCCATGCCCGTAGTGAATCGGCGGGATGCTGGACACTGGACCGAACACCACCTGTGGCGCCGAAGGAGCCAGCATTGCCAAAGATCACCGTCTTCCACGGCGACATCACCCAGCAGCGGGTCGACGTGATCGTCAACGCAGCTAATCGTGCGCTGCGCGGTGGAGGCGGCGTCGATGGGGCTATCCACAGGGCAGGAGGGCCCGCCATCCTGCAGGACTGCATGGACCGCTACCCGCGAGGTTTGTCAGTCGGAGATGCCGGTTGGACCACCGCGGGCCGCCTGCCTGCGAAGTGGGTCGTCCACACCGTCGGGCCGAACTACCTCGCAGGTCAGATCGATCAACAATTGCTCGAGTCGTGCTACCGGAGGAGCCTCGAGGTCGCCGACGAGATCGGCGCCCAGACGGTCGCGTTTCCACTCGTAAGCGCGGGAATCTACGGATGGCCAATTGGCGACGCGGTCGACGTAGCGTTCGAGTCGATCTGGGCCGCGCGCACTGCCGTTGCCTCAGTCACGCTTGTCGCCTTTGATCACGAAATCTACGAGCGGATGCGCGCCAAGCAGGGCGAGGTCACTCCGCTCCGGATCCTCGACGGCGTTGAGCAACTCCACGAACGCGGATACGAACAACTCCGCCTCCTCCCGTACATGAGCCCGTCGGGCATGCACTGGCGCGTGGAGATCGCAGAGGCAGCGACCACGGACGACTCCGCTGGCTACGTCGTATACCGAAACGAGAACATGGTGCTCAGATACAGCACCGGAAGCGGACCCGAGTTCGCGGGCGCAATCGTCGACCGATCTACCACCCCGGACGATGTTGCCGACCTGATCCTCGCTTCTATGCCCTGGGTGCAAGAACACGTGCCGGACCGCGCCTATGCGGACTGGTATGCCCGGCTCATGCAGTTGATCAGGGCGCAGGATGCCGTGCCTATCGCCTTCGCGGACTACTACGACACCCGACAGGGGTGGGAAGTCGGCTGGGGGAGCGGAGTGTTCATCGAAGCGCCCCCACCACTCCCTCGATGAGGCACTTGCCCCGCGACTGAATGGCAGGGTCCTGCCGAATCCGTCGCGCGGCGACAACCTCCCGACGAAGACCCGCGAGCGCATCTCGACCGACTCTGATGAAAGTCCACCGGGAGCGTCGGAGGGGCACGATAGCCTCTGGATGACGGATCCGAGGAGTCATCGTTTCCGCATGGGGAAGGGCAGAATGCGATGGCGGAATCAAGACGACTGGATTTGGGCCGGCTCATGGACGTCGCTGATAACGCGGGTCGCAAGGTCGCGGACGCTGCGAGTTCCGGCTGGGTCAAAACCGTAGAGGTCGCAGACGGTGTTGGGCAGGGCGTGAAGAAGTCCGCCGGTCAGACGGCCGCGACGCTCACTGCCTTTGGGCAGAGCGTCGCAGGTCGCCTCCAGGGCAAGCACAAGAACGGTGTCGACCTATCGGCGCTCAACACCGAGGCCAAGCTCGCATACTGCCGCATTCTCGCGCGTCTCACTCTGGCGGACGCCGCGATTGACCCCCGCGAGATCGCGAACCTCTATCTCTTCGCCACCACGATTCAGCTCGAGCCCGAAGCGCGCACAGTTCTTCGCAGCGAACTAACGGCCCACAGCCTTGGTGGCAATACCGAAGAAGCACTCGCGGATTCGGCTGTTGGATATGCGGTCGCCTTGCAGGGTCAACTCCTCGCCGAGGACGTCGAAGCCGTGTTCGCTGCGCTTGTAAGGGATCTTCTTCGCATCGCTCGCGCTGACAAGCATCAGTCCGACGAAGAGGATCGGCTGATCGCGAAGATCGCAGAGGTGCAGTTCGGCGCGGATGCTGACACAGTGATCGCAGCCACCAAGACGCTCGTCACAGCAGAAGAGGACTTCCTTGCGGGGAAGATCTCGACCAGCCAGCTAGAGACAGTCACCAAGGACGTTCTCGCGAAGGCCGCGGCGTTTAGCGCACCGATCGCGGCTGTCAGTCTCGCGGGAAGCGTGAGCGGCCTCGGCGCCGCGGGGATTACGTCTGGGCTCGCAGCGCTCGGCTTCGGTGGGCTGCTCGGCCTGAACCCGATGACGACCGGCATCGGTGTCGCAGTGCTCCTCGGTGTGGGCGTGTACGCAGGTACCCGATGGGTGCTCGGCATCAACGAGCGCGAACGGGGGCATCGTCGCGAACACCTGATCCAGCAGGTTCTCAAGGACCACCAGCAGGCAATCGGTGACCTCACTCAAGACATCGCCCAGCTGGCAGGCCGCATGGAGGACTACCTCGCACAAACGACACAGAACGAACACCGGCTCGCAGCGTTGCGCGCCGACCTAGCCGCGTTCAAACTCGCACTCGCAAGCCTGCAAGCCAATCGCGACGCGTTCGAGCAGGGTGAGCCTGTCGGTGTCTGAGCCCCTCGCCGCAGTTTCGACGGTTGCGGCATACCAAGACGTGACGTTGACCGAACTCCGTAGCGCCTTCGATCGCGTCGACTTCGACCTGCGGGAGGCACTTGAGCGAGAGGCTCGAGTAAATGACTTGGTCTTGAGCATTGAGGACGAGATCGGTTCCGTCAGAAACCAGTTGATGGCGCTAGGCATCGAGGTTGCGGACATCCCACACGACACCGGGCCGGCGAGCGAGGCACCCTCAAATGGGGCAATTCATCAGCCTGGCCATGGACTTCCAGTCGCGCCGACAGGACTCGACTTCTCCGACCTCACCGCTCTGGCAGAAGCCCGTCTCGCCATGCTCGAGGTTGACCTGAGCCGCGACCCGCTTCTCCAGGTACTACCGGAGGGGCAGATCAGAGCGAGCCTCCAGCAGTACGACGCTCAGTTTGGAGACGTGAGCTGGACCAAGACGGACTGGGCCGTCGTCCTCGGTGCAGGCGTCATCGCGACGATCCTCGACGTTGTGCTGGTGCGAATCCCCGCCGACCGCAAGTTCATGGGCAAGAAGTACGAGGGCTCACCGCTGACGGATTGGCTCAACGAGAACAGCAAGTCCCTCCACGAGCGATTCGGCAAGCCGTTCGAAGGGTTCGCCAAGGTCCCCTTCGATGCGCCAACCACGAAAGCCACCAACGATGCGGTACGTGGCATGTTCCCGAAGGTGCACAGGCTGATGAGCCCGGGGCACGATCCCATTCTCGGTTTCCTCGTGGGCATTGCCGACCTCATGCGCGGGACCGGGACATACGTCGATCACCTCGGAAACATTGTGCAGGTGGCTACCAACATGGCGCCGGCCGACCTTACGACCGCGTTGCTCAAGCAGGTGGCTCACCTCCTCTCTGATGTCTTCACGCCGGCCGGTTTGCCCGCCCCGTTGTTCAGCCTCCTTCAACTCGTGAAGACGGAGTCCCCGTTCGCGCTGTGGAAGGACGGGCCACAGGTGCCCTGGACGGACGTCGCCCGCGACATGTACCGAAACGGCTACGACCTCCGACACTTTCTGACGATGGGCATCGTCCCCGCGGCTGTCGAAGTGATCATCCGGGCGTACTGGATGCTCGACGCTCTCTCGACTGGGAAGACCGCCGACCAGCGAAATCTGGAGATCGCTAAGCTCCGCTCGATGCTTCTGCTCGGCCACACTGTCGCGACGTCCGGAACGCTGGTCAAGACGGGTCTCGTCTTCGGAATGAATCCGGCCGCGCTCAACTACCCGCAGCTGCTCGCGATGGTGCCCGCAACGATCGCCTGGCTCAAAGAGTCGATTGCTCGCGAGCAACGCATTGGTAGCGCGCTTGAAGCCGAGTGGATGGCCCTCATAGCCGGAGACAGCAGATTCAGGAACTCAGAAGTCCCTTCGGATCGAACCGGCGACAGCTGATCGTCAACACGTGCGGCGCGCCGGCAGGCGGATGTCATCACGCCTGGCCGCTATCCCAGAGAGTTCCCGATGTTTCTCTATCCCCAAGGAGACCCCGACGTGATCATCGAGCAGGTTAGCGAAGCGCTCCATGACGCGCGGGCAGAGCTCGCGCGCGCCCGAGAAATGCGTTCAGTGCTCACCGATCTTCCGGATTGGGCTCGCTCCGCCTGGGTAGGGCGAAAGCTGCTCGACGTAGGAAAGAACGAGGAAGCCCTCCGCGCGCTGTGGACAGAGATCGATATGGGTTGCCCGTGGTATCTGATGCAGGCGAGATTTCTCGCCGAAGCGCGTCTCGAGGGCTCCCTCGGGCATCCGGAAGCGGCGATCGATCGACTCTGTATGGCCGTTCAACCGCCGGCAAATGACCACTGGGACCCGGACCTGTACGTACAGGCGCTCTATGAGCTCGCCACGATCGAAGCTCATAATCCCCAGATCGACTCGGCTCTGAGGCGCGCGGAGTGGGCGACCATCGCGTTTGAGGTCGTCGACAGCGTGACCTGGTGGTCCTTCGTGCCGTGGTGGGATGAGCCGAAGCAGCAGAGACTCCGCGCAATCATCGACGCAGCCGATCCGCGTCCCACGCTCGTCGATCACAACCCGAAGGCATCCTGGCAGCACTACATCGCAGACCCTGATCACGAGATCCGAAGTCTCGAGCATTGGCAGGACGAGCTCATGGGGCTCGAGGAATCACTCGTCGCGACTGTCACCATGTCGGAGTTCAACGACTCCGGGCTTCGCCGTCCCTACGCCGACGAGATCGCAGAACTTTGGTCCGAAGGCGACCCAGCCCGCACAGCCGCCGACGTGAGTGACCTCCTGCTGGACGCCTACCGACCGCAAGAGTTGGACGAGAGCGACCTGTACGGCGGCAACACCGAGCAGCCCTACTGGCGCGATATGCTCGCCCAGACGGAGCTTGAAGCGCTTCTCGCACGTGCATTTGTCGCACTGGGGAGGCCCGACGCGGCCGATGCCGCGTATGCTCGCGCCTTCAACGGGTACAAAGAAGCGTCCGGCTGGGTCCTCCAACTCGACGCGCTCACGGACGGCCGCATTCTGGCAGCCTTGGGCGAGGTGGATGGCGCCTTCGACAGGCTTTGGGAATCCGTCCGACGATTCAATTCGCCGTTGGGAGACCTTGATCTCGCGCTCGAGGCGCTCTGCGAGCTCGCCAACCTCGAACGGCCGTCGCCGCGGCATCCGTCGCCGCGGGACTGGGCAATCGTTGCGAAGGCGATGGCCTCGGCTGAGGGGTCGTGGTCGCCGGGGCCGTGGTACGAATCGTTCAGCGGTCGGGTGGATCGCCTTGCTCGGTAGTCTCGCTGGGAGTGGCGTTTCGTTCGAGGACTTGAGATGTAGACACAAACTCGACGGTTCAGGTACCTCGAGCTCGCTCCAGAGGCGTCCAGATTTCTCGAAGTCCAGTCGCGTATGCTGGCAGTCACCACCACCGGAGTGAAGCCGAAGGGCAAGATTCCGGGGGTTTTTGGGCATCCGCGAGACCATCCGGGCCTGTGGCGCAGCTGGTAGCGCACCTGCATGGCATGCAGGGGGTCAGGGGTTCGAGTCCCCTCAGGTCCACCACGTAAACCCCCGGTTCGCCGGGGGTTTTCTGGCTTTAGGAGAGTTGTCTTCGCAGTTGGTCTCCGATCAGCGACCTGGTCCCACTGGCCACATTGATGCCGACAGCTCGTTCGGCAGCACGACAAGACCCGAGGGTCGCATATTCGTGCGGGTCTACATCGCAACTGCGGGCCTACCTCGGCGCCAGCGGTGTGCCGAGCCATCGCGCTATCGAGGAGAGATCGCGGGGCCGAATGATCGCCTTGTGTAGCCGTTCACGGTTTCGCCGGGCACGATGACACCCAACTTGGCGACGGGCGGGGACGGTGCCGAGACCTACATCTCGTTGAACAACACCGACCAAATCGCGATCCGCAATGGCGCGGCCGCTGCGCTCGTCGGGGCGATTGCAATCCTGAACCGCCTGATGGGCCTCGTTACCGGGGTGGCTGTCGCCGTTGCGGCCACGTACGGTGATAACCAAGGCGCATGCCCAGGCATTGACTAACTGTGGGTCTACTTCTCGCAGGGCATTGACGGCAACCCGTCCTACCAGAACATCATCTGCCGCCCCGTTTCCTACCCCGGAGGTGGATAAGCCATGACCCTTAAGCACCGAAACCGCCTGCTTACTGCCACCGCGCTGGTCACCGTAGTACTGGGCATCTGCGTCGCCCCGGTATTCGCGGACCAGGGACCGGCAACAGGGTGGGCTGTGCTGGCACTGTCAGCCATCCTCCCCGCGGTGCTGCTCGGTGCTGTCGCGCTCGTCCTACATCGCAACGACAAGCAGGACAGTCGTTCGAGGCTGGTGCCTGATAAGGAGTGAGCAGACAACAGCGCGGCGCCAGTTCTCGGAACTGGCGCCGCGCTTCGTGTGCGTGGCTCGAGGTGGAGCCCTTCGCGCTCTGTGACGCGGTTACTGCTTGCTCATCTCCACCGTCATGGTCACGCCCATCGCGGTCAGCTCGTACTTGAGCACGCCGTTCTCGTACGTGAACGTCTTCGTCGGGTCGCCGGAGGCGAGCATGGCGCTGTCGGTCTGGGTGGTGTCGTTCGCCGAATCCCAGGTGTGGGTCTGCGCGCCATCGGCGGGCGGGACGTAGGTTCCGGCCCAGTAGAGAGCTGTGGTGGACTCTGCGTCGTTGACCCAGTTGATCGTGATCTGCTCACCGGAGATGGTCGCGGCCTGATAGCTGTCGGCGCTGTTGGAGTTCGTCTGCTTCCATTCGCCGGTCATGTCCAGCGGCTCTGCGGGAGCCTCCTGAACCTCCTCCACGGGCGCAGAAGAGGTTGCACCAGACGTGGCGGTCCCGTCCGTGTCACCTCCTGCGGTGGCGGAGCAGCCGGTGAGGATGAGTGCGAGGACAGCGAGTGATGCAAGGCGGTGTTTCATGTGCGCAGGCTATTGCCCCGACCCGACATCCCCCGGATCAGTAGATGAGCTCGGCGGGGAGGTGCGCGCCCTGTCATCTTCTCCGACGCGGCGCACAATGTCCTCGCTGCTGCCCTGAGCGGGGTTCAGCCGCCGATGTAGCTCTCGACAGTCAGCGCGCCCCCGGCCGCGGTGCACGCTTCACCGAGCGGTGCCATCGCCGCGTACCACTCTTCCGTGTTGATCCCGGAGGTGTCCATCGTCCCGGAAGGGATCGGCGGGGCGATCCCTTTGAGGGCGGTCAGGGCGTCGCTGACCGCACCCTGCCCGGTGGTGGGCACCCGATCCAGCACACGCGTCGCCAAGCGGTACCACCCGTCGTACTCCTGCTGCAGCATCCGCCCGGACTGCAGGCCGTTCTCAGCGGTCGTGATAATGGTGAGCACATCCGCGAACGCGACGCACGAAGCGGCATCCGCGTCGGACGGTTCCGCCGTCGGCGAAGCGGCAGGCACATCGACGATGACGGGCTCCGCCGTCTCATCGGGGGCCGCCGGCGCGGAGCATCCGACGACGGAGAACGCCATCGCGAGCACGCCGGCGGTGAGGACAAGAGGCTTCATGGGGGTGAGGGATCTGGTCATCACCGAAGCATACGTGCCACCTCGACACCGGCTCCCGCGCACAGCGCGCTCCACGTCACCGCCCGGCCTCAGCATCCCCTGCGGCCGCAGCCACTTCGGGCGGTGACCCCGAGCACGTCATGCGGATGAGGGCGTTCTGCATCTCGCTCCGCGGGTCGAGTGTCCACGACGCGCCGTCGTCAGGCCACGCGCTGCGGCGTGTCCTGGACACTCGACGATGGGCTGACCTCCAGAGACTGGCGGCCGGGCGTGGTCTCGCGTCCGGTTCGGGACGACGGGACCGGTCTGGCCACAACGAGGCGTCCGCCCCGCACCCGCGCGCTACGGTGAGGACGTGACCTCACAGCCGCGGTGTCCGCATTGTCGCCACTTCCTCTACCTCGACCGGCTCACGTGCCCCGAGTGCGGGGCCGACCTCGGCTACTCGATGCTCACGCGGCAGTTCCACGGTCTGCGGGGCAATCAGACCGTGATCGACGGACGCACGTGGTACACGTGCTCGAACCGGGAGTGGTCGTGCAACTGGCTCGTACGAGAGGACGCACCGGCCGGCCGATGTTTCTCGTGCCGATTGACGCGCACACGTCCTGCTTCCGACGACACCGTCGCCCTGGAGAAGCTGTCGAAGGTCGAAGAGGCCAAACGCCGCCTGCTGCTGCAGCTCGGTGATCTCGGGCTCCCGATCGTCGGGTGGGATCTGCGGGAGGGCGGCCTCGGCTTCGACCTCATCTCGAGCCTGTCCGAAGGCCGACCGGTCATGATCGGGCACGCGAACGGCATCATCACGATCGATCTCGCCGAGAGCCTCGACGACCGTCGGGAGGCCATGCGGGTGCGCCTGGGCGAGCCCTACCGCACGATCCTCGGCCACTTGCGACACGAGGTCGGGCACTACTTCCAGAACGTGCTGCTCACCGACGACGAGGCGTGGGCGCGCTGCCGCGCGCTCTTCGGCGACGAGCGCGCGAGCTATCAGGACGCGATCACCCGGCATTACCGGTACGGCGCACCGGAGGACTGGCACGAGTCGTTCATCTCCGAGTACGCCACGATGCACCCGTGGGAGGACTTCGCCGAGACCTTCGCTCACTACCTGCACATCACGGGGACCCTGCAGACGGCGGCGGCGATCGGCATCCGCCTCGACGCCGCAGTGACGAGCATGCGCGACGTCGACGTCGTACCCCGCGAGTCCTACGAGGACGAACCGGTGCAGCGACTGCTGACCGACTGGGAGTGGATGTCGCAGGCGTTCAACCGCATCAACCGGGCGATGGGATTCGGTGACCTCTACCCGTTCGAGATCGTCCGGCCCGTGCGCGAGAAGCTCGCGTTCATGCACGACATCGTGACCCGCGCGCCGCTCACACCCGAGCAGCAAGAGGCGCTCGCGACCCCGTGGACCCAGGAGCTGACATGACATCCGTCGCCCGCGGCCAGCGCGTCATCGGACCGGCGACGCACTACGTCGAGAACCAGCCGCCCGTACGAACAGAGATCGACGAGTACGGCGCGAACACGGCTCTCCGTGACGCCGTGACCACCTTCGGCGCCGCGTGGGCGCACGACGAGCTCCACGACGTCGGTCGGCTGGTCGGGTCAGCGGACTTCCAGCGCGACGCGACACTTGCGAACACGCACTCGCCCGTCGCGCATCCGCATGATCGCTGGGGCTTCCGCCTGGACGAGGTCGACTACGACCCCGCCTACCACCGGATCCTGGGCCAGGCGATCGCGCACGGCGCCCACAGCCCCGTGGAGGACCGTGCGGGCGCCGCCGTCGCGCGCGCCGCGACGTTCCTGCTGTTCGCGCAGGGCGAGGCCGGCCACGCATGTCCGGTGTCGATGACCCACGCCGCGGCATCCACGATCGCTCTGTCGGAATCGATCGCCGCCGACTGGATGCCGCGCATGTCGTCTCGGGAATACGAGCCGCGTCTGCTGCCCAATGAGGAGAAACGCAGCGCGTTGATCGGCATGGCGATGACCGAGAAGCAGGGTGGATCGGACGTCCGCGCGTCCACGACGGTCGGCACGTTCATGGGCGGACACAGCTATCAGCTCACTGGCCACAAGTGGTTCTGCTCCGCGCCCATGTCGGACGCGTTCCTCGTGCTGACCCGGACGCGGCGCGGGAACGTGGATGAGGGCCTCTCCTGCATCTTCGTGCCGCGGCTCCTGCCGCGCGGCATGCGCAACGTCTTCCGCATCCAGCATCTGAAGGACAAGCTCGGCAATCGATCCAATGCCTCGGCCTCGATCGAATTCGACGGCACCGTCGGCTTCCTCATCGGCGAACCGGGACGCGGTGTGCGAGCCATCAGCGAGATGGTGCAGCGCACGCGGATGGACTGCGTCCTGGGCACAGCCGCCGGCATGCGCCAGAGCGTGGCCGAAGCCGTGTGGCATGCGCGCGGACGTGCGGCATTCGGGCGGATGCTGGTCGATCAGCCCGCGATGACGACCGTGCTCGCCGACCTCGCGCTCGAGTCCGAGGCGGCCATGCTCACAGGGCTGAGGCTCGCTGACGCGTTCGACGCGGACGCCTCGGACGAGGACGCGGCATTCCGGCGCCTTGCGACGCCCGTGGCGAAGTACTGGGTGACCAAGCGCGGGCCGCACCATGCCTACGAGGCGATGGAGGTCCTCGGCGGCAACGGCTACACCGAGGACTTCCCGCTCGCGCGCCGCTACCGCGAGCAGCCGGTGCTGTCGATCTGGGAGGGCTCGGGGAACGTCGTCGCCCTCGACGCCCTGCGGGCGCTCGGCCGCGAGCCGGAGTCCGGTGACGCGCTGATCGCCGAACTGCAGATCACCGCAGGGGCATCCCCACTTCTGGACGCCCACCTCGCCCGCACCGAATCACTCCTGCGCGCCGTCACCGGTGCGACGAACGACAACGCCGAGCGCGACGCCCGTCGGATGTGCGAAGCACTCGCACTCGCCCTGCAGGCCTCGCTCATGCTCCGGTACGCGCCGTCCGTCGATGCAGAGGCCTTCATCGGCGCGCGGCTCGGCGAGGATCGCGGTTGGCAGTACGGCGTCCTTCCCCGCGGGACGGACGCCGCGGGGATCCTCGCGCGGCACTGAGCCGTCAGCGAGCTAGGACGCGACGGGTTCGATGAGGTCGGGCGTGTTGTTGCGGACGTTCCCGACGGCCTTGCCGACCACATGGTCATCGAGGGTCTTGGCGACGGCCGGGGCGGCGTCGATCGCGGCGTCCAGGACGTCCCGCACGTTCTCGGTCGTGGGATCCAGCCACGCGTCGGCGTGATCCGGATCGAGGAAGAGCGGCATCCGATCGTGAATCGAGCCCAGCCGACCGATCGAATCACGTGTCAGGATCGTGAAGCTCAGCATCCACCGATCGGGATCATCGTCAGCCAGAGCCGGGTTCTTCCACCATTCGTAAAGGCCGGCGAAGAACAGCGGCGAGTCGTCGGACGGGTGGATGTAGTGCGGGATCTTCGTGCCGTCGACGCTCTTCCACTCGTAGTACCCGGATGCCGGCACGACGGCGCGACGCTTCTCGAGAGCCTTGCGGAACATCGGCTTGTCCTCGAGCTCCTCCGAGCGTGCGTTGAAGGCGCGCGCCCCGATCGCGGGATCCTTGGCCCACGCCGGAACGAGTCCCCAGCGCGCGGTCTCCAACCGACGCGTGGGGGGCTCGGTCTTCGCCGAATCGAGGACGATCGCCACCGGCGAGGTCGGCGCGATGTTGTAAGAGGGCTCCGGCAGGTGCTCGGAGACCAGGTCGGCCCGCAGCACCCCGACGAGCTCGGAGCCCACGTTCGCCACCACGAAACGTCCGCACATGCGTCAGAGCCTACGCGCGGCCTCCGACGCGCCGCTCAGCGCTCCAGGATGCCGATGTCGGTCAGGCGGTCGGCGAGGCCGGCACCGTCGGACTCGGTGACCCAGGGCACCGAGGCCGCGGTGTGATCGTCGACCGCGGTGCGTCCACCGGCCAGCACGGCTTCCGCGGGCGAAAGCCGCCGGATCGCGACCGCGGCGACGTTGTCCGGGAACTCGCCCGCGAACGTCGTGTAGATCGCGTCGTCGTGCTGGCCGTCGTCGCCGATGAGCAGCCACTTCACGTGCGGGAATTCCGCCGCAAGGCGGCGGAGGTTGGAGAGCTTGTGCGCCTTGCCGCTGCGGAACCACCGGTCGTGCGTCGGCCCCCAGTCCGTGAGGAGGACCGACCCGGACGGGAAGAGGTGACGCCGCAGAAACCGGATGAGCGTCGGCGCGACGTTCCATGCTCCGGTGGAGAGGTAGATCACGGGGGAGCCGGGCTCGTCGCGGACGAGACGCTCCATGAGGACCGCCATGCCCGGAACCGGCTGCCGCGCGTGCTCGTTCACCACGAACGAGTTCCACGCCGCCAGCAGTGGCCGAGGGAGCGCGGTCACCATGACGGTGTCATCCACGTCGGACACGATGCCGAACGTCACGTCCGGTCCCACGACGAACACCCGCGTCTCGACGGGCTCGCCACCTTCCACCGACATCTCCAGCGTCTGCCAGCCTGCCGGCAGCTTCGCCGGGATCTCCGCGTCGATCACCCCGCCGCGATCGGCCACGACCTCGTGCACGGCGCCCCCGATCGTGATCCGCACCTGCGCGTACCCGACCGGAACCGAGGCGAAACTCCGCCAGCCGCGGACGCTCGCGTACTCTCCTCCCTCGAGGAGGGGCACCGGCGGCACGATGAGCACACGACCGAGTACGCGCACCCAGTCCGGCCCGCCGTAGCCGGGGAACGGGGTCGCAGACGGTGTGAGTCCGCGGGCGCGCGCACGCCGTTCGCGCCACGCGTGGAAGCGATACTCCAGGCGGGCGAGCCACAGCACTTTGCGCCGGACGGGGACGGGCTCCGGGGAAGGCATCCCCTCAGTCTTCCATGTCGCCTGTCCGGGGCAGGGCATCCGGCTGCGATCCGGGAGCTCCGTCGTCGGCACCGAGATGCTTGCGCTCGGCCCGCTCGATGACTTTCTTGCTCGCGAACACGAGCAGCAGGAACACGACGATGATGCCGACGAAGATGTAGCCCGCGAAGTGCAGCTGGTCGGCGAGCTCGCGATAGGTCCCGGCGGCGACGGCGGCGACGGACACGTACAGGCTCGCCCAGATCACGCACGCCGGAACGGTCCAGGCGAGGAAGCGCCGATAGGAGTAGCCGCTCATCCCCACGGTGAGCGGCACGAGCGAATGGAGCACCGGGAGGAAGCGGGAGATGAAGATCGCGGGACCGCCACGGCGACGCAGGTATCGCTCCGAGCGCTCCCAGTTCGCGTCCCCGATGCGCTTCCCGAGACGCGAGTGCCGGATCGCGGGCCCGAGCACGCGTCCCAGCCAGAACCCGACGCTCTCACCGAGCAGAGCCCCGATCACGACCGCGACGATCAGGACGACGCCTTCGAGAGGGGAGGCGACCGCCGTCCCGGCGACGATCACGATCGTGTCCCCGGGGACGACCAGCCCGATCAGCACGCTGGTCTCCAGCATGATCGCGACCCCGGCCAGAACCGTCCTCAGCACGGGATCGACACTCTGCACGGCGTCGAGCAGCCACGTGAGGAACTCGTTCACACCGGAAGCTTAGAGCGGTCGGTGCGCCTCTACTCTGAGAGGATGCCCGCCTCTCCGACCGCCGTGCCCGTCGGCGACTGGCGGGAGCCGGCATCCGTGCACGCTGCGATCTGCGGGAACGATCCGCACTCGTTCTGGCTGGATGCCGGTCCCGACGCGGTCGAGGGATGGAGCTGGGTCGGCACCGGGATCCCGGAGACGGATCCGTCCCGGGTGCGCGCGGTGCCGCTCGCATCCCGGACGCCCGATGAGTGGGCGGCGGGCCCGTTCCGGGGTGGTTGGGTCGGCTGGGTCGGGTACGACGAGGGCGCGCGCCGAGCCGGTGCGCCGGGGTCGGCATCCGGTTCCGCGTCCGAGGAGGAGACGTGGCTGGCCGTCGAGTCCTTCGTCGCGTTCGATCACTCCGCGCGCCGGGTGTGGGCGATCGGTCCCGCCGAGGTGGCGACCGCGCTCGCGGAACGGGTTCGCGCCGCGACTGCGGCGCCGACGGTCGCCGATGCGCCCCCCACGGTCGCGACGGCGCGCGACACCCCCGACGAATACGCCGTGCTCATCGGCCGATGCCGCGAGGCCATCCGACGTGGAGACGCGTATCAGCTGTGCCTCACGACGCGGTTCGAGATCGCCGGTGTCGTGGATCCCGTCGCGGCCTTCCGACGGCTGCGTGCCCGGACACCCGCGCATCACGGGGGGGTCATCCGCGCGGATACCGTGGCTCTGGTCAGCGCCAGCCCCGAGCGCTTCCTCGAGGTGCGCGGTGCGGTCGTGCGCACGAGTCCGATCAAGGGGACGCGCCCACGCAGCGCCGATCCCGGCGAAGACGCCGCTCTCGCGGCCGAGCTCCGGGCGAGCGAGAAGGAGCGCGCCGAGAACATCATGATCGTCGACCTCATGCGCAACGATCTCTCCCGCGTGTGCGAGCCGGGCAGCGTCGCGGTCGACGACCTCCTCGTCGTGGAGTCCTATCCCGCGGTCCACCAGCTCGTCAGCACGGTCTCGGGGACACTCCGGGCGGGCACGACGCTCGGTGCACTCCTGGAGGCGGGCTTTCCCGCCGGGAGCATGACCGGCGCACCGAAACTCTCCGCGATGACGATCCTGCACGACCTCGAGCGGGGACCGCGGGGGGTTTTCGCGGGGTGCTTCGGATGGGTGGGCCACGACGGCGCGCTCGATCTGGCGATGGTGATCCGCTCGATCGTGATCCGCCCCGGGGGTGCGTACGTCGGTGCCGGGGGAGGGATCACGTGGCGTTCGGATGCCGCCGCCGAGGTCGCCGAGGTCGGTGTGAAGGCCCGCGGGCCGCTGGCTGCGGTCGGGGCGGACCTGCCCCACGGCTGGTGAGGCGACGGTCCGGTAGCCTGGAAGACGCGCTCCGCGCCAGATCTTCCTTTCCACGATTGGTTTCCGCTCCGTGTCCCAGACCCCTCCGCCCGACACCACCGCGCCCGCAGACGGGGGCGGATACGATGCGTACGCGATCCAGCAGAAGTGGCAGGCGCGCTGGGCGGAGTCCGACCCGTTCCGCGCCGGCGGCACCGGGGACTCACGGCCGCGCAAGTACGTGCTCGGCATGTTCCCCTACCCTTCGGGCGACCTGCACATGGGGCACGCCGAGAACTACGCGTACGTCGACGTCGTGGCCCGCTTCTGGCGCCACCGCGGCTACAACGTCCTGAACCCGATCGGATGGGACTCGTTCGGCCTTCCGGCCGAGAACGCCGCGATCCAGCGCGGTGCGGACCCGCGCGAGTGGACGTACGCGAACATCGAGCAGCACAAGAAGAGCTTCCGCGAGTACGGCTCGTCCTACGACTGGTCGCGGATCCTGCACACGAGCGACCCCGAGTACTACCGGTGGAACCAGTGGCTGTTCCAGCTGCTGTACGAACGGGGGCTGGCATACCGCAAGGAGAGCCCGGTCAACTGGTGCCCGAACGACCAGACGGTGCTCGCGAACGAGCAGGTCGTGGACGGTCACTGCGAGCGGTGCGGCGCGGAGGTCGTGAAGAAGAAGCTCACGCAGTGGTACTTCAAGATCACCGATTACGCCGACCGTCTGCTGGACGACCTGAACCAGCTGGAAGGCTTCTGGCCGCAGAAGGTCATCCGGATGCAGCGCAACTGGATCGGCCGTTCGGTCGGCGCCGACATCGACTTCGAGATCGAAGGGCACCCCGAGAAGGTCACGGTCTTCTCCACGCGGCCGGACACCCTGCACGGGGCGACCTTCATGGTCGTCGCGCCGGACAGCGATCTCGCTGCGGAGTTGGCCTCCGGCTCGTCGGCCGAGGTGCGCATGCGCTTCCAGGACTACCTCACCAACGTGGGGCGCTCGAGCGAGATCGAGCGACAGAGCACCGACCGACCGAAGACCGGGGTGTTCCTGGAGCGGTGGGCGATCAACCCGATCAACGGCGAGCGGCTGCCCATCTGGGCCGCCGACTACGTCTTGGCCGACTACGGCCACGGCGCCGTGATGGCCGTGCCCGCGCACGATCAGCGCGATCTCGATTTCGCGCGCGCCTTCGATCTGCCCATCAAGGTCGTGGTCGACACGACCGCTCCGATCACCGGCGCGATCCCCGTGATCGAGCTCGACGAGAACGGGGAGCCGTCCGAGAGCGCTCTGGAGGAGTCGCTGGCCGATATCGATCCGGCCCGCACCGGCATCGCGCTGACCGGCGACGGTCGCATGATCAACTCCGGGTCGCTGGACGGGCTCTCCAAGCGCCACGCGATCGCGCGCATCACCGAAGAGCTCGCCGCCGCGGGAACCGGACGCGCGTCGAAGTCCTACCGCCTCCGGGACTGGCTCATCTCGCGCCAGCGATTCTGGGGCACGCCCATCCCGATGATCCACACGCAGGACGGGCGGATCGTGCCCGTCCCCGCCGATCAGCTGCCGCTGACGCTGCCGGATGCCGAGGGGCTGGATCTGACGCCGAAGGGGACGTCGCCGCTCGGCGGCGCGACGGAGTGGATGACCACGACGGATCCCGAGACGGGTGAGCCGGCGCTGCGCGACGCGGACACGATGGACACCTTCGTGGACAGCTCGTGGTACTTCCTGCGCTTCCTGACGCCGAATGACGCGGACGAGGCGTTCTCGACCGCGGAGGCCGCGAAGTGGGCACCGGTGGATTCCTACATCGGCGGCGTGGAGCACGCGATCCTGCACCTGCTGTATGCGCGCTTCATCACGAAGGTCCTCTTCGACGCCGGGCTGGTCGATTTCACCGAGCCCTTCTCCAGCCTGGTCAACCAGGGCATGGTGCTGCTCGGCGGGTCGAAGATGTCCAAGAGCAAGGGGAACCTCGTCGAGTTCTCGGCGAGCATGCGCGAGCCGGGCGCGGACGCCGTCCGCACGGCGATCGCGTTCGCCGGACCCGTCGAGGACGACATCAACTGGGAGGACGTCTCCACCACCGGCGCGCAGAAGTTCCTCGCGCGGGCGTGGCGGGTAGCCCACGACGTGCAGAGCGACCCCGACGTCGTGTGGGCCGAG
This sequence comes from Microbacterium sp. NPDC064584, assembly GCF_040687315.1. NCBI lineage: Bacteria > Bacillati > Actinomycetota > Actinomycetes > Micrococcales > Microbacteriaceae > Microbacterium > Microbacterium sp. NPDC064584. The sequence goes on along the minus strand of NZ_JBFBMZ010000003.1, from coordinate 253,067 downwards.
GGAGACGAGTCCCTGCGGCGGGTCACGCACCGCCTCCTCGCCGATGCTCCGTCCCTCGTCGAGCAGACGAAGTTCAACGTCGTGGTCGCCCGCCTCATGGAACTCGTCAACGCGACCCGGAAGGCGATCGACAGCGGTCCGGGCAAGGCCGACCCGGCGGTGCGCGAGGCGGCCGAGGTGACGGCGATGGTCCTGGACCTGTTCGCGCCGCACACCGCGGAGGAGATGTGGGAGACGCTCGGGTACGAGCCGTTCGTCGGCCTCGTGCCATGGCGCGCACCCGACCCGACCCTGCTCGTCGAGGACACCGTGACCGCGGTCGTGCAGATCGACGGCAAGGTGCGGGCGACGCTCGAGGTCTCCGCCCGCATCGATGCGAAGGATCTCGAGGCTCTCGCCCGCGCCGACGCGCGCGTGCAGCGGGCATTGGCCGGACGGGAGATCATGCGCGCGGTCGTCCGTCCGCCCAAGGTCGTGAGCTTCAGCACGAACTGACGCGGCGCTCCTCCCCAGGGCGCGGTCGATCACAGCTGTCCACCGACTCGACCCGCGGGCACCCCACCGGTCCGGCGGTGACCTAGCTTCGGCAGGGTGTCGGCGGACGAGAGTGCACGCGGCGACGCCCGAAGTCCCCGTGCCCGGCTGGGCCTGGGTGCGGCGGTCGTCGTCGTGCTCGTCGCGCTCACGGTGACCGTCGGGATCGGTGTCGTCCGCGGCGCCCTGGCGCCGATCGAAGCCGTTCCGGTCGAGAGCGGCAGCGGGTCGGTCACGATCGACGGCGACGCCCCCGCGGATGCCGGTCGGCCGGCATCCGTCTTCGTCCATGTCTCCGGCGCGGTCGCCGCACCCGGGCTGTACGTCCTCGACGACGGCGCCCGCGTGGTCGACGCGATCGCCGCCGCCGGCGGGTTCACCGCCGAGGCGGATGAGTCCGCGGTGAACCTCGCCCGCCCGCTCAGCGACGGCGAGCAGGTCGTCGTCGCGGTCGTGGGAGGCGCACCGCCCTCGACCACGGCCGGACCCGCAGGGGACGGGAGGGTCAACCTGAACACCGCCGACGCGGCGGCGCTGGACACCCTCCCGCGCATCGGGCCCGCCCTGGCCGAGCGGATTATCGAATGGCGCGAATCCAACGGGCGGTTCACAAGCGTGGAGGATCTGCTGGCGGTTCCCGGCATCGGCGAGAAGATGCTCGACGCGTTGCGCGACGCGGTGACGGTGTGAGCAGACCGGTGGGCCTGCGCCTGGTCCCGGTCGCCGCTGGCGCATGGGCGGTGGCGCTGCTGGTGACCCTGCTGCCGTCGGCGTCCCCGGTCGTGGCACTCGTCCTGTGGGCGTCCGCGATCGGTGCGCTCGGCGTCCACACGGCCCGGCGGTACGCGCGCCGTTCGCCGCGGGTGGGACGAGCGAGGCTGTGGACGATCCTGATCCTGAGTCTTGTCGGGGCTGCCGTCGTCGCCTCCCACGTCGCGATCGCACAGCCCCCGCGCGTGGCGGCGGAGCGGTTCGGCCTCGAGGGCGGCCGCGCGCTGGTGATGCGGGCCGAGGTCACAGGGAAGATCGAACGGCGCGCATCGGGGGAGTGGGAGTTCGATGCGGTCGCCACGCGGCTCTCCACGGGGCGGGACAGCAAGCCCGTCCGCATCGATGTCTCGATCCGCGTGCGGCCGGACCTCGTCGATACCGCGGAGCGACTCGATGTCGGTGCCGTCGTCGAGGCGAGCGGCACCGCCCGCCGCGCGCCGGTCGGGTCCCGGGCGGTCCTTCTCGTGAGCGCGACCCGCGGCGTGGTGGTGCGCGACGGCCCGGCGGGCCCGCTCGCGGTCGCCGGAGACCTGCGACGCGGGCTCGCACACGCGTCCGCAGGTCTCCCCGAACCCGGCGCGGGACTCATCGCCGGCCTCGCGGTGGGGGACACATCGGCGGTCGGGCCCGATCTGGACGCGGCGATGAAGGCGTCCTCGCTCTCCCACCTGACCGCGGTCTCCGGGGCCAACTGCGCGATCGTCGTCGGCATCGCCTTCCTCCTCGTCGCGATGCTCGGCGGTTCGCGGCGCGCGCGGGTGATCGGCGGCACCCTCGCGCTCACGGGATTCGTCCTGCTGGTCACCCCCGAGCCGAGCGTCGTCCGCGCGGGGGCGATGGCGTTGATCGCGATGCTCGCCCTGATGCTCGGGCGCACGTCCGCAGGGATCGCGGTGCTGAGCGTGGCGGTGACCGTGCTGCTGGCGGCGGATCCGTGGCTGGCGTCGTCGCTCGGTTTCGCACTGTCCACCGTCGCCACGGCGTCGCTGCTGCTGTGGGCACGACCACTGGCTCACGGGATGAGCAGGCTCCTGCCGCGATCGCTCGCTCTCGCGCTGTCGGTCCCGCTGGCGGCACAGCTGGCCTGCGGCCCCCTGCTCGTGGTCATCACGCCTACCGTGCCGATGTACGGCGTCGCCGCGAACCTCCTCGCCGCACCGGCAGCGCCCGTGGCGACGATCATCGGTCTCGCTGCGTGCCTTGCGGCTCCGATCCCGATCCTCCAGGCGGGGCTGACCGCGATCGCCTGGCTCCCCGCCGCGTGGATCGCCGCCACAGCCGAGGTCTTCAGCCGCCTACCCGGCGGACAGCTGCCCTGGCTCGACGGGCCACTGGGCGTCCTGACCCTCGCCGCGGTGAGCGTGTCGATCGGACTTCTCGTCGTGGTGGCGCCGCGCGCGTCACGCCCGCCCCGCTGTCGCCGGCTGCCGCGTGTCCGGATCGCCCGCGGCGCTGCGGCGATCGTCCTCGCGCTCACCGTCGGCATCGTGGCCGGCGGTGCCGCGCTCGACGGCGTCGCCGGTCGATTCACCCTCCCTGCCGGCTGGAGCGTCCTGGCGTGCGACATCGGCCAGGGAGATGCGGTCATGGTGCGCTCGGCGGGTGCGGTGGCGCTCATCGACACCGGGCCGGATCCGGCGCTGCTGGAGGAGTGCCTCGCGCGCGCCGGGATCGGCCGGATCGATCTGCTCGTCCTCACTCATTTCGACCTCGATCACGCCGGCGGTGTCGCCGCCGTCGTCGATCGCGTCGACACGACCCTGCACGGGGTCGTCGGCACGCCGGACGCCGCTCGTGCCCTTCGCGATCTCGAACGCGCCGGCTCACGGATCGTGGCGGGCCACGCGGGTCAGAGCGGCATCCTGGGTGCGGCGCGGTGGCGGATCCTGTGGCCGCCGGCCGGAACGCGGGCCTTTCCTCCGGGGAACGACGTGAGCGTCGTGGTCGAGGTCACGGGCGGCGGGATGCCGGCATCCGTCTTCCTCGGAGATCTCTCGCGCGCGCCGCAGACCGCACTGGTGCACTCCGGCGCGCTCGCGCCGCCGTACGACCTCGTGAAGGTCGCCCACCACGGCAGCGCCGATCAGGACCCCGAGCTGTACGAACTCCTCCGGCCCCGCGTCGCGGTGATCTCGGTGGGCGCGGACAACACGTACGGGCACCCGCGTGCCGAGATCCTCACGATCCTGCGCGGCCTCGGCACACGGATCGCCCGGACGGATCGCGCGGGCATCGTGGCGCTCTGGAGGGAGGGGAGCGGGGTGGTGCTGTGGCGCGAGCGCGCCGAGGACGTCGCACCCGCTCGCTAGGCTGGAGTCATGGCCACCAGCGCGCGACGGGCACCGGCAACGCGCGCGAAGAGCGTCATCCCGCAGATCTCGTGGCGTGCTCCGCAACCGGCGCCGATCGTGCTCGTGAGCGGCCCCGAAGACGTGTGCGCAGAGCGGGCGACCTCGGGCATCCGCGAGTATCTGCGTGCGGAAGACCCCAGCCTCGAGGTCACCGACGTCCGCGCCGACGACTATGCCGCCGGGACTCTGCTCGCCGTGAGCTCACCGTCCTTGTTCGGCGAGCCGCGTCTGGTCCGGGTGAGCGGGGTGGAGAAGTGCTCCGACTCCTTCCTGTCCGAAGCGCTGTCGTACCTCGCCCTGCCTCAGGAGGGGGCGACCGTCGTCCTCCGACACACGGGTGCCACCGTCCGCGGCAAGAAGCTGCTCGATGCGATCCGTGCCGGCGAAGGCGGCGGCATCGAGATCGCGTGCCCCGCCATCAAGCGCGACTCCGACCGCTTCGACTTCGCCGCGGGCGAGTTCACCTCGGCGCGCAAGCGCATCGCACCGATGGCTCTGCGCACGCTCGTCTCCGCGTTCGCCGACGACCTCACCGAGCTCGCCGCCGCGTGCCAGCAGCTGATCGCCGACGTGCCCGGCGACGTGACCGAAGACATCGTCGAGCGCTACTACGGCGGACGGGTCGAGACATCGGCGTTCGCGGTCGCCGACACCGCGATCGCCGGTCGCTACGGCGAAGCGCTCGTGGCACTGCGCCACGCCCTCGCCTCGGGGGCCGATCCCGTTCCTCTGGTCGCCGCGATCGCTTCCAAGCTCCGCACGATGGCGCGGGTGGCCGGTCACCGTGAACCCGCTGCCGCGCTGGCCGCCCGGCTCGGCCTGAAGGACTGGCAGGTCGATCGGGCGCGACGCGATCTTTCCGGCTGGAGCGATGCGACGCTCGGCATGGCGATCCAGGCCGCCGCGCAGGCGGACGTCGATGTCAAGGGCGGTTCACGGGACAGCGTCTTCGCGATCGAGCGTCTCATCACGATCATCGCGACCCGGGCGCCGTTCGGCAGCGCCTGACCCACGCTCGGCCGAGCCCGACAGACGACGAAGGCCCGTCCCCGGGGGGACGGGCCTTCGTGTGATGACCGGTGTCGGTCGGGCGCTCAGAGCGCCGCGACCTGCTTGGCGATCGCCGACTTGCGGTTCGCGGCCTGGTTGGCGTGGATGACGCCCTTGCTCGCGGCCTTGTCCAGCTTCTTCGTCGCGCGGACGAGTGCCTTCTCAGCGGCGGCCTTGTCGCCGGCAGCGACGGCCTCGCGAGTGCGACGCACCTCCGTGCGCAGCTCGCTCTTCACGGCCTTGTTGCGCTCGTGCGCCTTCTCGTTGGTCTTGTTGCGCTTGATCTGCGACTTGATGTTTGCCACGTTTGTCGTCGGTCTTTCGTTTCGAAGGATTCGGTGAGTGCCGGCCGACAGAAGAGGGCTGTCGTTCGGCGGTCGTGAGGGTCGCCCCACACGCAAGCCAATCACCGAGTCTATCAGGTCGGGGAAGCCACCTCTGACTCGCGCCGCTCGAGCGTCCGGACGGCGAGGTTCAACACGGCGGTGAAGACCTCCGGCCGCATCACGGTGACGTGATGGGTCGTGCGCGGGACGACCACGAGTTCGGCGTGCGGCGCCAGCCGCAGGAAGAGTCGTTCGTGCACCCGCAGCTGATCGTACTGGCCGTTCACGAACCACAGCGGGACGCGGATGCGCTGCACAGCAGCCAGGAGGTCCAGTGCCGAGAGACTGCTCAGGGCGACATCCTGCGTGTCCAGCGCGTAGCCTCCAGCGCCGAAATCGTCGCGCGTGTGCGCGGGAAGGATGCGGTCGAGCATGCGGTTCGTGAGCCACATCCCGCGATCGGGCAGCGCGTCGAATCCGCGCGCCAGCGCGCGGTAGGCGCTCAGCGCGACCCCGCGCGGCAGCGACGTGCACGATGCGGCGACGAACCCCGCGACCGGCGGCGGCTCCTCGGCCCCGACGTACTCGGTGCACAGCAGCCCGCCCATCGAGTGCCCGACCAGGAGGACGGGGCCGCGGGAGGCGGCATCCCGCACCGCGTCGTCGATCGTCGCGAACGCCCCGGCGAGGGTGAACCGCTCGGCCATGCGCGCTCCGTGGCCCGGCAGATCGACAGCGACGGCGCAGACCCCGCGTTCCTGCAGAGAGACGACCTGGGAACGCCACATGGTGGCGGACGTGCGGATTCCGTGCACGAGCACGACCTGCACAGCCATCGGTCCAGGATACGGGCCGGTAGAATCGACCGGATATGTCACCGCGCGCCCTGAAGCCCCTCCAGCCGTCGGCGACCCCGCCCGAGCTGATCCGCAACTTCTGCATCATCGCCCACATCGACCACGGCAAGTCCACGCTCGCCGATCGGATGCTGCAGATCACCGGCGTGGTCGCCGATCGCGACATGCGCGCGCAGTACCTCGACCGGATGGACATCGAGCGCGAGCGCGGCATCACGATCAAGAGCCAGGCGGTGCGCATGCCGTGGCAGCTCGACGGTGAGACGTACGCGCTCAACATGATCGACACCCCGGGTCACGTCGACTTCACGTACGAGGTGAGCCGCTCGCTCGCGGCGTGCGAGGGGGCGATCCTGCTCGTGGACGCCGCGCAGGGCATCGAGGCTCAGACGCTCGCGAACCTCTACCTGGCGCTCGAGAACGATCTGCACATCATCCCGGTGCTCAACAAGATCGATCTCCCGGCCGCCGATCCGGAGAAGTACGCGGCCGAACTCGCGGGCCTGATCGGAGGCGATCCCGAGGACGTCCTTCGCGTCAGCGGCAAGACGGGCATGGGCGTCGAGAGCCTGCTCGACCTCATCGTCGGGCAGATCCCCGCGCCGAAGGGTGACGCGGACGCCCCGGCGCGGGCCATGATCTTCGACTCCGTGTACGACTCCTACCGCGGCGTCGTCACGTACGTCCGGATGGTCGACGGCAAGCTCGAGCCGCGTGAGCGGATTCAGATGATGTCGACCCGCGCGACGCACGAGCTCCTCGAGATCGGGGTGTCCAGCCCCGAGCCGGTCCCGACGAAGGGGCTCGGCGTGGGCGAGGTGGGGTACCTGATCACCGGTGTGAAGGACGTCCGCCAGTCCAAGGTCGGCGACACGATCACGAACCAGCGCAAGCCCGCGACGACAGCGCTCGCCGGGTACACCGACCCGAAGCCGATGGTCTTCTCGGGGATCTACCCCATCGACGGCTCCGACTACGCCCTCCTGCGAGAGGCGCTGGACAAGCTCAAGCTGTCCGACGCGTCCCTCCAGTACGAACCCGAGACCTCCGTCGCGCTCGGCTTCGGCTTCCGCTGCGGATTCCTGGGTCTGCTGCACCTCGAGATCATCACCGAGCGTCTCGCGCGCGAGTTCGACCTCGACCTCATCACGACGGCTCCTTCTGTGACGTACGAAGTGCACACCGACACGGGCGAGACCGTGGTGGTCACGAACCCGAGCGAGTACCCCGACGGGCGCGTCGCCGAGGTGTACGAGCCGGTCGTGAAGGTCGGCATCCTGCTGCCGAAGGACTATGTCGGCACCGTCATGGAGCTCTGCCAGGCCCGCCGCGGGTCGCTCCTCGGAATGGACTACCTCAGCGAGGATCGCGTCGAGCTCCGCTACAACATGCCGCTCGGCGAGATCGTGTTCGACTTCTTCGACCAGCTCAAGTCCAAGACACAGGGCTACGCGAGCCTGGACTACGAACCCGCGGGGTCTCAGACAGCCGACCTGGTCAAGGTCGACATCCTCCTGCAAGGGGAGAAGGTCGACGCGTTCAGCTCGATCGTGCACCGGGACAAGGCGTACGCGTACGGCACGCTCATGACCGAGCGGCTGCGCAAGCTCATTCCGCGGCAGCAGTTCGAGGTGCCGATCCAGGCGGCGATCGGCGCGCGCATCATCGCACGCGAAAACATCAGGGCTATCCGCAAGGATGTCCTGGCGAAGTGCTACGGCGGAGACATCACGCGCAAGCGCAAGCTCCTGGAGAAGCAGAAGGAGGGCAAGAAGCGCATGAAGATGGTCGGTCGCGTGGAAGTCCCCCAGGAGGCGTTCATCGCCGCGCTGTCCGGGGATGTCGAAGGCAAGGACAAGAAGTAGGCGGATAAGGCAGGTGAGCATGCGACGCGGGACTTTCAAGGACGAGACGGTGGACTACGCCGCCGTCGGGGCGACCCAGGCACCCGATCTCATGCAGTACCCGCCCGAGCGGAGCATCCCGGCGCAGGAGTCGTGGCGCATCGGCAGCGGGCAGGCGCGGTTCCAGACCGCCGGCGACGCACTGCTGTCGTGGACCGCGCAACGCGGCGCCGGACTCACGCTGACGGATGTGCGCCCCGCGGCGGGACCGATGTACTCCGGCGTCAGCTTCGACGCCGAGGGCACGCCCGTCACCCCGAGCCGCCTCGAGGCGGATCAGCGGTTCGACAGCGACGGCACGCCGTACGTCGGACCGGGGACGACCGTCCGGCTCGAGGGACGCGTGCGGGGTCAGCGGGCCGACGGCGAGCTGCGGGTGATCTTCGCGGTCGAGGAGCCCCGGCGCATCGGATTCGCGCTCGGAACCGTCGGCGGCTCGGTGGTCAGCGGTGAAGAGTCGTTCATGATCGAGTGGTACGACAACGACGAGGTCTGGTTCACGGTGCGCGCCTTCGATGCACCCGCCGCGCTTCTCTACCGCTTCCTGCCGGCCCTCACCCGCCGCCGGCGTCGCGAGCTCTTCACGCGGTACCTGCGCGCGATCTCTCCGCTGTACACGACTCCCGCCTGATGGGCGCGTCGCTGCCCATCGGCGAGCCCGCGCCGCGCGACGGTGCCCTGCCGGTGACGGTGGATCCGGCGACGGCGTTCGGCGTGTACCTCCACGTTCCGTTCTGTCGCGTGCGGTGCGGATACTGCGACTTCAACACGTACACGTCCTCCGAACTGCGGGGTGCGCGGCAGGACGAGTACGCCGACACCCTGCTGCACGAGGTGCGGCTGGCCGCGACGGTGCTCGAGGACGCGGGAGCGGTCCGGCCGGCGGAGACGGTGTTCTTCGGCGGCGGCACACCGACGCTGCTTCCGTCGGGCGACCTGGCGCGCATGCTGGACGGGGTCCGCGATGCCTTCGGCATCGCTCCGGGAGCCGAGATCACGGTCGAGGCCAACCCCGACACGGTGACGGATGCCGTCGCCCACGAGCTCGCTCGGGCCGGCGTGACCCGACTGTCGATCGGCATGCAGTCCGCCGTCGCGCATGTCCTCGCAGTCCTGGATCGCACGCATCGGCCCGAGAACGTCGCAACCGCGGTGCGCGCGGCGCGCGCGGCCGGCCTCCAGGTCAGCCTGGACCTGATCTACGGGGCGCCGGGGGAGTCGCTGGACGACTGGCGCTCGTCGCTCGAGGCGGCGATCGCGCTCCGACCCGACCACATCTCCGCCTACGCCCTCATCGTGGAGGACGGGACGAAGCTCGCACGCCAGATCGCGCGCGGCGAGGTGGCCTCGCCCGACGACGACCTCGAAGCGGACATGTACGAGCTCGCCGATCGTCTGCTCGAAGAAGCCGGCTACTCCTGGTACGAAGTGTCGAACTGGGCGCGGGCGCGCGAGTATCGCTCGCGCCACAATCTCGCATATTGGCGGGGGAGCGACTGGTGGGGTTTCGGCCCCGGCGCACACAGCCACATCGGGGGTGTCCGCTTCTGGAACGTGAAGCACCCCGCGGCATACGCGCAGCGCCTGGCGATGGGCGAATCGCCTGCGGCCGGCCGGGAGCGGCCCGACGCCGCCGCGCGTACGCTCGAGCGCACGCTGCTCCAGACGCGCATCCGCGAGGGGATGCCGGTGGCCGAACTGATCGGCGAGGGTCGGCACGCGGTCGCGGGACTCATCGCCGACGGCCTGATCGACGGAGCCGCAGCCGTGCGCGGCCACGTCGTCCTGACGGTGCGCGGGAGACTCCTCGCGGACGCCGTCGTGCGCGCGCTCACCGACTGAGCGCGATCCGTATCCGGGCGGATCCGCTAGAATTGGCACTCAGAACGGGCGAGTGCCAACAGCGCGGACGGGCGATCACATCCGTTCCGCCGAACAGCGGGTGAGGAGGCGAGATGGTCACCGATCGGGGACTGCAGGTGCTGCGGGCGATCGTGCAGGACTTCGTCGACACCCGCGAGCCCGTGGGCAGCAAGGCGATCGTCGAGCGGCACGCCTTCGGCGTCTCGGCCGCCACGATCCGCAACGACATGGCGCTCCTCGAGGACGAAGAGCTCATCGCCGCCCCGCACACGTCCTCGGGCCGGGTGCCGACGGACAAGGGCTACCGGGTCTTCGTCGACCACCTCTCCGAGCTTCGGCCCCTGTCTCCCGCACAGCGCACGGCGATCACGACCTTCCTCGAGGGACCCGGCGATCTGGACGACGTGCTCGCGCGCACCGTGCGGGCCCTCACCCAGCTCACGGGCCAGGTCGCGATCGTCCAGTATCCGTCGTTCGCGCGCGCGAACGTGTCGCACGTCGAACTCGTCCAGCTCGGCGGTGGGCGGATGCTGGTGATCCTCGTCACCGATACTGGTCGGGTCTCGCAGCGTCTCGCGATCGTCCGCGACGAGTTCGCCGAAGAGGATCTCGCGCGCATCCGCGCTGACGTGGCGGGAGTGCTCGTGGGCCGGCTCGTCCGTGAGGGCGCGCAGAGCGTCGATGAACGCCTCGCCGCCGTCGATCCCGTGCCGACGCCGACCAGCGCAGCGACGACCGCGATCCTGCGGGTCGTCGCGGAGGAGCTCGAAGAGTTCCGGCACGACCGTCTCGTCATGGCGGGAGCAGCCAACCTCGCGCGCAGCGAGGCGGACTTCCGCGGCAGCATCTACCCGCTCCTGGAAGCGATCGAGGAGCAGGTGACGCTCGTGAAGCTCATGAGCGAGATGGTCGCCGACGAGCAGGGACTCGCCGCGAGCATCGGCCGCGAGAACGAGCCGTTCGGCCTCGGCGAGGCCTCCGTGCTCGCCAGCGAATACGACACGACGGGCGTCCGCGCCCGAGTGGGGGTCCTCGGCCCCACGCGGATGGACTACCCGACCAATCTCGCGGCGGTCCGTGCCGTCGCACGCTACCTCACCCGGATGCTCGACGAGGACGAGAACCGCTGAAGCGGCATCCGTGAACGAACGATCCCGCGCGGTGCGCGGGCGGGAAGGCGACAGTGGCTGACCACTACGAGGTCCTGGGTGTCTCGCGCGACGCGACACCGGACGAGATCAAGAAGGCGTACCGACGCCTCGCGAGAGAGCTCCACCCTGATGTGAACCCCGGCGCGGATGCGTCCGAGCGCTTCAAGCTCGTCACGCACGCGTACGACGTGCTCAGCGACGCCGACCAGCGCGCCCGCTACGACATGGGCGGCAGCGACTCGCCGTTCGGCGGCGGCCAGGCCGGGTTCGGCGGGTTCGGTGACATCTTCGAGACGTTCTTCGGCTCGGGCGGCGGACAGCGTGCCGGGCGTCCGCGCTCCCGGCGCGAGCGCGGACAGGACGCGCTCGTCCGCGTCACCCTCGACCTGAAGGACGTCGTCTTCGGCGTTCACCGCGACCTCGAGGTCGACACGGCCGTGCTGTGCGACACCTGTCAGGGCTCGTGCTGCCAACCCGGCACCGCTCCGGTCGCGTGCGACATCTGTCACGGCTCGGGCCACGTGCAGCGCACGGTCCGGAGCCTCCTCGGCAACGTCGTCACGAACCAGCCGTGCAACGTCTGCCAGGGCTACGGCACCACGATCCCGTATCCGTGCGCGACGTGTCAGGGACAGGGCCGCGTGCGTGCCCGCCGCACCGTGTCGATCGACATCCCCGCCGGCGTCGAGACGGGGCTGCGGCTGCAGCTGCCCGGCTCGGGCGAAGTCGGCCCCGCCGGGGGCCCGAACGGCGACCTCTACCTCGAGGTCACCGTCACCCCGCACGACGAGTTCAGCCGCGACGGCGACGACCTGCTCGCGACGCTGGAAGTGTCGATGCCCGACGCGATCCTCGGGGCCACCACGACGATCGAGTCGCTCGACGGCCCGGTCGACCTCGAACTGCGCCCGGGCGTCCAGGGTGGGGACGTGCTCACGATCAAGGGCCGGGGGATCACGCCGCTGCGCGGGAGCCAGCGCGGCGATCTGCGCGTCGGCGTGCACGTGGTCACCCCGACGCGGCTCGACGCCAAGGAGCGCGCGCTGATCGAGGAGTTCGCCAAGCGCACGAAGTCGCCGGCACCGCGCCTGGCGGAGTTCCACCAGGGACTGTTCGCGAAGCTGCGCGACCGCTTCCGCAACGGCTGATCCGTGGCGCTGCACTTCCTCCTCGACGCGGGAGCGGATGCCGCCGTCGGCGACACCGTCGCCCTGACCGGCCCCGAGGCCCATCACGCGGCTGCCGTCCGCCGCGTCCGGATCGGCGAGGAGGTCACGCTCGGCGACGGTCGCGGAACGTGGCTCACGGGCGAGGTCTCGGCATCCGCACCCCGGGAGGTCCTCGTGCGCGTGAGGAGCAGGAGGAGCGTCGCGCCCCCGGAGCGTCGGATCATCCTGGTCCAGGCGCTCGCGAAGGGCGATCGCGACGAACTCGCCGTGCAGGCGGCGACGGAGCTCGGTGTCGACGGCATCGTGCCGTGGCAGGCGTCACGCAGCGTCTCGCGCTGGGATGCCGCGAAAGCCGAGAAGGGACGGATGCGGTGGGAGTGTATCGTCCGTGAGGCCGCCAAGCAGGCGCACCGGGCGTGGATCCCCACCGTCCAGCCTCTGGAGACCACGGCGGCGCTCGCGGCGCGGGCACGGGACGCGCTCGTGCTCGTCCTCGAGCCCACGGCGGTCGAGTCCCTCTCGGGCCTTTCTGCGCCGGGCGGGGACGTGACGCCCGATCGTCGGGATCTCGTCCTCGTGGTCGGCCCCGAGGGCGGCATCGCCACGGAGGAGCTCGCGGTGCTGGAGGCAGGCGGGGCCAGAGCGATGCGGCTCGGCGAGACGGTGCTGCGCACGTCGACGGCGGGTCCCGCCGCGCTCGCGGTGCTCAACGTCGCACTGCGACGCTGGTGAGCACGCCGCTCGCCCGACGACGCCGTCCGGCCCGCCGATAGACTGGACTCATGAGCGAATCCTCGGTCTTCACGCGCATCCTGAACGGCGAGATCCCCGCCGACATCGTCGCCGAGACCGAGAACGTGTTCGCGATCCGTGACATCGCCCCGCAGGCTCCCGTGCACATGCTCGTCATTCCGAAGACGGCGCAGTATCGCAACGTGGTCGAACTCGCGACCGGGGATCCGGCGCTGCTCGCTGAGCTCGTCGGCCTCGCGAACGCCGTCGCCGCCGACCAGACAGACGGCGACTTCCGTCTCGTCTTCAACACCGGTGCCGGCGCCGGCCAGACCGTCTTCCACGTCCACGCGCACGTTCTCGCCGGCGGCCTGAGCGAATCGAGCACGCATGCCTGACAGCGAGAAGAGTTCCGCGGAAACCACCCAGCGGGTCTACGCGGACGGCGTGGCCATGGTCCAGCTGCTCGGTCCCCAGGATCGACTTCTGCGCGTGATCGAGCGCGAGCACCCCGACGTCGACGTCCACGTCCGGGGCAACGAGATCACCCTGAGCGGCGACACGGCCGCAGTGGAGGCCGCTCGAGGATTGGTCGATGAGCTTCTGACCATGACGAAGGCCGGACACGCACTCGGACCGTCCGATGTCGCCTCCTCCAACCGGATCCTGCGCTCGGAGGGCGGCCCCCGCCCGTCCGAGGTGCTCGGCGAGGCGATCCTCTCCACACGCGGGAAGATCATCCGGCCGAAGACGCTCGGCCAGAAGGCGTACGTCGACGCGATCGAGGAGAACACGATCGTCTTCGGCATCGGTCCGGCCGGTACCGGCAAGACCTATCTCGCGATGGCGAAGGCCGTCCAGGCGCTGCAGCGCAAAGAGGTCAATCGCATCATCCTGACCCGCCCCGCCGTCGAAGCGGGCGAGCGCCTCGGATTCCTCCCCGGCACGCTCAACGACAAGATCGACCCGTATCTGCGACCGCTCTACGACGCGCTGAACGAGATGATGGACCCCGAGATCGTCCCCAAGCTCATGGCGAGCGGCACGATCGAAGTCGCTCCGCTCGCGTACATGCGCGGACGCACGCTCAATGACTCGTTCGTCGTGCTCGACGAAGCGCAGAACACGACTCCCGAGCAGATGAAGATGTTCCTCACCCGCCTCGGGTTCGGCACCCGCATGGTGGTCACCGGCGACATCACCCAGGTCGACCTTCCGGTCGGCGCGTCGGGGCTGCGCCTGGTGACGCGCGTGCTGAGCCAGATCGATGACATCCACTTCGCGTACATGACCAGCGACGACGTCGTCCGGCACTCGCTGGTGGGTCGTATCGTCGACGCGTACTCCGAATACGACGAGCGCCGGCTCGCGGGTCGTCGCGAACGCGACGAGGCCGCGGAGTTCGCGAACCGCGCCGAGCGACGCAGCGGCGCAGCGCGCTCCGGAGGACCCCGCGATCACCTTCCCAAACGAGGCCGCTCATGACGATCGAGATCAGCAACGAGTCCGGCTTCACCGTCGACGAGACGGTTCTTCTGCGGCTCATGGAGCACAACCTCGCCGAGCTGCACGTGAGCGCGGACGCCGACGTCGCGATCCTCCTCGTCGATGAGGGCGCGATGGAGGCGCTGCACGTCCAGTGGATGGATGAGCCGGGTCCGACGGACGTCTTGAGCTTCCCGATGGACGAACTCCGTCCCGGCACGGAGGACGCTCCGACGCCGGCGGGGCTCCTCGGGGACATCGTCCTGTGCCCGCAGGTGGCCGAGACGCAGGCAGCGGCCGCGAAGCACAGCACGATGGACGAGCTAATCCTGCTCACGACCCACGGCCTGCTGCACCTGCTCGGCTTCGATCACGCCGAGCCGGAGGAGAAGCGCGAGATGTTCGGGTTGCAGAACGACCTGATCATGAGCTTCCACGTCGCCGAGCGACGACGACCTCGCGCATGACCGCTGCGCTCCTGCTGACCGCCGCCGTCCTGCTCGTCGCGTTCGGGGGGCTCATGGCCGCCCTGGATGCCGCGCTGTCGGTGACCTCCCGCGCCGACCTCGTCGAACTCGGCTCGGAGGGACGCAACGCGACCTCCCTGCAGCGGATCGCGATCGACCCGGATGCGCACGCGAACGCCGTCGTCTTCATCCGCATCCTCGCCGAGACCGCCGCCGCCGTGCTCGTCACAGTCGCCTTCACGATCCTCTTCGACAGCATCTGGTGGGCCATGCTCGCCGCCGCGGTCCTGATGACGGGCATCTCCTTCGTGGTCGTCGGCGCGAGTCCGCGCTCCGTGGGCCGCCAGCACGCGAAGGGCCTTCTGCGCGCGGCGGCTCCCGTCATCCGCGGCGTCCGCCTGATCCTCGGCCCCCTCGCCCACGGGCTCGTCGCCCTCGGCAACCGCGTCACACCGGGCGTGAAACCCGGCTCCTCGTTCGCCTCGGAGGAGCAGCTCCTCAGCATCATCGACGAAGCGGCCGAGAACGAGCTCATCGAGGAGGACGACCGAGAGCTCATCCACTCGGTGTTCGACTTCACCGACACCTTCGTCCGCGCGGTGATGGTTCCTCGCACCGACATGGTCACGGTAGACGCGTCCGCCACCACGCGGGAGGCGATGACCCTGTTCCTCGAGAAGGGCGTCTCGCGCATCCCGATCGTCGACGACGAGGCCGATGACGTCGTCGGCGTGCTCTACCTGAAGGACCTCGTCCAGTTCGGATTCCGCGACGAGCAGGGGTGGAGGGACGCGCCGCTGGATCGCATCGTGCGCCCGGCCGTCTTCGTCCCCGAGTCGATGAAGGCCGAGACGCTGCTCCAGCAGATGAAGCGGGATGCCGTGCACGTGTGCCTGGTCGTCGACGAGTACGGCGGTGTGTCGGGGCTCGTGACCCTCGAGGACCTGATCGAGGAGCTCGTCGGAGAGATCGCCGACGAGTACGACCCGCGTGCGGACGAAGTGGTCGAGCTCGGTCCCGGTCGGTACCGCGTGAGTGCGCGCCTGGGGCTCGACGAAGTGGGTGAGCTGTTCGGGATCGAACTCGAGGACGAGGACGTCGACTCGGTGGGCGGTCTCCTCGGCAAGGCGCTCGGCCGCATCCCCCAGCCCGGGGCCACCGCCGACTACGACGGACTCGTGATGACCGGCGGCACCAGCCGCGGCCGAGGCAGGGGGCTCGCGACGGTCTTCGTCGAGCGCAGCGCTGTGCCCGAGCCGACAGAGGAAGGGAATCCGTCATGAACGCAGAAGCAGACGGCTCCGGCGCAGCGGACTTCCGCTCCGGATTCGTGACATTCGTGGGGCGGCCGAACGTCGGCAAGTCGACGCTCACGAACGCGCTCGTCGGAGAGAAGGTCGCGATCACGAGCGACAAGCCCCAGACGACCCGACGCGCGATCCGCGGCATCCTGAACCGCGTCGACGGCCAGCTCGTGATCGTCGACACACCCGGCATCCATCGTCCTCGCACGCTCTTGGGTGAGCGGCTCAACCACCTCGTCGAGCAGGTGCTCGGCGACGTCGATGTGATCGGGTTCTGCGTACCCGCGACCGAGAAGGTGGGTCCGGGCGATCGGCGCATCGCCGAATCCCTGGACGGCTACCGGCGGGCGAAGAAGGTCGCGATCGTGACGAAGACGGATGCCGCCACGCGCGATCAGATCGCCGAGAGACTGATCGAAGTCGATGCGCTGCGCGACGACTGGGCCGCGGTGATTCCGCTCTCCGCCCTCACGGACCAGCAGCTGGACGTGCTCACCGGTGAGGTGCTCTCGCTCATGCCTCCGGGCCCGGCGCTGTATCCGGAAGGAGTCGTGACGGACGAATCCGACGAGGATCGGATCGCGGAGATCATCAGGGAAGCAGCCCTGGAAGGCGTGCGCGACGAGCTGCCGCACTCGATCGCTGTCGTCGTCCAGGACATCGCGGCTCGCGAGGATTCCGATCTGACCGATATCTACGCCGACATCGTCGTCGAGCGCGACAGCCAGAAGGCGATCATCATCGGCCACAAGGGCTCGCGCCTCGCGGACGTCGGCCGACGCGCCCGCGCGGGCATCGAGCCGCTGATCGGCTCGAGGGTCTACCTGTCCCTGCACGTCCGCGTCGCGAAAGAGTGGCAGCGCGATCCGAAGCAGCTCGGCCGCCTCGGATTCTGAGGCGGCCGAGCTGCGGAGGATCGGTCAGAGCGAAGCCTGGAAGGTCTCCAGCACCCTCGTCAGCGCTTCCTGCTTCTCGTAGTCCGACTGCGCCTGCATGAGCACGATCACGTTGCCGCCTCCCGCATCCACCGTGGAGATCACGACGGCTGCCGTACCGGCGCAGTCCCACTCGGAGTACACGCCGGCGTAGTAGCCGTCGTCGTACGGCTCGCCGGTCGCGACCGCACTGCACGACGTGTCGAAGGTGCCCGACAGATTCTGCAGGACCGCCTCCGCGGTCATCCCCGCGGAAGCCGCCATCACCTGGACGCCCGGTGCGGCGAATCCGCCCCAGAACGCGGCGAGATCCGGCGCCGCCGAGACGGCGTACCAGGTGTTGCCCGCGTCGTCCGTGAACCCCGCGCCGTCGGTCTGCGCCCAGTCCGCGGGAACGTCGACACTCACGACGCCGGCATCGTCTGTCACGGTGGTGAATCCGCCGTTGGCCGTCGCTTCGCCGCCGAAGACCCCGGTGGCCGTGACCGTGAGCTCGTCGCCGTTGATCTGACCGTCCAGGAGCTCGTCGGTGGCGGGCCGGTAGACCTGCACATCGATCGTTGCGTCGCTGCCCTGAGTGCGCAGGACCTGGCAGTAGTCGGCGAGGCTGCCGTCCGTGCCGACGCTCACCCCGGCGAGCTTGTACACGAGGTCGCCGGGCTGGATGCCCGCGTCATCCGCTGCACCACCCGCATCGACGGAGGAGACCCAGACGCCCGCGATCTGGCCGTCTTCGCTCACCCAGCCCTGCGCGTTGATGCCGATCGAGTCCACGTTCTCGCCCGCCGCGAGGCGGTCGATCGCATCCTGGGCCACGTCCCGGTGGATCGCGAAGTTGTAGTCGAGGCTGTCGTCACCCGCGTAGTTGATGCCCACGAGCCGCCCGTCCTCGTCGACGAGCGGTCCGCCGGAGTTGCCACCCCGGATGCGCGCATCGTGCTCGATCACGTGGTCCAGCGACGCCCACTGGGTGTCCAGCGGGAAGTCGTCCTTCGAGACGATGCCGCGCGTGAGGGTGAACTCCTCGGCGGCACCGGCCGGATAGCCCGCGGAGTAGACGTCCAGACCGGTCTTGATCTCGCCGTCATGCCACGCGAGGTACGGCAGCTCGTCGCCGTCGAGCTGGATGACCGCGAGGTCGAGGCACTCCGACGCGCCGAGCACGGTCCCGCGCACTTGCGCGGACTGATCGCCGCCGACGTAGACGGCGAGCGTTCCGGCGCCGGTGACGACGTGGTTGTTCGTGAGGGCGAGCCCCTCGGGCGTGACGATGAATCCCGAACCGATCCACGCGCCCTCGGCCGGGTCGAGCGTTCCCGGTTCGATGAACGTCCCCTGACCCTTGATGTAGACCGTGGCGGTCTGGAGGTCGTCGAAGCCGACCGCCGGCGTGGCGGAGGGGCCGGCGGAAGGAAGGAGGCCGCCGAAGCAGCCGGTGAGCGCGAGTGCGCCGGCGGTGAGCGAGGCGACGCCGAGCATGCGGCGGCGGGAGACGGGCGAAGACGGAGCGGACACGGCGGACCTCCTGATCGGGTGGTGGGTTCGCAGAGGATGAGTGCGGTCGTGCACGCCGTGATACACGGATGCCGCCGCCCGGGGATTCGCGCGCTCTCCGTGTGCGGTGTAGCCTGGCGCCATGCGCTTGCGCCGACTCCTTCTTAGTCGCCGCGACGAGTCCTCGATCTAGGGCCCACCTCGTCGCGGAGCTCGTTGTCGGCCCGTTTCATCTGACGAGAGAGCACGCGAGACCATGGACAACACCCAGAAGCCTTCGGGCATGCCGATCCACAAGTATCGGCCCTATCACCAGCAGCTGACCGTCGAGCTGCCGGACCGCACCTGGCCCGATGCGCGGATCACCGCCGCACCGCGCTGGTGCGCTGTCGATCTGCGCGACGGCAACCAGGCGCTCATCGACCCGATGAGCCCCGAACGCAAGCGCATCATGTTCGACCTGCTGGTGAGCATGGGCTACAAGGAGATCGAGGTCGGCTTCCCGTCCGCCAGCCAGACGGACTTCGACTTCGTCCGGCACTTGATCGAAGAGGACGTCATCCCCGACGACGTGACGATCCAGGTGCTGACGCAGGCCCGCGAGCACCTGATCGAGCGCACGTACGAGTCGATCGCTGGAGCGAAGCAGGCGATCGTCCACCTGTACAACTCCACGAGCGTCCTGCAGCGCGAAGTGGTCTTCCGCACCGACCGGCAGGGCATCATCGACATCGCTCTGGAGGGCGCGCGGTTGTGCCGCGAGTTCGAGAAGCGGATCCCCGAGACGAAGGTCTTCTACGAGTATTCGCCGGAGAGCTACACGGGCACCGAACTCGAGTTCGCGGTGGACGTCTGCAATCAGGTGATCGAGGTCTTCGAGCCGACCCCGGACCGCAAGGTCATCATCAATCTGCCGGCGACCGTAGAGATGGCGACCCCGAACGTCTACGCCGACTCGATCGAGTGGATGAGTCGCCATCTGGCCCACCGCGAGAACGTGATCCTCTCTCTGCACCCGCACAATGACCGGGGCACGGCGATCGCCGCGGCGGAGCTCGGCTACATGGCCGGCGCCGACCGCATCGAAGGCTGCCTGTTCGGCAACGGGGAGCGGACGGGCAACGTCGATCTGGTCGCGCTCGGCATCAACCTCCTCACGCAGGGGATCGATCCGCAGATCGACTTCAGCGACGTGGACCAGATCAAGCGCACCGCGGAGTACTGCAATCAGCTCCCCGTGCACGAGCGCAGCCCGTGGGCGGGTGACCTCGTCTTCACGGCCTTCAGCGGTTCGCACCAGGACGCGATCAAGAAGGGGTTCGAGGCGATGGAGGCGCGAGCCGTCGCCGAGGGCGTGTCGGTCGACGAGCTCGAATGGGCGGTGCCGTACCTGCCGATCGATCCGAAGGATCTGGGTCGCTCCTACGAAGCGGTCATCCGCGTGAATTCGCAGTCCGGCAAGGGCGGCGTGGCCTACCTGCTCAAGAGCGACCATGCACTCGACCTGCCCCGCCGATTGCAGATCGAATTCTCCGGTGTCGTGCAGGCCAAGACCGACGCCGAGGGCGGCGAGGTCACCAGCGAGCAGATCTGGCGTATCTTCACGGACGAGTACCTGCCCTCGAACGTCGAGGAGCACCGCTGGGGCCGCTTCGAGCTGCACGGGACGCGCACGCAGAGCGATCTGGCCGGTGACGTGTCGCTGGAGGTTTCGCTGCGCGACGGAGACGAGCGGGTCGAGGCCACCGGTCACGGCAACGGACCGATCGCGGCATTCCTGTCGATCATGCGCGAGCGCGGATTCGACGTCTCGCTCTACGACTACGTCGAGCACACGCTGAGCGCGGGCGGAGACGCGCAAGCCGCGGCGTACGTCGAGCTCCAGGTCGACGGTGAGCGCCTGTGGGGCGTGGGGATCGACGGGGACATCTCCACGGCATCCCTCAAGGCGATCGTGTCGTGCGTGAACCGGGCGATCCGCACCCGGCAGAGCACCGCCGAGCTCGCCGGCGTCTGATCACACTGCCGTTCGGGCAGGCGCGGCATCCGTCGGGATGTCGCGCCTGCTCAGCAGCGCCGCCGTGAGGAAGCACACCGCACCCAGGAACGTGCCGAGATTCGCCCACTGGAGGCTCACGAGGTCTCCGGTGGCCGGAATCACGGCGGCACCGATCGCCGAGATCCCGAAGAACACCGAGCCGGCCATGTTCAGCCATGTGCAGCGCCACGTGCGCGCCCGCGGATCCCACAGGCCGTCGCGCTCCGTCGTCGCCACGACGGCGAACGCGCTCGAGACGAGGAAGCACACCGACCCCCACGCGTCGGGGATCCATCCCGAGCCGATCCGCGTGTCCGGGTTGAGGGCGGTGAGCAGGGCGGCGGTCGTGCTGAGGTTGAACAACAGCGTGCCGGCGAATTGGATCGCCGCGGCCCACCAGTCCGCACGGTCGGGCCGCGAAGCCCCGGTCTTCGGCGGGCGCCGCCCGCTGAGGAGCAGCTGGATCAGCGCGGCGAGCGTGAAGAAGAACGCTCCGGCGAAGAACGTCGCGTTCGTGGCGACCGCGCCGACCGTCTCGGAATAGAGCGGCACGGCGCCGACCGCGAACAGGAGCGATCCGACGGCGAATCCCCATGCTTCACGGCGCAGGCGCACGCGGCGTTCGGGCGTCATGGGGTGAGCATAGAGGCGGCAGGCGCGCCGGACCTCACCTCGCGAGCATGACGTCCGCGGCCCTGGGCCGCCCTAGCATGAGGCTCATGACGACCTCTCGTGGCTCCGCCCATCCGCACGGATTCATCGGGCTGGGGGACCAGAACCAGCTGAACCCGCTGTTCGCCCGCCCCGGCGAAGCGACCGACTTCCCGCTGGACGCGCTGCCTGCGGGGGAGTCCCTGCCCGAAACGGCCTACCAGGTCGTGCACGACGAGGCGATGCTCGACGGCAATTCCCGTCTGAATCTCGCGACGTTCGTCGGCACCTGGATGGACCCGCACGCGACGAAGCTGTACTCCGAGACGGTCGACAAGAACATGGTCGACAAAGACGAGTATCCGCAGACGGCGGCGATCGAGACGCGTTGCTGGAAGATGATCGCCACACTGTGGAACGCCCCGGATGCCGAGAAGGCGATCGGCACGTCGACGATCGGCTCGTCCGAGGCCTGCATGCTGGGCGGCCTCGCGCTCAAGCGACGGTGGCAGCACGCCCGCCGTGCCGCGGGCCGCTCGACCGAGAAGCCCAACCTCGTCCTCTCCAGCGCGGTGCAGGTCTGCTGGGAGAAGTTCTGCAACTACTGGGACGTCGAGCCCCGCTACGTGCCGATCACCGACGAGCACAAGTGTCTCGACGGCTTCGAGCTGGAGAAATACGTCGACGAGAACACGATCGGCGTCGTCGCCATCATGGGCGTGACCTACACCGGGGTGTACGAGCCGGTCGCGGAGATCGCCGCGGCGCTCGATCGGATCC
Source organism: Microbacterium sp. NPDC064584 (assembly GCF_040687315.1). Lineage (NCBI taxonomy): Bacteria > Bacillati > Actinomycetota > Actinomycetes > Micrococcales > Microbacteriaceae > Microbacterium > Microbacterium sp. NPDC064584. Next base: position 231,205 of record NZ_JBFBMZ010000003.1, on the reverse strand, counting down.
AGGCCGAGACGGGCCTGGACATCCCGATCCACGTCGACGGCGCCTCCGGGGGGATGATCGCCCCCTTCCTCCAGCCCGACCTGGAATGGGACTTCCGGGTTCCCCGCGTCGCGTCGATCAGCACCTCCGCGCACAAGTACGGACTCGTGTACCCCGGTCTCGGGTGGGTGGTGTGGCGCACGGTCGAGGATCTGCCGTCCGATCTCGTGTTCGACGTCACCTACCTCGGCGGCCACATGCCGAGCTTCGCGCTGAACTTCTCCCGTCCCGGCGCCCAGGTCCTCCTGCAGTACTACCTGTTCCTCCGACTCGGGTGGGACGGCTATTACAAGGTCCAGAAGGCCTCGCAGGACGTCGCCGTGTACCTCGCCGGCGAGATCGCGAAGATCCCCGCGTTCGAGCTGTGGAACGACGGCACCGACATCCCGGTGTTCGCGTGGCAGCTGAGCAAGGGCTACACCGACAAGTGGAACCTCTATCACCTCTCCGAACGGCTCAGACTCAAGGGCTGGCTCATCCCGGCCTATCCGATGCCCGACGACCTCACCGACGTCGTCGTCCAGCGGATCGTGGTGCGCAACGGGCTGAGCCGGAACCTCGCCGAGAGTCTGGTCGCCGACATCCATGATGCCGTCGCCTACCTCGACGCCCTGGAGTCGCCGATGCCGACCGAAGGCCTGGTCACGTCATTCACCCATTGAGGCCGCGCGCCGCCCCCGTCAGCGCTTGACGATCGGGAGTGCGCCTGTCTCGGCGGCGACCTTGCGGCGATACAGCATGCGCTGCTCGGGGAGCGAGAGGTCGAACACCACCGCGAGGACGCGGATGATCGCGGTGACGACCACACCGGCGATCGCCGCGATCACGAGCGGCACGCCCACGGCGTTCGAAACCGCCAGGACGAGGCAGCCCACGCCCGCGGCGACCGCGTACAGGGAGCCGACGTGCATGATCGCGACCGGCAGACCCATGAAGACGTCGCGCAGGATGCCGCCGCCCACCGCCGAGCACACGCCGACGAACACGGCGGGCACGAGCGGCAGTCCGAGCGCGAGCGCCTTGCTCGTCCCGAACGCGCCGAACAGGCCGATCACGACCGCGTCGAGCCCGACGATCAACCCGTTCAGACGCCGCAGCGGACCCGCCAGCAGCATCCCCACGAGGGCGGCGAGCGTCGCGGTGAGCAGGTACCAATTGCTCTGCAGCGTGCTCAGCGGCTGGTTGAGCAGCAGATCGCGGATGATGCCGCCGCCCATGCCCATCACGATGCCGATGATCGCGACGCCGAGGAGGTCCAGTCGTCGCTGCCCGCGGAAGCCGGAGGCGAACAGGGCTCCCTGGATACCGCCGAGACCCACCGCGGTGAGGTCCGCCCACAGCGGGATCGTGAAGAGAGGCGCATCCACGCGACCATTCTCGCGCACGGCTCGGCGCCCGCCCGGCACGGTCGTCGGCGACCATAATTGAACGGTGCCCACCTACCGCGACGAGGTCGTGATCCTGCGCACCCACAAGCTGGGGGAAGCGGACCGGATCGTCACGATGCTGAGCCGTCGGCACGGCAAGATCCGTGCCGTGGCGAAGGGGGTGCGGCGCACATCCTCGCGCTTCGGCTCGCGGCTCGAGCCGTTCATGGTCGCCGACGTGCTGCTGTATCAGGGGCGGTCGCTCGACATCATCCAGCAGGCGGAGTCGCTGGGTTCGTACGGCGCCGACATCGCCGTCCACTACGACCGGTACACGTCGGCCAACGCGATGGTGGAGGCCGCCGACCGCCTGAACGAGGCCGAGGCCACCCCTCAGCAGTACCTGCTCCTCGTCGGCGGACTGCGCGCCCTCGCCCGCGGCGAGCACGTGCCGCGCAGCATCCTGGATTCGTATCTGCTGCGGGCGATGGCGCTCTCCGGCTGGGCACCCGGCCTGACCGAGTGCGCGCGCTGCGGCGCGCCCGGACCCCACGACACGTTCGTCGCGCAGCTCGGCGGGATGATCTGCCGCGACTGCGCCCCGGTGGGGGCCGCCCGTGTCGACGTCGCGACCGCGGAGTTCCTCACCGCCCTCATGGAGGGCGACTGGGTCGTCGCCGACTCCGCAAGCGCCCCGACCCGGGGGTCGGCGTCCGGCCTCATCGCCGCGTACGCGCAATGGCACCTGGAGCGCGGCATCCGCTCTCTGCAGCACGTGGAGGCGGCCACATGAGCCCGAAGCCGTACACCCACCGGGATGCCGTCGCCTATCGGCCGCTGGACTGGACCGGCATCCACCCGCCCGCTTTCCCCCGGGGCGCGGTGCCGTCGCATGTCGCGATCGTGATGGACGGCAACGGCCGGTGGGCCAACCGGCGCGGTCAGACCCGCGTGGAGGGGCATCGGGCGGGTGAGGCCGCGCTTCTTGACGTGGTCGCGGGAGCCATCCAGGCGGGCGTCAAACATCTGAGCGTGTACGCGTTCTCCACCGAGAACTGGAGCCGTTCGCCGGACGAGGTCCGCTTCCTGATGGGCTTCAATCGCGATGTCCTGCACCGTCGTCGGGATCAGTTGAACGAGTGGGGCGTACGGGTGCGGTGGGCGGGGCGCAAGCCCCGGCTCTGGGGTTCGGTGATCAAAGAGCTGCAGTTCGCCGAGCGCTTGACCGCCGACAACGACGTGTTGACGCTCACGATGTGCGTCAACTACGGCGGGCGGGTCGAGCTCGTGGACGCGATGCGTTCGATCGGGGACGACATCGCCTCGGGGCGGCTGAAGCCGTCGGCGGTGACCGAGAAGCTGATCCAGAAGCGGCTCTACCAGCCGGACATGCCCGACGTGGATCTGTTCATCCGCTCGAGCGGCGAGCAGCGCACCTCGAACTTCCTGCTCTGGGAGTCCGCGTACGCGGAGTTCGTGTTCCTCGATACGCTCTGGCCGGATTTCTCCCGCGAGGACCTCTGGCGCGCGATCGGCATGTACCTCGATCGCGATCGTCGGTTCGGCGGCGCGGTGGACACCCCCGAGCCGCCCGCGCTCTGACGTCGGCCCGCGGGAATGACCGTCGACTTCCCTCGGTTGCACCCGGCATGACGGACGCCATCAAGATCGACGTGTGGAGCGACATCGCCTGCCCGTGGTGCTACATCGGCAAGCGCAACCTCCAGAGCGGACTCGAGGCGGCCTCGGCCGATCCCGATGCCCCGGAGGTCGAGGTGGTCTTCCACTCGTTCGAGCTCTCGCCGGACACCCCGGTCGATTTCGACGGCGGCGAGGCGGACTACCTCTCCCACCACAAGGGCATCTCGCCCGATCAGGCGCAGCAGATGCTGGACCGCGTGACCGGTGTCGCTGCCGATGCCGGGTTGGAGTACCGGTTCGACCTGCTCAAGCACACGAACACCGTGAAGGCGCACGAGCTCCTGCACTTCGCGAAGGAGCGGGGACGTCAACCGGAGATGACCGAGCGACTCATGGCCGCGTATTTCACCGAGGGTCGCCACCTCGGCCAAGAGGACGAGCTCGTCGCTCTCGCGGCCGATGCAGGCCTGGACGCGGATGCCGCGCGCGAAGCGCTGCGGTCCGAGAGATTCCTGCCTGCCGTGCGTGCCGATCAGGCGCAGGCTGCGGCCTACGGCATCTCGGGAGTGCCGTTCTTCGTGATCGACGGCAAGTACGGCGTCTCCGGCGCGCAGCCCGCCGACGCCTTCGCCCAGATCGTGCGCCAGGTGTGGGCCGAGCACCGGGAGAGCCCGGCCACGGTCTGACGCACTGACGGCTCAGCCCGGGAGGTTCGCCTCGATGAGCGACACGATCGCCGGGTCGTCCGGCTTCGTGCGCGGGCGGAAACGCGCGACGCGGCCATCGGGGAGGACGAGGAACTTCTCGAAGTTCCACTCGACGCGGCCCGCTTTGCCGTTTCCGTCGGGAGCCTTCGTGAGCTCCTGATACAGCGGTGCGGCCTTCTTCCCGTTCACCTTGACCTTGTCCATCACCGGGAACGTGACGCCCCACGTCGTGGAGCAGTACTCGAGGATGTCGTCCATCTTCGACAGCTCCTGCAGGAACTGGTTGCTCGGGAACGCCAGCACGTCGAAGCCGCGAGGACCGTACGTCTTCTTCAGCTGCTCGAGCTGCTCGTACTGCGGAGCGAGCCCGCAGCGCGAGGCGACGTTCACGATGAGCAGAACCTTTCCGGCGTAGTCGGCGAGAGTGGCCTGACCCCCGTCGGCGGTCGCAAAGGGGATGTCGAGGATCGGGGCGGCGGAGGAAGCGGTCATACCCACAGGTTATTGGCCGTTCACCGAAGGCGGTCGCGGGTCTGGGAGAATATGCAGGTGACTCCTACTCTCGCTCCCGACCGCACACTGCGCATCGGGCCGATCGCGCTGGACGCACCCGTCGTGCTCGCGCCGATGGCCGGGATCACCAACACCGCGTTTCGCCGCCTGTGCCGCGAGTACGGTGCCGGCCTCTACGTCAGTGAGATGATCACGTCGCGCGCGCTCGTCGAGCGCAACGCCACCACCATGCGCCTCATCACCCACCACGAGTCCGAGACGCCGCGCTCCATCCAGCTGTACGGCGTGGATCCGGCGACGGTCGAGGGCGCTGTGCGGATCCTCGTCGACGAGGACCGCGCCGACCACATCGACCTCAACTTCGGCTGCCCGGTACCCAAGGTCACCCGCAAGGGCGGGGGAGCGGCGCTGCCCTGGAAGCTGGGACTGTTCCGCGAGATCGTGTCGCGCGCCGCCGCGGCCGCCGGTGACGTGCCGCTCACCGTGAAGATGCGCAAGGGGATCGACTCCGACCATCTGACGTATCTCGACGCGGGTCGCATCGCCGAAGACGCCGGCGTCTCGGCGGTGGCCCTGCACGCCCGGACCGCCGCGGAGTTCTACTCCGGCACCGCGGACTGGGCGGCCATCGCCGCGCTGAAGGATGCGGTGACCAGCATCCCGGTCCTCGGGAACGGGGACATCTGGTCCGCGCAGGACGCGGCCCGGATGATGCAGCAGACCGGCTGCGACGGCGTCGTGGTGGGGCGCGGCTGCCTCGGCCGCCCCTGGCTGTTCGGCGATCTGGCCCGTCACCTCGGCGGCCGGGAGGCCGCGGCCGGACCGGCCGTGGACGCCACCCTCGGATTCGTCGCGGACGCGTTCCGCCGTCACGCGGAGCTCCTCGTCGAATTCTTCGAGGACGAGCAGCGCGGCTGCCGCGATATCCGCAAGCACGTCGCGTGGTACTTCAAGGGCTACCCGGTGGGCGGCGACACCCGCGCGGCCCTGGCGACCGTCTCGACGCTCGCGGAGATCGACGACCTGCTCGCGACGCTCGATCTCGACGCGCCGTACCCGGGTGCGGCGGCGGAAGGACAGCGCGGTCGCGCGGGGACCCCCAAGCGCCCCGCCCTGCCGGAGGGGTGGCTGCAGTCGCGGGATCTCGGCGCGACGGCATCCCACGCCCTCGCGGAGGCGGAACTGGACCACAGTGGCGGCTGACGGCGCGGTACGGGCCGCATCCGAACGGCCGGACGGGTACGACGAAGCGGATGCCGCACGATTCTTCGTCGAGCGTCATCGCTCGCAGCGCGACGGCTTCGCGCGCGACCGCGCACGCGTGCTGCACTCGGCGGCCCTGCGCCGGCTCGCGGCGAAGACGCAGGTGCTCAGTCCCGCAAGCCCGGCGGATTTCGCGCGCAACCGGCTGACGCACTCCCTGGAGGTCGCACAGGTCGGGCGCGAGCTCGCGACGGCGCTGCGGCTGTCTCCCGACGTCGTGGACACGGCGTGCCTGAGTCATGACCTCGGGCACCCGCCGTTCGGACACAACGGCGAGCGGGCACTGAACGACTGGGCCGAGGACATCGGCGGCTTCGAAGGCAACGCGCAGACCCTGCGGATCCTCACGCGGCTGGAACCGAAGGTCATCGACGACGCCGGCCGCAGCCATGGGCTCAACCTGACTCGGGCGAGCCTGGATGCCGCGTGCAAGTACCCGTGGACGGCGAGCCACCCGTTGCCGGACGCGGGGGGACGGCTGAAGTTCGGGGTGTATCCCGAGGACGAGGACGTGTTCCGCTGGCTCCGCGTCGACGCGCCGGGGCGGGTGCGCTGCATCGAGGCAGAGGTCATGGACCTCTCCGATGACATCGCGTACTCCGTGCACGACTTCGAGGACGCGATCGTGAACGGCTATCTCGACCCCGCTCGGCTGGCGTCCCGCGACGAGCACACCGCGCTGCTGGACGCGATCCAGACGTGGGTGGGCTTCGACTTCGCCCGCGACGAGCTCGAAGACGCGCTGTACCGGCTCATGAGGCTTCCGGAGTGGATCACGTCCTTCGACGCCACGCGCGCCTCCCACGCGCGGCTGAAGAACCTGACGTCGGATCTGATCGGCCGATTCGCGCGTGCCGCCACGACGGCGACGCGGGAGGCCACGTCGTCGGTCGCGCTCACGCGTTATCGGGCGCACGTCGTCGTCCCGCGGGTCGTCGAGGCCGAGATGGCCGTCCTGAAAGGCATCATCGGGGCGGTCGTCGTCTCGATCGAGGGGCGCAAGAGCGTCTACCGCGAACAGCGGCGCGTGCTCAAGCGCCTGGCCTCGGCGCTGTGGGAGCAGCCCGAGGCGCTCGACCCGATGTACGCCGAGGACTTCGACGCGGCATCCGATGACGCCGCACGCCGGCGCGTGATAGTCGACCAGGTCGCGAGTCTGACCGACCAATACGCGATCGCGTGGCACGGACGGCTCGTCGGCGAGGTCGACGCCGCTTCGCTCGGCGTCTGGGCCCCGTCCGCCCGCGGCCGTGTCGCGGAAGCGCCGCACTGATGGCGGGCCGGATCCTGCAGGCCGACGTCGATGAGGTCAAGGCCCGCACGAACATCGCGGACATCATCGGGGAGCGCGTCGCGCTGAAGAGCGCCGGCGTCGGCGCCATGAAGGGCCTGTGTCCCTTCCACGACGAACGCAGCCCCAGTTTCAACGTGCGGCCGCAGGCGGGTTTCTACCATTGCTTCGGCTGCGGCGAGTCCGGCGACGTGTACTCGTTCCTCCGGGCGATGGACCACGTGTCGTTCACCGAGGCCGTCGAGCGTCTCGCCGGCCGCATCGGCTACACCCTGCACTACGAGGACGGCGGAGCCGCTCCGCAGTCCACCGGCCGCGCCCGGATGTACGCCGCGAACGCCGCCGCCGCGGAGTTCTTCCGCGCGCAGTTGGCCGGCGCCGAAGCAGAGGCGGGTCGTCGCTTCCTCGGCGAACGGGGATTCGATGCCGGTGCTGCGGCGCACTTCGGCGTCGGGTACGCGCCCAAGGGATGGTCGAATCTCCGGGATGCGCTGCACGCGCAGGGGTTCACCGATGAGGAGCTGAGCACCGTCGGACTGGTCTCGCAGGGACAGCGGGGAGTGTACGACCGCTTCCGAGGGCGCCTGGTGTGGCCGATCCGCGACGTGACGAGTCAGGTGATCGGCTTCGGAGCGCGAAAGCTCTACGACGACGACCAGGGGCCGAAGTACCTCAACACCCCCGAGACGCCGGTCTACCGCAAGTCGCAGGTGCTGTACGGACTCGACCTCGCCAAGCGCGACATCTCCCGCGATCACCGCGTCGTGGTCGTCGAGGGGTACACCGACGTGATGGCTTGTCACCTCGCCGGCATCACCACCGCGATCGCGAGCTGCGGCACGGCGTTCGGCGCCGACCACATCACGGTGCTGCGTCGTGTCATGGGGGATGACACCGCGTCGGGGGAAGTGGTGTTCACGTTCGATCCGGACGCTGCCGGGCAGAAGGCGGCGTTGCGCGCATTCGCCGACGAGAAGCGCTTCGCCGCACAGACCTACGTCGCGGTCGCTCCGGAGGGACTCGATCCCTGCGACCTGCGGCTGCAGCGCGGCGACGGAGCCGTGCGGGCCCTGATGGACACGAAAGTGCCCATGTTCGAGTTCGTCATCGACCAGCGGCTCGCCGGGTTCGCCCTGGGCACGGTCGAGGGCCGTGCCGGCGCCCTGCGCGCGGCGGCGCCGATCGTCGCGGACATCCGCGATCCCTCGCTGCGCCCGGGCTACGTGCGCGTGCTGGCGCGGCGGCTGGGTCTGGAGATCGGCGAAGTCCGCGCAGCCGTCGAGCGGGCGGCACGGCAGGGCGGCGGCGACCCCCGCTCCGAGCGGCCGGCGGCGCCCGCACCCGAGGATCCGAACGGTGAGGCACCGCCCCAGCTGCGGGTCTCGATCGCGACCCTGCCGCGGACGCCGGACGTCGCACTGGAGCGCGACGCCCTCATGGGCATCCTGCAGTTCGGTCACCGACTGGATCCCGCACTGCTCCACCGTGCCCTCGCGCTCCCCTTCCGCCACCCCGCGCTCGATGCGGTGCGGACCTCGGTCGCTGCCGTCCCCGACCTGTCCCGCCCGGGGTGGGCGGCGGATGCCGTGTCCGCGGTGCGGGAGCCCTACCGCTCCCTGGCCGCAGAGCTGCTGACCACCGACTTCCCAGCCCTGACCGACGAGGCGGCGAGCACCTCGACCGCCTCGCTCGCCCGGAGGCTGGTCGTCCGCGCGGTCGAGCAGGAGAAGTCCGAGCTCCTTGGGGCGATCCAGCGCGTCGCACCCGATTCGACGGAAGGTCGCACGATCCGCATGCGGCTGCGCGAGCTGGATGCCGAGCGTCAGCGGCTCACGGCGGACGAGTGATCGACCCTCGGACCGGCACATCCTGATGCGGACGGTGGCGCGCAGCGGCGCGCCGGGGCAAGATGAACAGATGCCCCGCCGCCTCGACGCCGACGTCGCGATCCGCTCGACCGACCTGTCGATCGCCCGCGCATCGCGCGGCGGCCCGGATGTCCGGGTGATCGACGGAGTCTCCTTCGTGCTGCCGCACGCGCAGACGCTCGCGGTGATGGGGCCGACGGGGTCCGGCAAGTCCAGCCTGCTGGCCGTTCTCGCCGGCGCGAACGAGCCCGGACTCGCCGTCGTCGGGGGCGAAGCCCACGTGGAGGGCATCCCGGTCCGCCGTCCCGGGCGGGCCCACCGCACCCTCACCTACCTCACGGGCCACCTCGCGCAATCGGCGGGCGCACGCCTCCCCTCCCGACTGACCGTCGCCGACGTGATCGGCGAGCCGATCACGAGCCGCGACCGGCGCGTGAACCAGCGCGCCCTGGCCGTGCGGGTCGCCACGCTGCTGGACGAACTGATGCTCCCGCTCGGCGCCGCCGCCAGGTACCCGTACGAACTGAGCGCCGGTATGCGCCAGCGCGTCGTGCTGGCACGCGCGCTCGTCCTTCAGCCGCGCGTGCTCATCGCCGACGAACCCTTCGCGAACATGGACGTCGAAGTCCGACTCGCCGCCCGCGACGCGATCCTGCGGCGTCGCAGCGAGTACGGCATGTCCACGGTCGTCGCCACGAACGACCCCGACGTCGTCAGCGGACTGGACGCGGATGTGCTCGTGCTGCGCAGCGGCCATGCCGTCGCCTACGGGCACGGGATGACCGACCTGCTGTGGACACCCGGGGGAGACGACGACCACAGATTGATCGCGTCATGACGTCACGAGGTCGCCTCGTGGTTTGCTAAGCTTTTCGAGTTGCCCGCTCGCGGGCGCATTCCTCGGTAGCTCAATTGGCAGAGCAATCGGCTGTTAACCGATAGGTTCTTGGTTCGAGTCCAAGCCGGGGAGCGAACGGCCTTCGGACTCCACTCCGAAGGCCGTTCTTCGTTTCCGCAGAACCGGGACTCACGCGTCGATGTCGTCGACGCCCGGCATCCATGAGCTGCCCGGCCGCCCCCACCCGCGCTTGCGCGCGATCTTCTGCACGGTCTTCCAATCGCCGTCGTCGAGGCGGTCGACGTAGAGGACGCCGTCCAGGTGATCGAATTCGTGCTGAAGGATGCGCGCCCGCCAGCCGTCCACCTCGATGCGCACCGGCGCGCCATCCAGATCCTGTCCGGTGATCAGGGCACGTTCAGATCGCCGGAGCGGGAAGCGCTCGCCCGGGAAGGAGAGGCACCCCTCGGATTCCTCGTCCGGATCCGGCTCGCCCGGCTCGAGAGGGGCGATCCACAGCGTCGGATTGATGATCACCCCGCGCCAGGGCTGCCCGTCGTCGTCCTGGTAGCTGTACGTGAAGATCCGCAGCCCGACCCCCACCTGCGGGGCCGCGAGGCCCACGCCGGGAGCGGCATCCATCGTCTCGAACATGTCCTCGACGAGAGTCCGCACCTCCTCGGTGATCTCCTCGACGGCGGCAGCGGGTGCGTGCAGCACCGGATCACCCATGATGCGAATCGGCAGAACGGCCACGCCTTGAGCCTATCGAGCGAGGCGTGCGGTTAGTGTCGGAGGGTGATGTGGCCGGGGAGCGAAATCGACAATATCCAGGACGTCGGCGACGCCCTGGTCGGCGTCTTCGACAATCCGTCGCTTCTGATCGGCATCCCGCTGGCGCTGCTGGGCGCCGTCTTCATGTCGTTCGGCGCGCAGTATCAGCACCGCGGCGTCACCAAGGTCGAGACCCTTTCGGGCGGTGCGGCTGCGGGAGGTCTCACCGCCGCCCAGCTGGGGCGCCTCCTCACGCGTCCCTCCTGGGTCGTCGGGACGGTCATGCTGGGACTCGCGATCGGCTGCCAGCTGGGCGCCCTGTCGTTCGCCCCGCTCATCGTGGTGCAGCCGCTCGGGGCGATCGCGCTCGTGATCACGACGCTCCTCAACGCCCGCATCAGCGGCCACCGCCCGACGAAGCGCTCCATCCGAGCCATCATCGAATGCGTCGGCGGCATCTTCATCTTCGTCACGATCGCCGCGCTCGTCGCCACCGATGAGCCGGTCACGACCTCTCAGCTCATCACGATCCTCGTCATCCTCGCCGTCGTCATGATTGCTTTCGCGGCGTTGTGGCTATGGCTCCGGCGCCGGATGAAGGCGCTGTTCTACATCATCGGCGCGGGCGTGATGTACGGATTCGTCGCGACGCTGGCGAAGGTCGTGATCAGCCGGATCCAGTCCGGCGACTTCGAGTGGCTCACCGTGATGTGTTTGGTCGCCCTGCTCCTCGCGGCCGGGATCGGCGCGTACTTCGTGCAGACGGCGTACTCGTCGGGTCCCCCCGACCTGGTGATCGCGGGCCTCACCGTCATCGATCCGATCGTGGCGATCATCATCGGTCTCACCGTCCTCGGCGAGGCCGCGAACGCGCCGCTGTGGGCCTACATCGGCTTCGGCGTCGCGGGGGTCATCGCCGTGATCGGCGTCTACGATCTCGCACGCAACCACCCTCAGGTGCTCAGCGACAGCCAGGCACTGCCGATCCAGCGGGGGAGCACGCAGAGCGACCCCGGCGCGCCGAAGACGAACTCCGAGAAGTTCGACGAAGCCGTCGCGAAGGTGTGGCCGAACCCGCCCGTCGACGACGACAAGCCGTCACGTCGCTGAGGTCGGTCCACCTCCCCGAGGGACGGTAGGCTCGATCCTCGCGGGGCGGTGGCCAAGCTGGTCAAGGCAGCGGGCTCATAACCCGACGATCGTGGGTTCAAGTCCCACCCGCCCCACCGAGATTCACATCGCGTTGCCGATGTAGGAGTACTTGACGAACACCTCCGGCGCGAAGCCTGCCTCGCCGAGCACTCCCTGCACCGCAGAGAGCATGTAGTGCAGGTCCCAGCCCATGTAGAGGAAGTGGGCCTCATCGAGAGCGTCCCACTGCCCGTTCCAGGCCTTCGATCCGTACACGGGGCCACCGCGACGCGCACTGAAGCGGACGACGCTGTCCCGGTCGTCGGCCCAGAGGCGCTTGAAGATCCGGTTGAAAAGGTACTTGACGTCCGGAACCTCCCAGTGCTCGCCGCGGTACTCGACGTAGGCGAACTCCCGCTGCCACCCCGGGGGGAATCCGCGCCGGAGCACGGCATCCAGAACAGGCGTCAGCCCGTCGTCGTCGATCCCGACGATGTCCGCACGCGGCCACACCTCGATGAAACGCTCGGTCAGCACCCTCGCCCGTGCGGCGATCCCCGTGGTGTCCCACGCGCCGACGTCCGCGAGCGCCCGGGTCTGCGCCACCGCGCTGCGTGCGTAGGCACGGTCGCGCTTGTCGACGAACGACGCGTCCAGGACGCGCAGCGCCAGCTCGTCCTCGAGGAGAGCCAGGTTGCCGAGCGTCTTCGCGAGGGCGCGGTGGCTGTTCTGCTCGTCATCGGTGTAATCGGCCCAGACCCGCTCGCCGTCACCGCTCCACGTCGCCGCGGGCGACAGGGGAGCGATGTGGTCGACCGCGAATTCCCGGCTGTCCTCGATGCCCGCCAGCCGCGCGAGCACGTAGGCGGGATGGGGGAGCTCGGCGAATCGCAGGGCCGCCCGCATCCGCTCGTCGGACGGCGTGATCCTCGCGATCGCCGCAGTGAGCGCGCTCTCCGACTCGTCCCGCGCGCGACACAGGCGCGCCACAAGGCGATCGAGAGGGAGTCCTGCGACCGCGCGACGCAGCAGCAGCGTCTGGACGGCATCCAGCGTGCGCAGGACCGTCTCCCGCTCCGCCTCCCCGCTCCGCAGCTCCATCAGGGCACGCATCACGAGCGGATTCATGCCCTTGCCGACGACCGCGAGCTGTCGCAGACGCTGCGAGAGTTCGGCATCCGTCTCGGATTCGGGCTCGAGCAGGGTGCGATAGACCTCGGAGCTCGCCCGCCAGTGGGCGGCGTGGCGGCGCAGGGTGTCAACATCCAGACGAGGGAAGCGCGAACGGAACTCGCCGTAGACGCCGTGATCACCGGATGCCGCGACCTCGCGTCCCGTGAGCATCACCATGTAGTGGCGCCAGAACGCCGCAATCGATGCACCCGTGTTGCGCTCGATCGGGAGCCAGAACTCCTCCTCGATCTGCCGCTGCTGCGCGTGGGACAGGCCCATGAGGACGTAGTTGTGGATGAGCTCGTGGTCGCGCAGCGGTTCGCCGGTCGAGTTCAGGCTCGCGAAGATCTGCTGCGCGTTCGCCCCCGCGCCGAGCGTGATCGCCACATGCTCGAGCTTCTGCAGTCCGCGCCAGATGTGCGCGGCATCGCCTCGGCTGATCTTGCTGCGGAAGAACGCGTAGTTGTCGTCGAACCGTGAGTCCCGGAGAGAGCCGTCGGCCGGCCGGTCGTCGAAGACGACGCTCTCGAAGACGTCCGCCCACGCCTCGTGCGGGCGGAGCTTGGTCCGTCCGTCCGGGCCGGTGAGCACCCGCTCGAGGACGCTGGCGAGTTCGGTGTCATCGTGCTGCACGGTGTGGTGGAGTGCGGCGATCAGGAGCATGAGCGTCGTGATGCGCTGCTGCCCGTCGATCAGGACGAGGTCATCCCCGTCGCCATCGGTCGAGGACAGGACAGAACCGATGAAGTGCATGTGGTGCGGATCGGAGTCGGCCACCGCGCGGACATCGGAGAGCAGCTGTTCGCATCCGCCGATGTCCCAGCGGTACTGCCGCTGGTAGACGGGGACCACGATCGTCGCGTCGAGGGAGGCGAGCCAGGAGAGGGTGTTGACGGCTGTCGCCTCGATGTTCGTGGCCGTCGTCATGTGGTGTTTCCGCCCCCTGGATGATCCGACTGTCGAGTCTAGCCGCGACCCCCGCCGGGCCCGGTTATTCACGGCCGCCTCCGTGGCGCGTTCAGGACCGCGGGATAGGCTTGCCTAAGTCGAGCCTGTTAAAACGTGCTGGCTCCCTACGAAAGGCCGATCCACCTCATGGGTTACATCACCTCCGCCGCTCTCGAAGAGACCGGCTATGTCGTCCTCGACCGCTACAACCAGGAACTCGATCCGAAGGAATGGCTGGACATCGAGTACAACGACTGGAAGTCCTCCGGCGACACGCGCTTCGCGCCGCTGGCCAGCGCATTCGGCGAGATCGAGTGCAACGGATTCTGGAACCACAAGCCGCCGCGCACCGACAAGGACGGCGTCTGGATCGACTCCCAGGTCGAGAAGGCACCGAACCTCACGCGCCGTGCCCAGGAGCCGGGTGCGAACGTCGGTCGCTGCCGTGTCATCGAGCTGCAGCCCACCCCGTACGGCGAATGCCTCTACAACCTGCACCAGGACGACAACAACCGACTGAACCCCGACGGGACCGGCTGGGTCGTTCGCGGATTCTTCAACCTCACCGACGACAAGGACAGCTACTTCGTGCTGCGCGAGAACCGCACGGATCCGGCCGGTGAGGTGCGCATCGCGCTGCCGGCGGGCGCCCAGCTGATCATCGACACGCAGCGCCTGTGGCACGCGGCCACCCACAACGGCACCGAGCCGCGCTACTGCCTCATCACCTCCTGGACGTCGGGGCCGGAGTTGGACGCCTACATCGAGAAGTACAACGGCGTGAACCACGTCGAGAGCGTCGAGGTTCCGCAGGATGTCCTGGACGCCGGATACGCCGAGCAGGCGCGGAAGGATGCCGCACGTGCGGCGTACTACGCCGCAAAGGGACAGGTCGAGGTCCAGGCGATGAGCGAGGCCTGAGCGACCGCTCGATCCGCGAAGGGCGCCCGAATCACACGCTTGTGATTCGGGCGCCCTTCCGGCGATAATGGCAGGACAACCGGATACTCGCCGAGATGCTCCGTTCAGGTCGTAGGGGAAGACGCACCTGACGAAACGGAGAGATCATGGCTTCACCACAGTCGCGTGGAGTGATCTTCATTCACTCTGCGCCACGAGCATTGTGCCCGCACCTGGAGTGGGCTGTCGGTCGTGCCCTCGGCTACGCCGTGAGCTTCGACTGGAGCGATCAGCCGGTGCTCGCCGGCAGCCGTCGGGCCGAGTTCTACTGGGAGGGCGCCGCCGGCACGGGAGCCGCGCTCGCGACCGCGATCCGCGGGTGGGAGCACTTGCGCTTCGAGGTGAGCGAGGATCCGTCGCCCCGCAGTGACGGCGGTCGGTGGCTGCACACCCCGGGTCTCGGAATCCACTACGCCCAGACGGACACCGCGGGCAACGTCGTGATCGGAGAGGATCGCATCCGCTACGCGATGGAACTCGCCGCGGGCGACCCGGCCGAACTGCAGCACGAACTCCAGGTGGCGCTCGGCGCCGCGTGGGACGAGGAGCTCGAGCCCTTCCGCCATGCCAGCGACGATGCTTCCGTGGTGTGGCTGCACAAGGTCGGCTGACCCGGGCCTCGGGCGGCGCAGGCGCCATTACCGGCGGTCGGAGACTCTGCTCCCGGACGCCGAGACCGCGAATCGCCGCCTGAAACGACAGACGCCCCCGAACTCATCGGGGGCGTCTTCGTGTCGTGGATGCGCACCGCGGTTCCGCCGCGGCCGCCGTTCCCGGCATCCGCTTCGCCCTCCGTATCCTCCACCGAGACGGTCCAACCTCCACCGAGATGGTGCATCCTCCGCCGAGACGGTGCATCCTCCGCCGAGACGGTCCATCCTCCACCGAGACGGTGCACACCATCTCGACGGGAAACCCACCATCTCGACGGGAAACCCACCATCTCGCCGGGAAACCCACCATCTCGACGGGAAGCGCGGTGCGCGGTCGCGCACCGTTGTCTCAAACGGAGGCGAAGGCGACGACGGCGTTGTGGCCGCCGAAGCCGAACGAGTTGCTGATCGCTAGCTGCGGGCCGTCGCCCAGCGGCTGCGGCTCGCCGGAGATCCGGAACGGGACCGCCGGATCCTGCTCGGTGAGGTTGATCGTCGGCGGAGCCACACGGTCCTGCAGCGCGAGGACCGTGAAGATCGCCTCCAGCGCGCCCGTTCCACCCAGGAGGTGACCGGTCGACGCCTTCGTCGCCGAGACCGGGATCTCGTCGATCCGATCCCCGAACACCGTCTTGAGCGCGACGTACTCGTTCGGATCGCCGACGGGGGTCGAGGTTGCGTGCGCGTTGATGTGCGTGACGTCGCCGGGAGCGGCATCCGCCATCTCCAGCGCGGCGCGCACCGCACGGGCAGCACCGGTGCCCTCGGGGTCGTTCGCGGTGATGTGGTACGAATCGGCCGTGACCCCGCCGCCGACGACCGCGGCGTAGATCTTGGCCCCGCGGGCGCGCGCGTGCTCCTCGGTCTCGAGGATGAGGACGCCGGCACCCTCGCCCATGACGAAGCCGTCGCGGTCGATGCTGCCGGGGCGTGAGGCGTGCGCGGGGTCGTCGTTGCGCTTGGACAGCGCTTGCATCGAGGCGAAGGAAGCGATCGTGATCGGGTGGATGGCCGACTCCGTGCCGCCCGCGATCACGACGTCGGCGAGGCCGGCGCGCAGGTGCTCGATCGCGTTGATGATCGATTCCGTGCTCGACGCACACGCGCTCGCGACGGTACGCGCGTAGGCACGCGCGCCGAAGTGCAGCGAGAGGTTGCCGGCTGCGGCGTTGGGCATCAGCATCGGGACCGTCATCGGCATCACCCGCCGCGGCCCCTTCTCGCGAAGCGTGTCCCACGCGTCCAGAAGCGTCCAGACACCGCCGATCCCGGTGGCGAAGTCGACGCCCAGGCGGTCCGGATCGACGTCAGGGCTCCCGGCGTCCGCCCAGGCCTCCATGGCGGCGACGAGCGCGAACTGCGAGGACGGGTCCAGGCGCTTGGCCTGCGGCCGCTCGAGCACCGTGTCCGGGCGCACCTTCGCCTCGGCGGCGAACGTCACCGGCAGCTGGTACTGCTCCACCCAGTCGTACTCGAGGGTGCGCGCGCCGGAGACGCCGTCGAGAAGGGCGGACCAGCTCTCGGGGGCGGTGCCGCCCAGCGGCGAGGACGCGCCGATGCCGGTGACGACGATGCGGGGGGTGCTCATGCGTGTGTCTCATCCTCAAGGTGAGCCGGTGGGGGCGTTCGCCCCCACCGGAATGTGCGTCGAAGGACCGGGATCCGAGCGGACCCGGGAACGCGGTCAGGCCTGGTTGGACGTGATGAAGGTGACGGCGTCGCCGACGGTCTTGAGGTTCTTGACCTCGTCGTCGGGGATCGTGACGCCGAACTTCTCCTCGGCGTTGACGACGATCGTCATCATCGAGATCGAGTCGATGTCGAGGTCATCGGTGAACGACTTCTCCAGGGCGACCTCGTCGGCCGAGATCCCCGTTTCGTCGGTGATGAGCTCGGCGAGTCCCGCGAGGACCTCGTCGTTGCTGAATGCCATGGTTTCTCCTGTTCTTCGGGGTGGCCCGGTCGGGGCCCTGTTCAGTCTAGAGTCGGGGGTCGGCTGGGTCAGGGAAGGACGACGACCTGGGCGCCGAACACGAGACCGGCGCCGAAGCCGATTTGCAGCGCGAGCCCGCCGCTGAGCTCGGGGTGCTCCTGCAGCAGTCGGTGCGTCGCGAGCGGGATCGACGCGGCCGACGTGTTCCCGGTCGTCTCGATGTCACGGCCGATCACGACGGTGTCGGGCAGCTTCAGCTGCTTGGCGAACTCGTCGATGATGCGCATGTTGGCCTGATGGGGGACGAAGGCCGCCAGATCGGATGCCGTCACCCCGGCCGCCTCGAGCGCCTGGCGCGCGACCTTGACCATCTCCCACACCGCCCAGCGGAAGACCGTCGGTCCCTCCTGGCGAAGTGTCGGCCACGGCACCTCACCGTCGCGGAACTGCGTGAGCGTGCCGTTCATCCCGACCGCTTCCGCCTTGGAACCGTCGGACCCCCAGATCGTGGGACCGATTCCCGGCGTCTCGCTCGGACCGACCACCACGGCGCCGGCTCCGTCACCGAGGAGGAACGAGATGCTCCGATCCGTCGGGTCGACGACGTCGCTCAGCTTCTCCGTGCCGATCACGAGCGCGTAGTGCGCCGCGCCCGCCCGGATGAGCGCGTCAGCCTGTGCGACACCGTAGGCGAATCCGGCGCAGGCCGCGTTCACGTCGTAGGCGGCGGCCGGGTTCGAGCCGACGCGGTCGGCCACGATCGCCGAGACGGATGGAGTCTGCTTCGGGTTCGAGATCGTCGCGACGATCACGGCGTCGATGTCGGATGCCGCCACCCCGGACTTCTCGATCGCCTCGCGCGCGGCATCCGTCGCCAGATCGATCGCGTCGGTGTCGTGGACGGCTCGTGTGCGCGTGACGATCCCCGTGCGCTGGCGGATCCACTCGTCGCTCGAGTCGATGGGCCCGATCAAATCCTCGTTGGGGACGGCGATCTCGCCGCGCGCGGCGCCGTATGCGTAGATGCGCGTGTGCGCGGCGCCGGTCGACTGAATGAGGGTGGGGGCCATATGCGCTGCTCCGGTCATGCCTGAGATCCGCTCAGAAGCGTCTGAGCGGCGGGGAGGTCGTCGGGCGTCTTGACGGCGACACTCGGAACTCCCCGGAGTGCACGCTTGGCCAGGCCTGTCAGGGTGCCCGCCGGCGACAGCTCGACGATACCGGTCACCCCGGCCTCGGCGAAGGAGTCCATGCACAGATCCCACCGCACGGGCGAGGCCACTTGATCGACGAGGGCGGCGACGAAGGCGGCCCCGGACTCGACCGGCGCGCCGTCGCGGTTCGACCAGAGTGTCACGCCGGGATCTGCGGGCTGCACGGCGTCGGCCGCCGCACGGAGCACCTGCACGGCGGGAGCCATGTAGTCGGTGTGGAAGGCACCCGCGACCTGCAGTGGGATGACGCGCGTGCCCTGCGGCGGCTCCGCACTCAGAGCCTGGAGCCCGGCGAGGGATCCTGCCGCGACGATCTGACCCGCGCCGTTGTAGTTGGCGGGGGTGAGCCCGAGCTCCTCCAGCCGGGAGACGACGGCATCCTGATCGCCGCCGATGACTGCGCTCATGCCCGTCTGCTCCGCGGCGGCCGCCGCGGCCATCGCACGACCACGGATGCCGACGAGTCGCAGCGCGTCCTCATCGGAGAGCACGCCCGCAGCGGCGGCCGCCGCGAACTCGCCCACGGAGTGACCGGCGACGCCCGCGACCGCGGAGCGGTCGGCCAATGCGTGCCAGGAGAGCAGACTCGCCGCGACGATGAGAGGCTGTGCGACCTGCGTGTCGCGGATGCGGTCAGCGTCCCACTCCGTACCGGCGGCGAGGAGGTCGACCCCCGCCCATTCGGAATACGAGGACACGCGCTCGGCGGCGCCGTCGACGGACAGCCACGGGCTGAGGAATCCGGGAGTCTGGGAACCCTGGCCCGGGAAGACGGCGATCATCACCATCCCATCCTGCCAAGGATCATCCGAGCGGTTCTGGCGATCTCGTCACAACAATCGGCCGAGGCTTTGTGCGCGCCGCACAGAGCGTCGCCGGGCGGCGGTCGTGATCAGTTCGTGCTCCGCCGCAGCGACGGGATACGGCGGCGCGCGGAATCGCCCCCGATCGAGCCCAGGATCAAGGCGGTCTGCAGGATGAGCGCCTCTCGCGGACCCGTCGCATCCCACCCGATGACGTCCGAGACGCGCTTCAGGCGGTACCGCACCGTGTTCGGGTGCACGAAGAGCTCGCGCGCCGTGGCCTCGAGGGAGCGACCGTTGTCGAGATAGCTCCAGAGCGTGGTGACCAGGTCCGCGCTGTGCGACTGCAGGGGGCGGTAGATCCGCTCGACCAGGGTCTGCTTCGCGAGGGGGTCGCCCGCGAGTGCGCGCTCCGGCAGCAGGTCGTCGGCCTCGACCGGACGCGGCGCGTTGCGCCAGGCGCGGGCGACGGCGAATCCGGCGAGCGACGCGCGGGCGCTCTGGCTCGCGTCCACGAGGGCGGGGACGGCAGGACCGAGCACGAGGAAGCCCGGTCCGAACCCCGGCTCGAGCCGCTTGGCGATCTCGGGGAACGGCAGTTCCGGCTCGTCGTCCGGGCGTCCCGGCAGCTCCGCGCGACCGAGGACGAGCACGAGTCTGGACCCCTGCACGCCGATGAGCACGTCGACACCGAGCTTGCGTGCACTGCGCCGGAGCTGATCGACGTCGAACTGCGGGGGAGTGGTGCCGACGAGCACCGCCACCTCGCCGTGCCCGTGCCAGCCGAGGGCGGCGATGCGGCTGGGCAGCTCCTCGTCGGCCTCACCGGTCAGGATCGAATCGACGACGAGCGCCTCCAGGCGCGCGTCCCAGAGCCCGCGCGCCTCGGCCGCCCGCGCGTACACGTCCGCCGCGGCGAAGGCGACGTCTCGCGAATAGCGCAGGATGCCTTCGCGCAGGTCGTCGCCTTTTCCGACCAGGCGCTCTTCGGTGACCTCCACGGTGACCCGGATCAGCTGCAGAGTCTGGGTCAGGCTGACGCTGCGCAGCAGCTCCCTCGGAGCGGCGGCGAAGATGTCCGCGGCGATCCACGGGGTGGACGTCGGGTCGTCGTACCACTGGATGAACGACGAGATGCCCGCCTGCGCGACAAGCCCCACGGCGGAGCGTCGCGCAGGCGGCATCTCGGCGTACCACGGAAGGGTGTCCTCGAGCCGCTTGATCGTGGCACTCGCCAGGTCGCCCGAGATCTTCCTCAGCCACGCGAGGGTCTCGGTCTTGTCCATCTGCGCCGGGCGGGAGGCCATGCGTGCGGTCAGCTCTCGCCGCCCGCGTTGCCGCTGGTTCCGGCGGTCACGTCGTGGAGGCGGTACTTCTCGATCGCCTGCGCCGCCAGCGACCGATCGACGGATCCTTCTTCGGCGAGCGACTGGAGCGTACGCACGACGACCGACGGGCCGTCGATCTTGAAGAACCGGCGCGCCGCGGCCCGTGTGTCGGAGAAGCCGAAGCCGTCCGCACCGAGGGTCGCGAAGTTGTGCTGCACCCACGGCCGGATCTGATCCTGGACGGCGTGCATGTAGTCGCTGACCGCGACCACGGGACCGGGCGTGTCACGCAGCTTCTCCGTGATGTACGCCGTGCGCGGCTCCTGATCGGGATGCAGGAAGTTGTGCTCGTCCGCGGCGAGACCGTCGCGACGCAACTCGGTCCACGACGTCACCGACCACACGTCCGCGATCACGCCCCAGTCGTCCTTCAGCAGCTGCTGCGCCTCCAGCGCCCACGGCACACCGACGCCCGAGGCGAGGAGCTGGGCGCGGGGGCCGTCGCCCTCCCCCCGCGAGATGCGGTGGATGCCGCGCACGATGCCGTCGATGTCGACATCGGCCGGCTCCGCGGGCTGCACGAGCGGCTCGTTGTACACCGTGAGGTAGTACATGACGTTCGGATCCTCGTGCTGGCCGCCGTACATCCGGTCCAGGCCCGCGCGCACGATGTGGGCGATCTCGTAGCCGTACGCGGGATCGTAGGAAACCGTCGCGGGGTTCGTCGACGCGAGCAGGTGAGAATGCCCGTCGGCGTGCTGCAGACCCTCACCGGTCAGAGTCGTCCGACCGGCGGTCGCGCCGATGATGAAGCCGCGCGCCATCTGGTCGCCGGCGGCCCACTGGGCGTCGCCGGTGCGCTGGAAGCCGAACATCGAGTAGAAGATGTAGACCGGGATGAGCGGTTCGCCGTGGGTCGAGTAGGACGTGCCGACGCCGGTGAAGGCGGCGAGGGCGCCCGCCTCGTTGATGCCGACGTGCATGATCTGACCCTGCGGGCTCTCCTTGTAGGCGAGCAGCAGCTCCCGGTCGACCGAGGTGTAGTGCTGGCCGTTCGGGTTGTAGATCTTGGCGGTCGGGAAGAACGCGTCCATGCCGAACGTGCGGGCCTCGTCCGGGATGATCGGCACGATGCGGTTGCCGAATCCCTTCGCGCGCAGCAGGTCCTTCAGCAGTCGGACGAACGCCATCGTCGTGGCGATCTCCTGCGTGCCGGAGCCCTTCTTGGGCTGCGCGTACGCGGAGTCGTCGGGAAGCTGGAGGCCCACGTGCGTGGAACGACGTTCGGGGAGGAAGCCGCCGAGAGCCCGCCGACGCTCCA
Source organism: Microbacterium sp. NPDC064584 (assembly GCF_040687315.1). NCBI lineage: Bacteria > Bacillati > Actinomycetota > Actinomycetes > Micrococcales > Microbacteriaceae > Microbacterium > Microbacterium sp. NPDC064584. The sequence continues at coordinate 209,440 of NZ_JBFBMZ010000003.1, read as the reverse complement.
TGAGGTACTGGATCGTCTCGTCCTGCTGACCGGGGTTGTAGTACGGCGGCAGGTACGGGTTCTCCTCGAGCTGGGCATCCGTCACCGGGATGTGCATCTCGTCGCGGAAGTGCTTGAGGTCGTCGAGGGTCATCTTCTTCATCTGGTGGGTCGCATTGCGACCCTCGAAGTGCTTGCCCAGGCCGTAGCCCTTGATGGTCTTGGCGATGATGACGGTGGGCTGACCCTTGTGCTCGACGGCGGCCTTGTACGCCGCGTACACCTTGCGGTAGTCGTGACCACCGCGCTTCAGACCCCAGATCTGGTCGTCCGTGTAGTCCTTCACGAGCGCACGGGTGCGCTCATCGCGGCCGAAGAAGTTCTCCCTGACGTACGCGCCGTCCTCCGTCTTGTAGGTCTGGTAGTCGCCGTCCGGAGTGACGTTCATGAGGTTCAGCAGCGCGCCGTCGGTGTCGCGCGACAGCAGCTCGTCCCACTCGCGACCCCACACGACCTTGATGACGTTCCAGCCGGCGCCGCGGAAGAAGCTCTCCAGCTCCTGGATGATCTTTCCGTTCCCACGGACGGGCCCGTCCAGTCGCTGCAGGTTCGCGTTGACGACGAAGGTCAGGTTGTCCAGACCCTCGTTCGCGGCCACCTGGAGCTGACCGCGGCTCTCGACCTCGTCCATCTCGCCGTCGCCGAGGAACGCCCACACGTGCGAGTCCGACAGATCCTTGATCCCGCGGTTCGTGAGGTACTTGTTCGTCATCGCCTGGTAGATCGCGTTGATCGGGCCGAGGCCCATCGACACGGTCGGGAACTGCCAGAACTCCGGCATGAGGCGCGGGTGCGGGTACGAAGGGATGCCGTTCGGCGCAGCCGACTTCTCCTGGCGGAAGCCGTCGAGCTGCTTCTCGGTCAGACGACCTTCCAGGAACGCACGCGCGTACGTGCCCGGGGACGCGTGACCCTGAATGAAGATCTGGTCGCCGCCGGAGGGGTGGTCGGCGCCGCGGAAGAAGTGGTTGAAGCCCACTTCGTACAGCGACGCGGAGGATGCGTACGTGGAGATGTGACCGCCGACCCCGATTCCGGGGCGCTGCGCGCGGTGCACCGTGACCGCGGCGTTCCAGCGGATCCAGGCGCGGTAGCGGCGTTCGATCTCCTCGTCGCCGGGGAAGTCCGGCTCGTTCTCGGGGGCGATCGTGTTGATGTAGTCGGTCGTCGGGACCATCGGCACGCCGAGGTGCAGGTCCTTCGAGCGCTTGAGCAGGCTGAGCATGATCTCGCGGCCGCGGCCGTGGCCCTTCGCGGCGACGAGCTGCTCGAGGGATTCCTGCCACTCCGCGGTCTCTTCGGGATCGCTGTCGAGGGGGCCCTGTGAATACGGATCCTGGTCGTGAACAGTCACGGAAGACCTTTCGTTCTCTGGCAGATCGTGCCAGGTGATCGCAAGCGATGCGCAGCGGGCTTTGTCGAGCGGGCACAACGCACCGTCTGCCAGCCTAGCGAGTATCCCGTCGTACGAAGTCGTCGCGGGCGCCGCGTCCTAGACTTGCCGCAAGGGCCTTTAGCTCAGCTGGTAGAGCGCCACGTTTACACCGTGGATGTCGTCGGTTCGATCCCGGCAGGGCCCACGTGAATGCACTTCCCGCCGACCAGCGCCGTCTCGTCGAACTCGCCGAGCTCGACACCCGCATCCGACAGGCTGAGAACGCGCGTCGCAATCCGCCTCAGGCTGCCCGCGTGCAGGCGCTGATCACGCAGCGTCAGACGCTGTCGCAGGAGCTGACATCGCGTCTCGGCATCCGCGACGATCTGCGGGCGGATCTCGCCCGCATCGAATCCGACGTGGCGATGGTGGACGCCCGTCGCGCCCGCGACGCGGAGCGGCTCGCGGCGACGAGCAACGCGAAAGAAGCGCAGGGGCTGGAGAGCGAGCTGCAGTCCCTCGCCCGCCGCAAGAACGACCTCGAGGATGCTGAGCTCGAACTCATGGAGCGGCTCGAGGTCGCCGAAGCCGCCGTCGCCGAACAGGAAGCGCTCATCGCGCAGACGAACGACGAGGGCACGGCTCTCAGTGCCGAGGCGAAGCGGATCGTGGCCGAAGCCACCGCCGCTTTCGATGCTGCGACCCGCGACCGCGGCGCGCTGGTCGCCGCCATCCCCGCGGACCTCGTCGCGATGTACGAGAAGGTGGCGGCACGCAGCGCCGGGGCCGCCTATCTGCGACGCCGGACGTGCGAAGGGTGCCACATGATGATCGCGGGCACCGACCTGCAGACGATCCGCCTCGCCCAGACCGATGCCGTCGTCACGTGCCCTGAATGCGGATGCATCCTGGTGCGCGCGGAGGATTCCGGCTTGTGATCCCACCCCTCGCCGCCGTGCCTGGTGGGAGGGGCCGCCGTGCATCGCGATGACGATCAGGCTTTCGTCGTTCTGGGGCGCGCCGCCGGCGGGATTTCAGCCGCGGTGTTGGACATCGACGGCGCGGAGCGGGAGCGTCTGACGCTCGCGGAAGCGGACCTGGGGGAGTGGGTGCGCACGTTCGAGCGCGCCCATTCGCCGCGGTGGGTCTGGAACGACACGCCGCGCTGGTACGCCGCTCTCCTCGGTTCGGGAGTCCGCGTCTCGCGATGCCACGATCTGCGCCTGTCTCATGCGATCCTGCGCGATTCGGCCCTGACACCTGGGTTCGTCGCGCACAGTGATGCGAGTGCCGGGTCGCCGACCGACTGGGACTGCCCGCCCTTCACCGGCGAGGACGCGCCCGCCCCGGCGCTGTTCGACCTCGACGGTGCGGCGGCCGCGGCGGGTCCCCCGATCGGGACCGACGAGTGCCTGGACGAATTCCGCCGCCAGCGCGACGCGGTGAGCCGATCTGCAGACTCCGGAAGGCTCCGGCTGCTGATCGCGGCGGAGGCCGCCGGCGCGCTGATCGCCGTGGAGCTCCAGGCCGCCGGGCTCCCGTGGGACGTGCGCGAGCACCGCCGCATCCTCGACGAGGTCTTGGGGGAGCGACCCGCGTCCGGCGGCGCACCTCGACGCATGGAGGATGCCGCGCGTCGCGTCCGGGAGGCGCTCGGGGATCCGACGGTGAACCTCGACTCGCAGCAGAAACTCCTCCGGTCACTGCATCGCGCCGGCATCCTCGTCACATCGACGAGCCGCTGGGAACTGGCCGAGTACCGCCACCCGGCGATCGAGCCCCTCCTGGAGTACAAGAAGCTCTCCCGGCTGCTCACGGCGAACGGGTGGGCGTGGCTCACCGAGTGGGTCCGCGACGGCCGCTTCCGTCCGACCTATGTGCCGGCGGGCGTCGTGACCGGTCGGTGGGCCTCCGCCGGCGGCGGTGCACTGCAGATCCCCCGTCAACTGCGGACGGCGGTGCGCGCCGACCCGGGGTGGCGGCTCGTCGTCGCCGACGTCGCGCAGCTCGAACCGCGGGTGCTCGCTGCGATGTCCGGCGACGCCGCCCTCGCGGACGCCGCGCGCGGGGCGGATCTGTACGCCGGCATCGTCGCCGCCGGCGCGGTGCCGAGCCGGGCGGAGGCCAAGGTCGCGATGCTCGGCGCGATGTACGGCGCGACGACGGGCGCGAGCGGGCTCCTGGTTCCCCGGCTGCGACGGACGTTCCCCCGCGCGATGGCGCTGGTGGACGATGCCGCTCGAACCGGCGAGCAGGGCGGGGTCGTGTCGACTTGGCTCGGTCGCACTTCGCCCCCGCCGTCCGCGCGGTGGCGGGATGCACAGTCTCGAGCGGGCGACGCCGAGGCGTCGGGAGCGGATGAGAGCAGGGCCCGACGGTGGGCCCGAGACCGCGGCAGGTTCACCCGCAACTTCGTCGTCCAGGGCACGGCGGCGGAGTGGGCATCCGCCTGGCTCGCCGATCTGCGAGGTCGCCTTGCCGCTCTGCCCGCCGTGGCTTCCGCGCGCACCGCGCCCCGATCCGGCCCGGTCTTCGCCGACCGCGCTCACCTCGCGTTCTTTCTGCACGACGAGGTCATGGTCCACACCCCGCAGGAGCACGCCGACGAGGTGGCGGAGGCGGTGCAGCAGGCCGCCGCCGCGGCCGGCCGACTGCTGTTCGGAGGGTTCCCGATCGACTTCCCCCTCGAGGTCCGAGTGTCCGCGGACGCCGGCAAGGACTGACGACCCGGGATGCCGGGCTAGAGTGGGCGACGCGAATGGGTCGGCTGGACGGTCGCGTCGCGCGCGGTTCGCCGTGTCGCGCCGAGGAACGTCCGGGCTCCACAGGGCAGGGCGGTGGGTAACACCCACCCGGAGTGATCCGCGAGACAGTGCCACAGAGAACAGACCGCCGGGGGAGACCCCGGTAAGGGTGAAACGGCGGTGTAAGAGACCACCGGGGTCGTCGCGAGACGACCCGCAAGGTAAACCTCGCCCGGAGCAAGGCCAGACAGGGGATGTGGACGCGGCCCGCCGAGTCCCCGGGTAGGCCGCTGGAGCGGCACGGCAACGTGTCGCCGAGAGAGATGACCGTCCACGGGGCTCACGCCCCCGGACAGAACCCGGCGTACAGGCCGGCCCATTCGCCCTCTCGTCAGGCGCGCGTGACCGTCGTGTCCAGTTCCGGTGCGGCTCCCAGCGAGAGCGCCGCCGCGCCGATGATCCCTGCGTTGTTGCGGTGGATCGCGGGCACGATCGGCGTGTTGAGCTTGAGCAGCGGCAGGAACTGGTCCGCGTGCTTGGAGACACCCCCGCCGACGATGAACAGATCGGGCGTGAAGAGGAACTCGACGTGGCTGTAGTAGACCTGCAGACGCTCCGCCCACTGAGCCCAGTCGAGGGTCTCGCGCTCCATCGCCGAGTAGGCCGTCCACGCCTCGAAGTCGCGCTTGTGTCCGGCGCGCTGCAGGTGGCCGAGCTCGGAGTTGGGGATCAGGACGCCGTTGTAGATCACCGCCGACCCGATGCCGGTGCCGAGGGTCGTGAGGATCGTGAGGCCCTGGATGCCGCGCGCCGCGCCGTAGCGCATCTCGGCGACGCCAGCGACGTCCGCGTCGTTCGCGAAGTGGATGTCGCGCCCCAGACCGTCCTCGAAGAACTTCTCGGCCTCGAAGCCGATCCACCGCTGCGACACGTTCGCTGCGGACAGCGTGCGCCCCGACTTCACGATCGCCGGGAAGGCGACACCCAGTGGGATCGCGTCCTCACGGACACCGAGCGTGTCCAGGACCGTCAGCACCGCCGTCAGGACGTCCTCCGGCTCCGCCCCCTGCGGGGTCGCGACTTTCACGCGGTCGCTGAGCAGGGTTCCCGCTTCCAGGTCGACGATCGCCGCCTTGATGCCCGTGCCGCCGATGTCCACGCCGACCGCGCGCGTCTTGTCCTTTGCCATGGGGCCAGCCTATCCAGGAGCGCGCGCCCGATCAGTAGGATCGAGCGAGTGGCACCGCGCACGCGTGTGGTGGACGGTCGAGAGGAGCGGACTGTGGCCGAGGACAGCGAGAAGTACTGGTACAACCTCGAGACCGGAGAGGTCGAGCGCGGCTACGTCTCGCCGCACGTCGACCGCGCGGGACCTTTCGACACGGCCGAGGAGGCCGCGCGCGCACCGGAGATCATCCGCGAGCGCTCTCGGGCCTGGGCAGACGAAGACCGCCGCGAGAATGCGCCGCGTTCCGGCGCCGCAGACGACGAGAACTGATCCTGCTCTTCCTGAGCGGCATCCGAGGGGAATTCGATGGACAAGCAGCGTGACTTCGTTCTGCGCACGATCGAGGAGCGGGGCGTCAAGTTCGTCCGGCTGTGGTTCACCGACGTCATCGGGACCCTCAAGTCGGTCGCGATCGCGCCGGCCGAGGTGGAGGGCGCCTTCAGCGAGGGGCTCGGCTTCGACGGGTCGGCGATCGAGGGCCTGACCCGCTCGTACGAATCCGATCTGCTCGCTCACCCCGATCCCACGACGTTCCAGATCCTGCCGTGGCGAGGCGAGATCGATCCGACGGCGCGCATGTTCTGCGACATCACCACGCCCGACGGCCAGCCCGCGGTGGCCGACCCCCGGCACGTGCTCAAGCGGTCGCTCGCGAAGGCCGCCGATGCGGGCTTCACCTTCTACACGCACCCCGAGATCGAGTTCTACCTGCTGAAGTCGTCGGCGTTCGGACCGGAGGGACCGGAACCCGTCGATTCCGCCGGGTACTTCGACAACGTCCCGGGTGGGACGGCGCACGACTTCCGTCGGCGGTCGGTGCGGATGCTGGAGGACCTCGGGATCTCGGTCGAGTTCAGCCACCACGAGGGCGGCCCCGGCCAGAACGAGATCGATCTGCGGTACGCGGACGCCCTCGCGACGGCCGACAACATCATGACGTTCCGCACCGTGATCAAAGAGGTGGCCATCGAGCAGGGCGTCTACGCGACGTTCATGCCCAAGCCGCTGGGCGGCAAGCCGGGCAGTGGCATGCACACGCACATGTCGCTCTTCGAAGGCGACACGAACGCCTTCTACGAGGAGGGCGCGACCTACCAGCTGTCCAAGACCGGGCGCCACTTCATCGCGGGGCTGCTGCGTCACGCCGCCGAGATCTCCGCCGTGACGAATCAGTTCGTGAACTCCTACAAGCGCCTGTGGGGCGGCGACGAGGCCCCGAGCTTCATCACGTGGGGTCACAACAACCGATCCGCGCTGGTGCGCGTGCCGATGTACAAGCCCAACAAGGGTCAGTCCTCGCGCGTCGAATACCGCGGTCTGGACTCGGCGGCGAACCCTTATCTCGCGTATGCGCTCATGCTCGCGGCGGGTCTGAAGGGTATCGAAGAGGGCTACGAGCTCCCGCCCGAGGCGGAGGACAACGTCTGGTCGCTGACGGATGCCGAGCGCAGGGCCCTCGGCTACGCACCACTGCCGGCGAGCCTGGATCACGCTCTGGAGTACATGGAGGAGTCCGAACTGGTCGCCGAGACGCTCGGTGAGCAGGTCTTCAACTACGTGCTGCTGAACAAGCGCAAGGAATGGCAGGAGTACCGTTCGCAGGTGACGCCCTTCGAGTTGAAGAGCAACCTCGAGATGCTCTGACCGGCACCTCGCGGCGATGACGACGGAGCGTTCGCAGTCCCTCACCCATCTCGCTCGGATCGGGTTCAGCCGTCTCGCGGAGGCGGACAGGGATCTGGGCGAGCTCGAGGAACTGCTCGCGCTCGAGCGCGAGGCGCTGACGGCTCCCGCGGCCCGATCCGCCGATCCCGACGCGGCTGTGTCGGCGATGACGCGGATCGCACGACGCGACGCGAGGGCGCTGCGTGCTCTGCACGCCGACGCGGACGGCTGGGCGGCGGTGTGGGCGCTGCTCGGTGCCTCGAGCGGTTTCGCCGACTTCTATCTGCGGCATCCGGAAGAACTCTCGCACCTCGTCGCAGCGGGTCGGTCCCTTCCGACGGAGGAGGAGCTGCGCGCGTCCCTGCTGGAGTCCGTCGACGCCGAGGATGGCTTCGCCGTCGATCCGGACGAGCGGTCCTGGGTGGCGCTGCGTATCCGCTACCGGCGCCAGTTGGCCGCGATCGCCGCGTACGACCTGCTGAGCGCGTCCCCGGTGGACGAGGTCGCCCTGGTGGCAGCCCGTCTGGCAGATGCGGCCGGAGCGGCGCTCGAGGCGTCGCTGTGCGTGGCGCGCGCGCGGGTCGTCCGGGGACTGCCCGGCACGGGAGGATTCCCGCGTGAGCAGGTCGCCGGCACCCGCCTCGCCGTGATCGGCATGGGCAAGACCGGCGCCCGCGAGCTCAACTACGTGAGCGATGTGGACGTGATCTTCGTCGCGGGCGCGGACGAAGTGGTGCTCGCCGAAGCCGGCGAGAGTCGCGTGGTGGACATCGCCACGCGACTGGCCGTGCAGACGATGCGCGGGATCTCCGGCGCCGAGATCGAACCGCCGCTGTGGGAGGTGGACGCGAACCTCCGGCCTGAAGGAAAGCAGGGCGCGCTCGTGCGCACCCTGGATTCCCACCTGTCGTACTACGACCGGTGGGCGAAGAGCTGGGAGTTCCAGGCGCTGCTGAAGGCGCGGCCGATCGCGGGGGACAGGGAACTCGGCGACGAGTACGTGCGCGCCGTCCAGCCGAAGATCTGGACGAGCGCCGCCCGCGAGAACTTCGTGGACAGCGTTCAGCGCATGCGCGAGCGCGTGACCGAGCACATCCCGGCCGCGGAGGTGCCCTACCAGCTCAAGCTCGGGCCGGGCGGCATCCGCGACATCGAGTTCACGGTGCAGCTCCTGCAGCTCGTGCACGGGCTGTCGGATGACCGCATCCGCCAGCGCGGCACGCTCGAGGCGATCGACGCCCTCGTGGCACAGGGCTACATCGGCCGAGCCGACGCCGCCACCTTCTCGCACGACTACCGCGTGCTGCGTCTCCTCGAGCATCGCGTGCAGCTGCGTCAGCTCCGTCGCACCCACTTGATGCCGGAGCGGCCGGACGAGCGCCGCGTCCTCGCGCGCGCCAGCGGTCTGGCCGAGTCGGGCGAGAAGGTCTGGGAGCTGTGGGAGAAGATCAAGCGCGAGGTACGCGACATCCACGTCCGGCTGTTCTACCGGCCGCTGCTGTCCGCGGTCGCCTCGCTCCACGAGGAGGAGCGCTCGCTCTCGCCCGCTCAGGCGCACGATCGCCTCGCGGCGATCGGGTTCACCGATCCGGTCGGGGCGCTACGGCACATCGCCTCGCTCACAACGGGTCTGAGCCGCGGGGCCACGATCCAGCGCCACCTGATGCCCGTGATGATCCGCTGGTTCGCCGACGGCGTGGACCCGGACTACGGGCTTCTGGCGTTCCGGCGCATCAGCGAGCGCCTCGGCGCGACGCCGTGGTTCCTGCGGATGCTCCGCGACTCGTCGGGCGCGGCGGAGAGCCTCACCCGGGTGCTGTCCAGCTCACGCTATGTCGGCGAGCTCATGGAGTGGATCCCGGAGTCCGCGGCGTGGCTGGACGACCCCGAGCTTCTGCAGCCCCGGTCAGGCGTGGCTCTCCAGGAAGAGGCGCGCGCGATCCAGTCGCGCCACGCCTCGATCGAGGACGCGATGCGCTCGGTGCGCGGCCTCCGACGGCGCGAGTTGCTGCGCATCGCAATGGCCGGGATCCTGGGCACCCTCACGATCGAGGAGATCGCCCACGCGCTCACCACCGTGACGGAGGTGACGATCCAGGCGACGCTGCGGGCTGTCCGCCGAGAGGTCGTCCCCGAGGAGGACTCCGCGCTCGATTTCTCGGTGATCGCGATGGGTCGATTCGGCGGCGGAGAACTGGGATTCGGGTCGGATGCCGATGTGATGTACGTGTACCGGGCGAACGGGGTGGACCCTCAGCGCGCGCACGAGCTCTCGCTGCAGCTCGTCGCGGGTCTGCGCAAGCACTCGGAGGACCATCGCGTCCCGTTGGATCTGGATGCCGGGCTGCGCCCCGAGGGGCGCAACGGGCCGATGGCCCGCTCCCTCGCGGCCTACGGCGAGTACTACCGGCGCTGGTCGCTGTCGTGGGAGGCGCAGGCCCTCCTCCGCGCGCGAGGGGTCGCCGGCAGCACGAAGCTCATCCGGGCCTTCACCGAGCTCGCCGACGACGTCCGTTATCCCGCGACGGTCGATCCGCAGGGTCTGCGCGAGATCAAGCGCATCAAGGCGCGGGTGGAGAACGAACGGCTGCCGCAGGGGGCGGATCCCGCACGACATCTCAAGCTCGGTCCCGGCTCGCTCAGCGACGTCGAGTGGCTCGTCCAGCTGCTGCAGCTCGAGCACGCGCACCGGGTCCCCGGGATGCGGACGACCTCGACCATGGACGCCCTGCGGGCCGCGCGGGATGCCGGGATCGTCGCGGAGACCGATGCACAGCGCCTCGCGGACGCGTGGCGTCTGGCGAGCCGGCTGCGGTCGGCCAACACACTGCTGTCCGGTCAGACGAGCGACGTGCTGCCGACGGATCGCAAGAAGCTCGACGGCATCGGCCGGCTGCTCGGATATCCGCCGCGCTCCGCGACCGCGGTCGAGGAGGACTATCTGGGCGCGACCCGTCGCGCCCGGCGCGTGTTCGAGAAGCTGTTCTACGGCTGAGCCGCCGCGTCCGCCGCACACGAAGAAGGGGCCCCGCGATGTGGGACCCCTTCTTCGTCGACGTGTCTCAGACGCCGAAGTACAGCTCGAACTCGAACGGGTGCGGTCGCGCGGCGATCGGCTTGATCTCGTTCTCGATCTTGTACTCGATCCAGGTCTCGATCAGCTCAGGCGTGAAGACGCCGCCGGCGAGGAGGAACTCGTGATCGGCCGCGAGGGCGTCCAGCGAGTCCAGGAGCGAGTTCGGGACCTGAGGGATGTTCTTGGCCTCCTCGGGGGGAAGCTCGTACAGGTCCTTGTCGACCGGCTCGTGCGGCTCGATGCGGTTCTTGATGCCGTCCAGGCCGGCCATGAGCTGCGCCGCGAAGGCGAGGTAGGGGTTGCCCGAGGCGTCCGGTGCCCGGAACTCGAGGCGCTTGGCCTTGGGGTTCGAGCCCGTGATCGGGATGCGGATCGCCGCGGACCGGTTGCCCGCCGAGTAAACGAGGTTGACCGGCGCCTCGTAGCCCTTGACGAGTCGCTTGTACGAGTTGATCGTCGGGTTGGTGAAGGCGAGCACCGCGGGCGCGTGGGCCAGCAGGCCGCCGATGTACCAGCGGGCGACGTCGCTGAGTCCGCCGTAGCCGGCCTCGTCGTAGAAGAGCGGCTTGCCCTCGAGCCACAGCGACTGGTGCACGTGCATGCCCGAGCCGTTGTCGCCGAACAGCGGCTTGGGCATGAAGGTCGCGACCTTGCCCCACTGCTCCGAGGTGTTCTTGACGATGTACTTGAACTTCAGGATGTCATCCGCCGCGTGCACCATCGTGTCGAAGCGGTAGTTGATCTCCTGCTGTCCACCGGTGCCGACCTCGTGGTGCGAGCGCTCGAGGGTGAAACCCGCCTCGATGAGCTTGAGCGTGATGTCGTCGCGCAGGTCGGCGGTCTTGTCGACCGGGCTGACGGGGAAGTAGCCGCCCTTGTACGGGGTCTTGTTGGCGAGGTTGCCGCCCTCTTCGACACGGCCCGAGTTCCACGCGCCCTCTTCGGAGTCGACGGAGTAGAAGCTCGAGTTCTGCTTGATCTCGAAGCGCACGTCGTCGAAGATGTAGAACTCCGCCTCGGGGGCGAAGTACGCCGTGTCGGCGATACCGGTGGAGGCGAGGTACTTCTCGGCCTTCTTGGCGACCTGACGCGGGTCCTTGTGGTAGATCTCGCCCGTGCGCGGGTTGTAGATGTCGAAGATCATGATGAGGGTCTTCGCCTCGCGGAACTGGTCGAGGTACGCCGTCGACACGTCCGGGATGAGCTGCATGTCCGACTCGTGGATGTTCGCGAAGCCGCGGATCGAGGAGCCGTCGAACAGCTGGCCGACGGTGAAGAACTCCTCGTCGACGGTCGAGGCGGGGATGTTGAAGTGCTGCTGCACACCAGGAAGATCCGTGAAACGGATGTCGAGGAACTTGACGTCCTCGTCCTTGATGAACTTGAGCACCTCGGATGAATCTTTGAACATGAAGGCTCCAGAGTTAGGGCATCGGGAACTGCCGCCCGCAAGCGGGCTTTCACGAACCGTACCGGGAGGGCATTGCCCGGCAGTGACACCATTGTTTCCGGCATGTTACGCGACGCTCGTTAGGCTGACCACATGGTCTCACCCGATGCGCTTCCCTCCGGCGGATACCCGGGCGAGCGTCTCGGACTCCCTGAGGAAGGCCGCGGGAGCCTCGCAAAGCTCGGTCGCCGGGTGTGGGCGATCCTGATCGACTGGGCCTGCGCCGTGGTGATCTCGATCTCGTTCTTCGACTATGCGCCGCTGGCGACCACGCTCGTCTTCGTCGTCGTGCAGATCATCTTCATCCCGACGATCGGAGGCAGTCCCGGTCACCGGCTCCTGGGCATGCGCGTCCAGCGGGTGACGGGGGAATGGCCGGGACTGTGGCGCCCGGTCGTGCGCTCGGTGCTCCTCGGCCTCGTGATCCCCGCGGTGATCTGGGATGCCGACAACAGGGGTCTGCACGACAAAGCGGCCGGCACCGTGCTTGTGCGCGCCTAGCGCGCCGCCGGACTAGCGCGGGCGCGGGGCGCGCGCCTTCGTGGGGTCGATGCCCTTCGGGATGGGCAGCGACGCCAGCGACTGGGAGACGGACTCGAGCCGCTTGATGACCGCAGCCATCGTCGCGCGGTCGATCTTGGTCGGCAGGGCCTTGATCGTCGAGGCGAGCTTCGCGATCGGCACCTCGTCGGCACCGTGCCCGACGTAGAGGACGGTGACGGGCACGCCGGCGGCGACGCGCTGAGCCTTCGAGCGTTCGTCGTTCACGAGCCGGGTGAGCCGGCCGCGGGCCCCTTCGCCGACGATGACGACTCCACCGCGCCCGACGGCGCGGTAAACCGCTTCCTGCGTCTTGGGGTTCACGCCGACCGGCATCTCGCTGGACTGCCACTTGCGTCCCAGCGACGTCGACAGCACATGGCCGGCCGCGCCCGGCATCCCGTCGATCTGCTTGTACATCGCGCTCGTGGACAGGCGCGTCATCGTCATGAGCGACGCGAGGATGCCGAGCATGACGCCCGTGATCGCCCAGAGGATGATGCTCCACAGCGCGACCGGCGGCAGCAGGAAGCCGATCGCGACGCCGAGCCCGGTGGCGAGGATCATGATGCCGATCAGCAGCCACGGCAGCCAGGGGTACGCCTTGCGCGTGAACGTGAACAGGGTGCGGATCTGCGAGAAGAATCCGGGCCGCTTCTCGGGCGCCGTACTGCGTGCTGCCATGGCACCAGCCTACCTTTCCGCGTCCGCGGCATCCGCTCCTTCCCTGCGCCGTCCTCCGGGACGTTGTGCACAGATGAGGCTGCGCGGGTCCACCGGGAGTGTTGCGGCATGCACGCTCGGAGGGTGATCGAGGATGACGAGCACCTTCTGCATGCGGGCCTCCGGGTGATCCGGATCGTTCGCGACGACGCCGCCGTTCCCTGGCCCGGGGCGCTCGCGGCCGATCCGACGGGAACGACGACGTTCGTCGTGGATGCCGCGCGATTCGGTTCCGGGTGGCCGGGCTGGCAGGCCGACGGGCACTCTCATGTGCTCGCGCCACACGACATCCTGCGGCGCGACGACGGCCACGACCTCCTGCTGCCTCCGTGCGTCGAGCGGATCGCCGATTTCCTCCGGCGGCGCACGGACGCCGGCGATCTCATGGCCGGGGAGGCGGTCACGCTCGCGGTGAGCATGACGCGCGGCCTCATGGAGGCGGGGGATGCGGCGGACACGAGCACCGGCGCGTGGTGGCTCACAGAAGACGGTCGCCCCGTCCTCGCCGTCGACAGCGGTGATCGGGTGTGCATCGACGAGACGCTCGCGCGGCTGCAGGAACTCGCGGGTGCCGTGCCCGAGGTCGCCGATGCCGTCCTGGCCGCGCACGACGGGATGGCCGAGCCTCGGACGCGACGTCGGGAGTGCACGCGGTTCGAGACGGAGATGTTCGACCTCGCCGAACCGGCAGCCCTCGCGACGAGCACGTTCGGTCCTCGACGCGCGCGGACGTCGCCCGAGCCGCGTCGGATCGAGGCCCAGGTCGTCGCGGACGCGCCTCGGCCTCCCGCGCTGCTGCACGCGCTGGTCCGTCACGTCGACGCAGACTGGGCAGACCTGCTCTCGCGGACGACGACGGGCGCGTGGCGGGCGCTGCGCTCTCGGGAGCGAGCACGGCGCCCCTGGCTCGTCGCGGCGGGTGCTGCCGCGACCGTCCTGATCGCCGGCCTGCTGTGGCCGACCGTCCCGTCAGGGTCGGCGACGGCGGAGACACCGAACGGCTCGGACGGCGCGGTGTCGACCCCGCCCCCGTCGGAGCCCACACCGTCGCCGTCACCCGGAGCCGAGCCGCATTCGGACGTCCTCGATTCCGGTGCGCACCCGACCGACCTCGTCACGGTCGCCTCAGAGTTGCTCTCCGCACGGGTGGCATGCGCGGGGGAGCCGACATGTCTGGTGGGCGTTCAGGAGTCGCCGGATGCCGCATTCCCCGCGGGGGTCATCGACCTGCCGGTGGACGGACGCTCGCTCGTGCTGCTCGACGAGTTCGGCGGCGCAGCCGTGCTGCGGGTGGAGGCGCTCGACGCGAGCACCGGCCCGCAGCTCGTGGTGATCGTCAAGCTCGGCGACGGCTGGGAACTGCGTGACGTCCACGACGTCTCGCAGTGACCAAGGGGATCAGATGCCGAGCTGGCCTTCGAACGACGCGTCCTCCAGACGCTTCTTCACCGTGGTGAGGAAGCGCGCAGCGTCCGCGCCGTCCACGATCCGGTGGTCGTAGGAGAGAGCGAGGTAGACGTACGAGCGGATCGCGATCGCGTCCTTCCCGTCGACCTGGACCAGACCGGGCCGCTTGACGACGACGCCCGTCCCGAGGATGGCCGACTGCGGCAGGAACACGACCGGCGTGTCGAAAAGCGCACCGCGCGAACCCGTGTTGGTCAAGGTGAACGTGCCACCGGCCAGCTCGTCGGGCTTGAGCTTGTTGCTGCGCGTGCGTGCGGCGAGATCGGCGATCTCGTGCGCGATCTGCGCCACGTTCTTCGCGGCCGCGTCACGCAGCACCGGCGTGAGCAGTCCACGCTCGGTGTCGACCGCGATCGAGAGGTTCTCCGATGCGGGGTACACGATCTGGTCACCGTCGACGGTGGCGTTGATCACGGGGTTCGACTGCAGGGCCTCCGCCGCCGCGAGGGCGAAGAAGGGCAGGAACGACAGCTTGTCTCCGGTCTTGGCCAGGAAGTCGGCCTTCACCGCATCGCGGTAGGACGCGAGCTTGGTGACGTCCACCTCGACGACGGTGGTGAGCTGAGCGGTCGCCTGCATCGAGGCCACGGCGCGCTCCGCGAGCACCTTGCGCAGCCGAGACATCGGCTGCGTGGTTCCCCGCAAAGGGGAGACCTCGACCGCCGCAGGTGCGGCAGAGACGGGCGCGGCCGCAGCGGCCGGCGCAGCCGCCTTCTGCGCGGCCTGCAGGACATCCTCCTTGCGGATGCGCCCGCCGACGCCGGTGCCCTTCACGGCGGCCAGATCCACGCCCTGCTGCTGCGCCAGGCGACGGACGAGCGGCGTCACGTACGCGGTCACGTCGTCGTCGCTGTCCGCGGCTGCCGGAGCGGGCGCGGACGGAGCCGGAGCTGCGGCAGGAGCGGCGGGAGCCGGAGCCGGAGCGGTGGGGGCAGGAGCAGCGGCCGGAGCCGGAGCAGCGGCGGGGGCGGCTTCTGCCGGGGGTGCGGGGGCGGGGGCTTCTTCGGCCGCGGGCGCCTGCTGCGGGGCGGCCTCCTGCGGCGCGGCAGCGCCGTCGCCGATGCGCGCCAGCGCGGCGCCGACCTCGACGGTCTCGTCCTCCTGCACGAAGATCTGCTGCAGCACGCCGGCGAACGGAGAGGGGATCTCGGTGTCGACCTTGTCGGTCGAGATCTCCAGGAGCGCCTCGTCCACCTCGACGGCGTCGCCGACGCTCTTGAGCCAGCGGGTGACGGTTCCCTCGGTCACACTCTCACCCAGCTCGGGTAGGACGACATCCTTGCCCTCGCCGCCCGCGGCGGGCGCTTGCGAAGGCGCGGCTGCTTCGGCGGGCGCCGGTTCGGCCGGTGCCTGCTCCGCCGGTGACTGCTCGGCTGCCGGGGCCTCCGCGGCGGGTGCGGGCTCCTCGACCGGCGCAGCCTGCGCGGGAGAATCGTCCGCGGCCGGCGCCGAGGAACCGTCGCCGATCTTGGCCAGGACGGCGCCGACCTCGACGGTCTCGTCCTCCTGTACGAGGATCTCCTCGATCACGCCGCTGATCGGTGAAGGGATCTCGGTGTCGACCTTGTCCGTCGAGATCTCCAGCAGTCCTTCGTCCGCCTGTACGGTGTCGCCGACGTTCTTGAGCCAGCGGGTGACCGTTCCCTCGGTGACGCTCTCGCCGAGCGCGGGGAGGACCACGGAAGTGCTCATGTGCATGACTCCTTCAGAATGCCGATGTCGTTCTAGCTTAGTGATGCCGCCGCGATCGCGCGTCGGCCGCGCTCAGAGCGCGTGAAGCGGTTTTCCGGCCAGCGCGAGGAACGCTTCGCCGAGCGCTTCGCTCTGCGTGGGGTGGGCGTGGACGAACGGGGCGATGTCCTCGGGATGGGCCTCCCAGCCCACGGCGAGCTGCCCCTCGGTGATGAGCTCGCCGACACGATCCCCGACGAGGTGCACGCCCAGCACGGGCCCGTCCTTGCGACGGACGACCTTCACCAGCCCGCCCGTGCCGATGATCTCGCTCTTGCCGTTGCCGGCCAGGTTGTACTCGTAGGAGATCACCTGATCGGCCCCGTGCGCGGCGATCGCCTGCGCCTCGGTGATTCCCACGGAGGCCACTTCCGGGTGGCTGTAGGTGACCTTGGGGATCTGCACATCGGGGATCAGTACGGGGTCCAGCCCTCCGATCTGCTCGGCGACGTAGATGCCCTGCTGGAACCCGCGGTGCGCGAGTTGGAGCCCCGGCACGATGTCGCCGACGGCCCACACGTGCTCCACCCCGGTGCGCAGTCGCTCGTCGGTCTGCACGAAGCCGCGGTCGATCCCGACGCCGGCCTCTTCGAAGCCGAGGCCGGCTGTCGCCGGCCCCCGGCCGACCGCGACGAGAAGATAGTCGGCCTCGAAGCTCTTGCCGTCCTCGAGCGTGACGGTGACGGCATCCGCGGTCTGCGTGACCGACTGGAAGCGCACGCCGAGCGAGGAGGCGATGCCGCGGCGCCGGAAGGCGCGTTCGAGCCCCTTGCTCATCGCGACGTCCTCGTTGGGCACGAGGTGATCCAGCGCCTCGACGATCGTCACCTCGACGCCGAAGGACCGCCACACACTCGCGAACTCGACGCCGATGACCCCACCGCCGAGGATGACGACACGGCGCGGGATCTCTTCGAGCTCGAGGGCGTGCTCGCTCGTGAGGACACGTCCTCCGATCTCCAGTCCGGGCAGGGTTCGGCTGTACGACCCTGTCGCGAGCACGACGTCACCGCCGCGATAGAGGTCGTCGCCCACGCGCACGGCGGGCCCCTGCTCCAGCCGGCCCTCGCCGCGGACGACCGTGATGCCACGGGCCGCGATGAGACCTTCGAGTCCCTTGAACTTCTTGGCGACGATGCCCTCGCGGTACGCACGCACCCCGGCGGGATCGACGCCTTCGAGCGTCGCCCTGATGCCGATGGATGCCGCATCCCTGGCGACATCGGCGACTTCGGCCGCGTGCAGGAGCGCCTTGGTCGGAATACACCCGCGGTGCAGGCATGTGCCGCCGAGCTTGTCCTTCTCCACGAGGGCGACGGACTTGCCGAGCTCGGCCGCGCGCAGCGCCGCGGCGTAGCCGCCGCTGCCGCCTCCGAGGATGACGACGTCGAAAGTGTGATCGGTCATCGGGTCTCCTCCCGTCCGACGAAGCGGATGAGCGATCGGACCGTCGCGCCGGTGGGTCCCTTGTCGGTGAAGCCGTAGCCGGCGCCCTTGTTCATGCCCACCCCCGCGATGTCGAGGTGCACCCACGGGATGCGCGGCGCATCGGGCTCGTCCGAGACCCGACCCACGAAGTGGCGCAGGAAGAGTCCCGCGAACAGGGAGCCTCCGGCGGGATCGCCGATCTTGGCGTTCTGCAGATCGGCGATGGGGGAGTCGAGCTCGTCCACCATGTGCGCCGGCAGCGGCAGTTGCCAGGCGAGTTCTCCCGCATCCGCCGAGACGGCCAGGTAGTCGGCGACGGCGGCGTCCTCGCCCATCACGCCCGCGTGGCGATTGCCGAGGGCGATCGTGATCGCTCCGGTCAGCGTCGCGACGTCCACGATCACGTCCGGATGCTCGCGGCTCGCGGCCACGAGTCCGTCGGCCAGGACGAGACGCCCTTCCGCATCCGTGTTGAGCACCTCGACCGTCGTGCCGTCGGCGATGCGCAGCACGTCTCCCGGCCGGGTGGCGTTTCCGGAGGGCATGTTGTCGGCGATGCACAGCCACGCGGTCGCGTGCACGGGCAGTCCCAGGGTCGCGACCGCCCGGACGACCGCCAACGCGGTCGCCGCGCCGCACATGTCGTACTTCATCCCGACCATCGAGGCCGGCGGTTTGAGCGAGAGTCCGCCGGTGTCGAACGTGATTCCCTTGCCGACGAGCGCCACGTGGCGCTGCGCGTCCTCCGGGGCGTAGTCCACGCGCACGAGGCGCGGTGGGCGGTCCGATCCCTGTCCAACGCCGAGGATGCCGCCGAATCCGCCGTCGCGGAGGTCTTCCTCGTCGTAGACGTCGACGGTCACGGGAAGATCGGCCACGGAGGCGACCGCGCGCTCGGCGAAATCGGCGGGGCCCAGCCATTCGGCGGGGATCGAAACGAGATCCTTCACGAGCGCGACGGCCGAGGCCTCGGCGACGACAGCGGCGACATCCTCGGCAGCGGGCTCGACGGAGGCGTGGACCTGCACGCGCCGGGCCCGCGGCTTGGGCTGCTCGCTCTTGTAGCCGTCGAAGCGATATCCGCCCAGCGTCGCGCCTTCGGCGGCGGGGCGCCAGTGCTCGGAGTCGGCCGTGAGCACACCGACGGCGACGCTCTCGAAGCCGGTGAGAAGGCGGATGCCGGTGCCGACGGCCTCGCGGATCGCGGCGGGATCCGCCCC
Source organism: Microbacterium sp. NPDC064584 (assembly GCF_040687315.1). Lineage (NCBI taxonomy): Bacteria > Bacillati > Actinomycetota > Actinomycetes > Micrococcales > Microbacteriaceae > Microbacterium > Microbacterium sp. NPDC064584. Next base: position 190,754 of record NZ_JBFBMZ010000003.1, on the reverse strand, counting down.
CGAGCCGGCGCCCACGACAGCGAGCGGGAGAGTCGTGCTCTGCGGCGCGTAGACACGCTGGAATGCATGGAGCGAGCCGCTGAAGCCCGTGGCCGAGAGGGCTTCGAACAGCCCTGGCCAGTCGTCGTCCACCGGTGGTTCGGCGGGATCGAAGGACGGCACGACCAGCAGCACTGCGGTGGCGTCCGTCTCTCGGAGGGGGGTAGTGTGCACGGAGAGGTCGGGAAACGACATGGGTTCCATCCTAGGAGCGCGACTGTTCGCTCTGAGCGGGATGCGCGCGACCTCGACGCGTGACGTCGGCTCGTAGCATGGGGGAATGGCTCTCTCCGGTCCGCTGTACGAGCGCGTCGCCTCGGCGCCGCCGATTCCGCGCGGACTGCCCCTCGTGATCGCGCTCACCGGGTTCACCGACGCCGGAAGCGCCGTGAGCCGAGTCGTGGATTACTTCCGGGATTCGCTCGAACCGACACCGGTCGCCGTCTTCTCCAACGACGTGCTGCTGGATTACCGAGCCCGGCGCCCCCTCATCTCCTTCGACCAGGATCACCTCTCGGACTATCGCCCGCCGCGATTGGAGCTGTCCTTCGCTCACGACTCGCTCGGGCAGCCGTTCCTGCTGCTCGCAGGATACGAGCCCGATTTCGCGTGGGACGCCTTCACGGATGCCGTCCTCGACTTCGCCGCCGCCTACGACGTCGAGTCCGTCACGTGGGTGCACGCGATCCCGATGCCCGTGCCGCACACCCGGCCGATCGGCACGACCGTGAGCGGCACGCGCGCCGAACTGACGGAAGCCCATTCCGTGTGGCAGCCGCACACCCAGGTTCCCGCGACCGCCGGGCATCTCCTGGAATACCGATTCGCCGAAGCCGGGGCTCTCGTGGCGGGGTTCGTGCTGCTCGTTCCGCACTACCTCGGGGACACCGAGTACCCCGCGGCGGCGCTGGCAGGGCTCGACAGTCTCACCGTGGCGACGGGACTCGTCTTCGCCGGCGACGAACTGCGCGAAGAGAACCGCGAGTACCTCGCCAAGGTGGACGAGCAGGTCGCCGGCAGCGACGATCTCTCGCGGATGGTGCAGGGGCTCGAAGAGCGTTACGACTCCTACATGGCGGGATCCACGCTCGGGAGCCCGATCATCCACACCGGCGATCTGCCGAGCGCGGACGAGCTCGCAGCCGAGCTGGAGCGGTTCCTGGCCAATCGGCCCACCGGAGACGACGAGAAGCGCGGCGCCTGAGGCGGGGAATTCCCGATGGTGCGATCGGGTTGCACCAGAAGAACAACGGCGCACGTCGGATGTGCGCGACGGATGTGCGATAATGGATGACCTGACCCGTTGTCAACCGGCTCTGCGAGGCTTCCTCGCCGGAGTGGGGACTTGACAAGGGTCTTACTAGTGTCCGAAATCTACCGAGGGGCGTCCCGACGCCCGACGGTGAAAGGCGAACCGTGACCTCAGGCACGAAGACCACGACCCGCGCGCGCAGCGCGAAGGACACCGCGGTGGAGGATTCCGCGGAGGAGACCGCGACGACCCCCGCGAAGAAGGCGCCCGCGAAGAAGGCGACTCCCAAGGCGGCCGCGAAGACCCCGGCGAAGAGCACGGCCAAGAAGGCCGCCTCGAAGGATGCCGACGTCGAAGATCTGGCGGATGACGTCGAACTCGACGACGAGGTGGAGATCGACGACGCCGTCGAAGGCCTCGACGACGCCGAGGACGACGAGAAGCCCAAGGCGACGAAGGGCAAGGGAAAGGCTGCACCCGCCGCCGACGGCGAGGCGGACGCATCCGATGAGGATGACGAGGAAGAGGAGGAGACCAAGCCGGCCTTCTCCGAGCCTCTTCCCACCGGCGCGATCGTCATCTCCTCGGGTGACGACGACGAGGTGCCCGTCTACTCGACGATGATCACCGGCGCGACGGCCGACCCGGTCAAGGACTACCTGAAGCAGATCGGCAAGGTCCCGCTGCTGAACGCGGCGGAAGAAGTCGAGCTCGCGATGCGCATCGAGGCGGGCCTGTTCGCCGAAGAGAAGCTCTCGCACATGACCCCGGCGGAGAAGTCCAGCCAGACCGGGCTCGACCTGCAGTGGGTCGCCCGCGATGGTCAGCGCGCGAAGAGCCACCTCCTCGGTGCGAACCTGCGCCTGGTCGTGTCGCTCGCCAAGCGCTACACCGGCCGCGGCATGCAGTTCCTGGACCTGATCCAGGAGGGCAACCTGGGTCTGATCCGTGCGGTCGAGAAGTTCGACTACACGAAGGGCTTCAAGTTCTCCACCTACGCGACATGGTGGATCCGGCAGGCGATCACGCGCGCGATGGCCGACCAGGCCCGCACGATCCGCATCCCCGTCCACATGGTGGAGGTCATCAACAAGCTCGCGCGGGTCCAGCGCCAGATGCTGCAGGACCTCGGTCGCGAACCCACGCCCGAGGAGCTCAGCCGCGAGCTCGACATGACGCCCGAGAAGGTCATCGAGGTTCAGAAGTACGGCCGCGAGCCGATCTCGCTGCACACCCCGCTGGGCGAGGACGGCGACAGCGAGTTCGGCGACCTGATCGAGGACACCGAGGCGGTCGTTCCCGCCGACGCGGTGGGCTTCACGATGCTGCAGCGTCAGCTGGAGTCGCTCCTGGACTCCCTGAGCGAGCGCGAAGCCGGTGTCATCCGGATGCGCTTCGGTCTCGGTGACGGTCAGCCCAAGACGCTCGATCAGATCGGCGACACGTTCGGGGTGACGCGCGAGCGCATCCGCCAGATCGAGTCCAAGACGATGGCGAAGCTGCGTCACCCGTCGCGGTCGCAGTCGCTGCGCGACTACCTCGAGTGATGAGCGCGGCCAACGCCGGCAAGGCGCTGACGGTCGAAGTCGACGGATCGTCGTACTCCCGCATCCCGATCCGCACGCGCGTCGTGATGCCGGGGGACGATCTGGACGCCTTCGTCCGCGAATACGCGACGGACGTGGTGAAACCCGGTGACATCTTCTTCGTGACCGAGAAGATCGTCGCGATCACCCAGGGACGGTCGTACCTGGTCGAGGACATCACCCCGCGCCGACTCGCCCTGTTCCTGTCGAAGTTCGTGGTGCGCACTCCGTACGGCATCGGTCTGGGCATGCCGGAGACGATGGAGATGGCGCTGCGCGAGTGCGGCACCATCCGCATCCTGTTCGCCGCGGCGGTCTCCGCCGTCACGAAGCTCTTCGGCCGCAAGGGCGACTTCTACCGCATCGCCGGCGACAAGGCCCGTGCGATCGACGGCCCTACGAGCGGCACGATCCCGCCCTACAACAAGGCCGTCGTGCTCGGACCGGAGCGGCCGCGCGAGGTCGCGCGCCATCTGAAGACGCTGATCGGCGGGATGGCCGAGGTGGCGGTCGTCGACATCAACGACCTGGGCGGGAACATCCTGGGCTCGACGCTCGACAAGGCCGCCGAAAGGCGGCTGGTCGCGATCCTGAAGGACAATCCGCTCGGACAGGGTCACGAGTCCACGCCCCTCGGCGTCGTCCGCGCAGCGGGGGACTAGAAGCCGATCGCCTCGCGGTAGCGGGCCTTGTGCCCGGTGCGGATGCCGGTCGCGCTGGGTTTGTTCTCGTACACCCCGGCACCCCAGTTGCCCTCGACGAGAACAGGCCCGTCGGGGGTGACCACGACGTCCCATCCCACGTACTGCACCTGCGGGACGACCCGGGCGACGCGGTCGATGAACGAGCGGACCTCGTCCATCATCGGCAGCTGGAAGCCGCCGATCACGAAGCCCGAATCCGGATGCCGCGCGTGCACGTGCCCGTGCGAGTCATAGCCCGGCCCGACGGCGCGCCCGTCGTCGTCGAGCATCGTGTAGAAGCCGCCGAACGTCATCTGATCGCTCACCGCGCCGCGGCCGAACTTCTGCGCCATCGCGAGGATGTGCGTGCGCTCCCCGTCGAAGAACGCCGTGATGCGGGTCGTGTTCACCGTGCCCGGGCACACCGCGGCGAGGGCCGCGTGCTGCACGATGACTTCTTCGATCAGCAGCTCGCCGCGCGCGAGGAGCCCGCGATGGAACTCCTCGGCCTCCGTGATCTCCGCAGCGTGATAGCGGTGCACTCCCGTCCCCGCCTGGCCGACCGGCTCCTTCGTGACGATCGTCCCGTGGCGCTGCGCGAAGGCGAAGACCTCCGCGGCGTTGCCCTCCTCGACCACCATCCACTCACGGTGCAGGTGCTCGGAGAACACCCGGTCGAACTCCACCTTGTCCTGGAAGATGTAGCGGAAATCGGGGTGATCGAACTTCTGCGAGAGCTGGTTGGAGACCGGATGGGTCATGTAGGTCGCGCGCTCCGCGGCGGTGAGGATCGCGAAGTCGTAGTCGATGTAGTCCTGGAATCCGACGTTGCGGAAACCCGCCTGCCACAGCATGTCCACCACGACGGCGGGGGTCCACTTCTTGTGCTGGGCGGACGCCTCCTTGGCGCGCTCGAGGACGGATCCGACATCGATCCGACGCGCGCGGCCGACGAGGTAACGAAGGCGCGGCGCGATGCCGAGGCCTTGCTGAGGCATGCGGACTCCGGGGGCAGGGAACGGGGAAGGTGCGCAGAGCGCCCCGGATAGTCTAGATGGCGTGACCTCCGGCAACCCTGGCCGCCCCGGGCGAGCACCCGATCTCCCGGATCGCGTGTCTCCCACGGCCGTGATCTCGCGGTCGGCTCTCCGACTGAACCTGCGGGCGGTGCTGTCGACGCAACCGGATGCCGCCATCGACGTCCGCGCGGACGGCTGGGGTCACGGACTCGGGTTCGTCGCACAGACCGCCCTGGAAAGCGGTGTGCGCGCCCTGATCGTCGACGAGGAGGGTCGCCGAGAACTGGACGGTGTCGTGCCCGCGGCTGTGCTCGTGAGCGGATCGCCGTCGGCGATCGGCGACCCGGTCTACGGACTCAGCGCCGGATTCATCCCGGTGCTGAGTCTGCGCGGGCGCGTGCTGAGTCTGAAGGAACTGAAGACGGGCGAGGCGGTCTCCTACGGGTACACCTTCCGCACGCCGCGGGACACCGTGATCGCCCTGGTCACCGGCGGCTACGCGCAGGGCGTCCTGCGCGCGCTCGGAAACGCCGTCACGGTGCGGATCGCGGGGGAGCGGCATCCGATCGTCGGCCGCGTCGCGATGGACGTCTGCGTCGTCGACGTCGGACCCCGGCCCCGCGTCCGCCGCGGCGACGAGGTCACGTTCTTCGACGAGTCCCCCGAGGGCCCGGCCGTGGCGGAATGGGCCGCCGCCGGCGGCCTGACGCCGGCCGAGATCGCGTGCGCCGTCGGGCTTCGCAACCACCGGGAGTATGTCGCATGAGCGGGCCCGTGCTGCACGTGGACCTCGACGTCTTCGCCGCGAACATCCGGTCCGTGCGCGCGCGCACGGCGCCCGCTGAGCTCATGCTCGTCGTGAAGGACGATGCCTACGGGCACGGACTCGACGCAATCGTCCGCCGCGCGGCGAGAGAGGGCGTGCGGTGGTTCGGTGCGTTCGACGTCCGCGAATCGCTGCGCGCACGGCACGCGGCGGGTCCCGACGCACGCATCTTCTCCTGGCTCACCGTCGGGCGGGAGGAGATCGCCCAGGCGCTTCGCGCGGACATCGATCTGGGCGTCGGGGACGCGACGTTCCTGGAGGACATCGCGTTGGTCGCGCGGGCGGAGCAGGCGACCGCCCGCATCCACCTCAAGATCGACACCGGACTGCACCGCAACGGGATCAGGCCCGAGGACTGGGACGGCGCGCTGCGCCGAGCGCGGGTCCTCGAAGACGAGGGGGTGCTCCGACTCGTCGGCGTCTGGAGTCACATCGCCGAGGCGAGCGACGCCGACGACGACGAGGCCAGAACCCTCTTCGATCGCGCGTTCGGCGCCGCCGAGGCTGCGGGCTTCGCGCTGGAGGCGCGCCATCTCTCGGCCAGCGCCGCCTCGCACGCGCGGCCCGAATTCCGGTACGACCTCGTCCGGGTCGGCGCGTTCTGCTACGGCGTGCGGTCAGTAGGCGGCCCGTCCGGGCGAGAGCTCGGGATCGTCCCCATCGCCGCGCTGCGCGCGCCGATCACGCATGTGGCGGATCACAGCGCGACGCTGGGTGTGGGATCGCTGCACGGTCTGCCGTCCGCGCTCGCCCCCCGTGCGGCGCTCGAAGTCGACGGTACGGCCCGCAGGATCGCCGAGATCGCACTCGTCCACACGGTGATCGAACTTCCGCCCGGCGCGAAGATCGGGGACGAAGTGACGGTCTTCGGTGATGGAGCGGCCTCCGCGACCGATCTGGCAGAAGCGATCGGCACGGTGGGGGAGGAGATCCTCGTGCGGATCTCCCCGCTCATCCCGCGGAACTACCGCGGGCTCTGATCAGACGGACTCGAGCAGGCGCGCCGTCTCGTCGTGCCAGCTGGTCGCGACCGAGCGGAGCTTCTCTTCGTACTTGCGGCCGTGGTGCGCGCAGAAGAGCAGTTCGCTGCCGTTGACCTCTGCGGCGATGTAGGCCTGGGCGCCGCACGAGTCACAGCGATCCAGCGCCGTGAGGCGGTAGTCGAGAACGGCGGGCTCGGTGGGGGTGGATAGCGTGGTCATCTCGGGTCCTCCTCGGTGCGTCGCTCGTATCTCGATCGCCCTGTGCGGGTTGCATCACATACAACCACGCGGGACATGGGGGGATGCCCGGATGCCGCCACATTTCGCTCAGCGCGTACGGCGGCCTCCCGCCCCCGTGTCTGTGCAGGCTCCTGGGAGGCACCGCCGATACTCTTGACGTTTGTGACCTCCGAGTATTCCGCCCACCACCTGCAGGTGCTCGAGGGACTGGAAGCGGTCCGCAAGCGGCCCGGCATGTACATCGGCTCGACCGATTCCCGCGGTCTCATGCACTGCGTCTGGGAGATCATCGACAACGCGGTCGACGAGGCTCTGGCCGGCAACGGGTCCCGCATCGACGTCGTCCTGCACGAGGACGGCAGCGTCGAGATCCGCGACACCGGCCGCGGCATCCCGGTCGACATCGAACCGCGCACCGGACTGTCCGGCGTCGAGGTCGTCTTCACCAAGCTGCACGCCGGCGGCAAGTTCGGCGGCGGATCCTACGCGGCCTCCGGGGGACTGCACGGCGTCGGCGCGTCCGTCGTCAACGCACTCTCCGAACGCCTCGACGTCGAAGTGGACCGCGGAGGGAAGACGTGGGCGATGTCGTTCCACCGCGGCGAGCCCGGCGTGTTCGCCGACACCGGCGCACCGTCTCCGGATGCGCCGTTCCGTCCGTTCGAGGATCGCAGTGAACTGCGCGTGATCGGCAAGGCGCCGCGCGGCGTGACTGGCACGCGCATCCGGTATTGGGCGGATCGCCAGATCTTCACGAAGGACGCGGTCTTCCAGCGGGAGGAGCTCGCCACGCGGGCGCGGCAGACGGCCTTCCTCGTACCGGGCCTGGAGATCACGGTGCGCGACGAACGCGGCACCGAGGTCGATGAGACCTCGTTCCGCTTCGACGGAGGCATTTCGGAGTTCGCCGAGTTCCTCGCGACCGACTCCGCAGTCACGGACACGTGGCGGTTGACCGGCAGTGGAACGTTCACCGAGACGGTGCCCGTGCTCCAGGCGAACGGGGCGATGGTGCCGACCGAGCTCGAGCGGGAGTGTCAGGTCGACATCGCCGTGCGATGGGGGACCGGCTACGACACCGTCACGCGGTCTTTCGTCAACATCATCTCCACGCCGAAGGGCGGCACCCACCAGCAGGGGTTCGAGCAGGAGCTGCTCAAGGTGCTGCGCGGACAGGTCGAGCAGAACGCCCGGCGCTTGAAGGTCGGCGGCGCCGGCGCGCCCAAGCTCGAGAAGGACGACGTGATGGCGGGCCTGACGGCCGTGCTCACGGTGCGTCTGCCCGAGCCTCAGTTCGAGGGCCAGACGAAAGAGGTTCTGGGCACCCCGGCGGTGCGACAGATCGTCACTCAGGTCGTCCGCAAGGAGCTGACCGCCCGGTTCGCCTCGCCCAAGCGCGACGACAAGGCGCAGACTGCGCTCCTGCTGGACAAGGTCGTCGCCGAGATGAAGGCGCGCATCTCCGCGCGGGCGCACAAGGAGACGCAGCGCCGGAAGAATGCCCTGGAGTCGTCCTCGCTCCCTGCCAAGCTCGTCGACTGCCGATCCTCCGAGGTCGAGCAGTCCGAGCTCTTCATCGTGGAGGGCAACTCGGCCCTCGGAACCGCGAAGGACGCCCGCAACAGCGAGTACCAGGCGCTGCTGCCCATCCGCGGCAAGATCCTGAACGTCCAGAAGTCCTCCGTGTCGGACATGCTCTCCAACGCGGAGTGCGCCTCGATCATCCAGGTGATCGGCGCGGGCTCCGGACGCACGTTCGATCTGAGCGCGGCCCGCTACGGCAAGGTCATCATCATGAGTGACGCGGATGTCGACGGCGCGCACATCCGCACGCTGCTGCTCACGCTGTTCTTCCGATACATGCGGCCGCTCATCGAGGCCGGACGCGTGTTCGCCGCCGTGCCTCCGCTGCACCGCGTGATCGTGGTCAATCCGGGGTCCAAGCCTAACGAGACCGTCTACACGTACAGCGAGCAGGAGCTGCACGCGCTGCTGACGAAACTCACGAAGGCGGGCAAGCGCTGGCAGGAGCCCGTCCAGCGCTACAAGGGTCTCGGCGAGATGGATGCCGACCAGCTGGCCGAGACGACCATGGACCGCGCCGGGCGGCTGCTGCGGCGGGTGCGGCTCGAGGATGCCGAAGCCGCCGGGTCCGTGTTCGAGCTGCTCATGGGCAACGAGGTCGCGCCGCGCCGCGACTTCATCGTGGACTCGTCCGACCGGCTCTCGCGCGAGTCGATCGACGCCTGAGCGCTACGCCAGGCGCCGGCCCACGGAGCCGATGACCGCGTCGAGCGCCTGACCCGACGCGTCGCGCTTCGCGGTTGCCTCGGGGAGGGTCCGCACCGCGCCGTCCGGGCCGACCGCCAGCGCGGGAGCCGGCCCCGCCCAGGCCAGCATGAGCCGGTCCTCGCCCTTCAGGAACGCGTGTGCGCGCACACCGCCGGTCGCGCGCCCCTTCGCCGGGAACTCGCCGAAGGCCGACACTTTGACCCTGCCCGGGTCCGTGCCGACGAGCACGCCCTGCGCTCCGGACACGCTCACCACGACGGCTTCCGGATCCGTGACGGCGCTGAAGAAGATCGCCTCGGCGCCCGAGGCCAGGTTGATGCCCGCCATGCCGCCGGCGGCCGCTCCCTGCGGGCGCACGCTCCCCGCACCGAACCGGAGCAACTGTGCGTCCGAGGTCACGAAGACGAGTTCGGCGGCATCCGGAGCGGACGCGGCGCCGATGACCTCGTCGCCCGCCTTGAGGGCGATGACCTCGACCTCGGGACGTGCAGGCAGCGCGGACGGGACGAGCCGCTTCACGACGCCCTGTCGCGTGCCGAGCGCGACCGGGCCGTCGCCGAATGTGAGCAGTGCGAGCACCCGTTCGTTCTTGGCGGTGATGCCGAGATAGTCACGGAGGGCGACACCGGCGGCGAGCTGCACCGACGCCGGAGGCACGGACGGTAGATCGACGGGGCTGAAGCGCACCACGCGGCCTGCGCTCGTGAGCGCACCGAGCTCGGCACGGGTCGTCGCCTGGACCCGCGAGAGGATCGCGTCGTGCTTGCTGCGTCGCGCGGGCGCGACGAGCTCGGAGCCTTCGGTCAGGTCGACACGCACGGCACGCCCGGTCGTGGACAGGACCACGACGGTCGGTGCGTCCGCGATCTGCAGATCGGGCGCGGGCGCACCACGCGTCGGCCGCGGCGCGGCCGGCTTGGCGTTCATCAGCACCGTGCGCCGCGGCGTGCCGTAAAGGTCCGCCGCCGATTCGAGCTCACGACCGACCTGCGCACGGATGAGGGCGGGGTCTGTCAGCAGCTCCTTCAGCGCCGCGATCTCCGCCAGGAGCGCGTCGCGCTCGGTCTCAAGTTCGATGCGGGAGAACTTCGTGAGCCGGCGCAGACGCAGCTCGAGGATGTACTCGGCCTGCACCTGACTCAGGTCGAACACCTCGCGCAGACGCGTACGAGCCTGCTCGCTGTCATCCGACGTGCGGATGACCTGGATGACCTCGTCGATGTCGAGGATCGCGATGAGGAGCCCCTGCACGAGATGCAGACGCTCTTCGCGGCGGGCAAGACGGAAGGCGCTGCGTCGACGGACGACCTCGATGCGATGAGCGAGATAGACGCTCAGCAGCTCCTTGAGACCCAGGGTCTGCGGCTGGCCGTCGACGAGGGCGACGTTGTTGATGCTGAACGAGTCCTCGAGCGGGGTCAACCGGTAGAGCTGCTCCAGCACGGCGTGCGGGTCGAACCCGGTCTTTATGCCGATCACGAGTCGGAGTCCGTGGTTGCGGTCGGTGAGATCGGTGACGTCGGCGATCCCCGTGAGCTTCTTGGACTGGACTGCGTCCTTGATCTTCTCGATGACCCGCTCAGGACCCACTTGGTAGGGGAGCTCGGTCACCACGAGCCCGGTCCGACGCGGCCCGAGCGGCTCCACGGCGACCTTCGCCCGGATCTTGAACGCGCCGCGGCCCTTCGAATACGCGTCCTTCACGCCGTCCAGCCCCATGACCGTTCCGCCGGTCGGGAAGTCGGGACCCGGAACGAAGTCCATGAGATCCTCGACGCTCGCCTCCGGGTGCTCCAGCAGGTGCACCGCGGCCGAGACCACTTCGATCAGGTTGTGCGGCGCCATGTTCGTGGCCATGCCGACGGCGATTCCCGTCGCACCGTTCACGAGCAGGTTGGGATAGGCGGCCGGCAGGACGGAGGGCTGCTGGAACTGGCCGTCGTAGTTCGGAATGAAGTCCACGACGTCTTCGTCGAGATTCTCCGTGAGCGCCAGGGCGGGCGGCGCCAGGCGCGCCTCGGTGTATCGCGGCGCCGCGGGTCCGTCGTCGAGGGACCCGAAGTTGCCGTGTCCGTCCACGAGCGGAACCCTCAAGGAGAAGGCCTGCGCGAGACGGACGAGCGCATCGTAGATCGGCGCGTCGCCGTGCGGATGCAGCTTTCCCATCACCTCGCCCACGACGCGGGCGCTCTTGACATGCCCGCGGTCGGGCCGAAGACCCATGTCGGCCATCGTGTACAGGATGCGCCGCTGCACGGGCTTCAATCCGTCGCGCGCATCCGGCAGGGCACGGGAGTAGATCACCGAATACGCGTACTCGAGGAAGGATCCCTGCATCTCCGTCGAGACGTCGACGTCTTCGATGCGCTCGGGGGCGAGCGAGGGTTCGGTGGGCGCTGCGGGCATGGCGATCGGGCCTCAGGTGACGGCGGCTGCGGGTGGTCGGGAGCGGCTCGCCGCCGGTGTGCGAGACTGGCCCCGATGTCGTTCAGCCTACCCGCGGACCCGCCGCGATCCCGGAGCCTCACCGGTGTCGTCCCCCAGATGCTCGCCGCGATCGGGGGCTCGTCGGACTGGTTCGCGCCCGCCCGGAGCGCGATCGTCTTCGTCGTGGACGGACTCGGCGCGCACAATCTGGCCGCCCGGTCGGGTCACGCGCGCTTCCTCGCAGCGGCCGGCTCGAAGAAGGACGTCGCGCGCACGGTCTTCCCCTCCACGACCGCATCGGCCCTCACGAGCCTGCTGACCGGCTCTCCGGTCGGCCGGCACGGCATCGTCGGGTACCGCGCCCTGGCTCCCGAGCGCGACGTCGTGCTCAACCAGCTCCGCGGCTGGGACACCGACGGGCTCGAGGAATCATGGCAGCGTTCGCGTCCGCTGACGAAGCAGTGGAGCGAACAGGGGCGTCCGTCGTTCGTCGTCTCCAAGCCCGAGTACGCCGATACGGGTTTCACCGCGGCGACCATGCGCGGCGCCGAGTTCGTCGGCGCCGTGGACGTTGCCGAGCGCGCCCGTATCGCGGGCGAGCTCGCGGCCCGGCATGCGGGCGCCTTCGTCTACCTCTACGCGCCGGAACTCGACGCCGTGGGGCACAAGCGCGGTTGGCAGTCCGATGAGTGGGTCGCCGCACTCGAGCGCGTGGACGCCGCAGCCCGGCTCCTGGCCGACGCCGCCACCACGCAGACCGGTGTGGTGGTCACCGCCGACCACGGCATGATCGACGTTCCACGGCACCGGCACGTCCTGCTCTCCGACGACGGTGACCTGCTGAGCGGCATCCGGCACATCGGGGGAGAACCGCGGATGCTGCACCTGTACACCGAGCCCGGCGCGGCTGCCGGCGTCCATCGGCGATGGGTCGCGGCCGAGGCGGGGAGGTCGTGGGTGCTCTCACGCGACGAAGCCGTCGCGTCCGGCGTCTTCGGCACCGTCGACCCCGCGGTCGCGCCGCGCATCGGCGACGTGGTGGTGGCGGCCCGCTCGGGTATCGCCTACTACGACGATCGCCTGGACGACAAAGGACCGCAGCGGATGGTGGGCCAGCACGGCTCGCTCACGCTCGAAGAGCGGGTCGTCCCGCTGATCAGGCTGGGCGCCTTCGCCTGAGCGCGACCGACGCTCAGTCGTCCGTGCGTGCTCCGAAGACGATCTCGTCCCACGACGGCATCGACGTGCGACCCTTGCGCCGACCCGGACCTTCGTTCACCGCTTCGTTCTCGATCCCGCTCTGGACGGCCGTCGGTTCGGGCGGCGATTCCTCGTATCCGGGCTCGAGCGCGTCGAAGAGCGCCACGGGCGCCTGGGGGCGCGGGGCGTCCGCTTCATCGGCGCCGGGAAGCGGCTCGCGCTGCCCTCGTCGACGGCGGAGAGCCTCGAGCAGGTCCGCGGTCTCGGATGAGGTCACCGCCGTGGAATCAGCCCTCTTCATAGCCGCCTCCTGCACGGCGGGCGCGACGGGCTCCCGGATGTCGGGGCTCTCCAAGTCGGCATCGGGCAGCCGACGCGGACCGAAGGCGCCGCTGTCGAAACGGGAGTCGTCTTTCGCGGGCGCGGAGTCCAGAGCGCGCAGCCGCGGGATCAGACCCTCCGGGAGGGATCCCTGCCGGGACAGCTGGATCGCATCGGAGTTGAGCGGCGACAGAGTGCTCCGGCGCGGGTCGAATCCCCAGCGCGCGTCGTGATCCACCTGGTTGGCGGTGAACTCGAGCTTGACGACCCAGCCGGTCGGCTCTTTCCAGCTCGTCCAGCGTTCACCGACCGCGCCCGCTTCGCCGAGCTTCGCCCGGACGGCACCGCCGAACGTGGGGTGCACATCGGGGTCGATGTCGGCTCCCAGCAGGACAGGGACCGCGAGCGCCTGACTCACGATGTGCTCGCGCTCGGCGAGCACGGGACCCTCGAATCGCGCCACGTCCTCGACGCGGGCACCGAGGAGCTCGGCGACCTCCTGCGCCGACATCCCGGCGCGGATGTGCATCTGCACCTCGCGCGGACTGGGGCGCACGACGTTTGCGTCGGCCTCGCGCTCGCGACGCGCCTTGCGCAGCTCGACGCGCAGGACATCGTCGACGGCGAGCGAGAACCGATCACCCGACTCGGTGACCAGGACGAGCACATCGTCTTCGGTTCCGATGACTTTGAGCTGTTCCATGCGAAACGCCCCTCCGATCCAGCGGTGTGCGTTCATGGTGTCACAGGGGTCGCCGCTCGCCGGGAATATCCCGCGCGCGCCGCGAGTTTCACGGCAACGCAGGACGGGATCGGACCGCGCATTTGCGAATCAGGTTCAGGTCGTGCAAACTATCGCCGCCCGAGAGGGTCAGGCACCCCTGCTATTCCCCGGAAGTTGAGACGTTCACGCATGGCTACGGATTACGACGCCCCCCGCAAGACCGAAGACGACAGCGAGTCGATCGAGGCCCTGAAGGAGCGCGTGCCCGACAAGCTCTCGGGCGCGGTTGATGTGGAGGACGCCGACAACCCGTCGGGTTTCGAGCTGCCGGGTGCGGACCTGTCGGACCTCGAGCTCGACGTCGTCGTCCTGCCCGCGCAGGAGGACGAGTTCACCTGCTCGAACTGCTTCCTGGTGAAGCACCGCTCGCAGCTGGACCACGACGGTGCACACGGCCCTATCTGTAAGGAATGCGCGGCGTAGCCTGCGCACGGCGCACCGCCGCGGCGAGTCGATCGGGCGTCCGCGAGGACATCACCCATGAGGGCGCCGGGTCGTCCGGATCCGTGATCTGAACGATCACCACGCCGTCGATCCCGCCGCGGATGACGTGCCACGAGCGGGGCTCGAGTCCCGGTCCCCGCGCGTAGCGCGCCTCGTCGCCGGTGAGGGCGACGACCTCGCCCGTGTGCGCGAGGTCGATGTGCGCCCGGCCGGCGGTCAGTACACCGTCCTGCACGCCGACCGACGGCGAGCCGGCGATCATGAGCGCGATGATCGCGACGCCGACCAGGATGCCGCCGACCAGCGCGAGCGTCGTGTCGATGCGCGTGAGCACGAGCGCGGCCATGGGCGCAGCGACCGCGGCGCTCACGATCGCCCACAGCGACGGACTGAGCCGCTCGCGGTAGCGGACGGCGGTGGCACCTCGGACATCGGTCACGGTGTTCTGGACTACCCTCGTTGCGTGGCTGAAACTGCGGACGTCCTCATTATCGCCCCCGACGTTCCGGCGTACGCGCACCCGGGCGACGCCGGCGCCGACCTCGTCTCCGCCGAGGCGCTTCGCCTCGAGCCCGGCGAACGCGCGCTTGTCGGAACCGGGGTGCGGATCGCCCTGCCCGACGGCTACGCCGCGTTCGTCGTTCCGCGCAGTGGTCTGGCGACGAAGCACGGCATCACGATCGTCAACAGTCCGGGCACGGTAGATGCCGGCTACCGTGGCGAGATCAAGGTGACCCTGTTGAACACGGATGCCCGCCAGGCGTACGACATCGCGGTCGGCGACCGCATCGCCCAGCTGATCGTCATGCCGGTCACACGTGCCCGATTCATCCCGGTCGACGACCTCCCCGAGAGCGTGCGCGGGGACGGCGGCTTCGGCTCGACCGGCTACCAGCAGAAGGACGGAGTCCGAGCATGACCGACGCGACACCCGCGCAGAGCGCCCAGCCGGAGAGTTCGGGGGAGCGGGCCGTGACCGGTCCGTTCGACGAGTCCGAAGCCAATCCGGTCCGTCCCTACATCGATCTCGGCGGCATCAAGATCCTTCCGCGGGAAGGTTTGAACCTCCGCCTCGAGGTCGAGGAGCAGACGAAGCGCATCGTCGCGGTGGGACTGGACTACGCGGGCTCGACCCTGCAGGTGCAACCGTTCGCGGCGCCCCGATCGAGCGGACTGTGGGAGGAGACGCGCGAGCAGATCCGACAGCAGATCCGCCAGCAGGGCGGACGTGTGGAAGAGCGCGAGGGCCCCCTCGGCGCCGAGCTGCTGGCCGAGGTGCCCGTGGCCGCCACCGCCGACGCACCGGCCGGTAAGCGTCTGGCGCGGTTCGTGGGCGTGGACGGTCCGCGCTGGTTCCTCCGCGGGGTGATCGGCGGCGCGGCGACCGCCGACGTGGATGC
The DNA here is from genome assembly GCF_040687315.1 of Microbacterium sp. NPDC064584. Lineage (NCBI taxonomy): Bacteria > Bacillati > Actinomycetota > Actinomycetes > Micrococcales > Microbacteriaceae > Microbacterium > Microbacterium sp. NPDC064584. Next base: position 175,258 of record NZ_JBFBMZ010000003.1, on the reverse strand, counting down.
CGCAGCGCAGGTGGAGGACCTGTTCCGGTCGATCGTCGTCGTCCGGGGCGGGACGCCCATGCCGCCCCGCGATCTGATCCCACTCAAGATGCCCGCGACCCCGGGTTCCGCGTGACCGACGCCCCGCGCTCGCCCGAGTCCGCCGCGCCCGAGCCGGAGCGCGCTCCCTCCCTCACGCCTCCCTCCGCCTCGGAGCTGGTCGGCGCCGCGCTCGGCGACGCCGCGCGCCGGGCCGGGCTCGACCCGTCCGCCGGCGGACCGACCGGGCACGTGGTCTGGCGGGCCATGGGCGGATGGCGCGGCATCCTCGAATCGGTGCTGCCGAGCCTCGTCTTCGTGATCCTGTTCACCGTCACGTACGACCCGGAGACCCAGCGCGGCGACCTCTGGCTCTCGCTCGGACTGTCCGTGGGCCTCGCCGCGGTGTTCACGCTCATCCGGCTGCTCACCAGATCACCCGCCGGCGCGGCGATCGGAGGCCTCGTCGCCACCGCGGGCGCAGCAGCCCTGGCCCTTCTGACCGGACGTGGGCAGGACAACTTCGTCTTCGGATTCATCACGAACGCCGCCTACGGCACCGCGTTCCTCGTTTCGGCCCTCATCGGCTGGTCGCTCATCGGTCTGGCGGTCGGGTTCCTCATGAACGAAGGGACACGGTGGCGGTCGGACAAGCGCAAGCGGAGGGTGTTCTTCTGGCTCGCGATCGCGTGGGCGGGCCTGTTCGCCTTCCGGCTCGCGGTGCAGCTCCCGCTCTACTTCGCGGGCGACGTCACCGCGCTCGGAACCCTCAAGCTCATCATGGGGCTGCCGCTGTTCGCGCCGCTCGTGGCGGTCACCTGGCTGGCGGTGCGAGCGCTCTACCCCGCGCCGGCCAAGTGATACATTTATCTTGACATCGAGATAAATTGCCCTGTTCCTCCAGTTAGGCGAGCCTTGCTAGCCAGTGCCCGTGAGGACGGGGAAGATGGGGATTCCGGGTCGTAGATCCGCTCCGCCGCCGACGAAGGAGACACACGTGTCCACGGTTGACAGCTTCGGTGCGAAGAGCACCCTGACGGTCGGCAGCACCGACTACGAGATCTTCCGCATCGATACGGTGCCGGGCTTCGAGAAGCTCCCGTTCAGCCTGAAGGTGCTCCTGGAGAACCTTCTGCGCACCGAGGACGGCGCGAACGTGACGAAGGCCCAGATCGAGGCCCTCGGCTCCTGGGATGCCGCGGCCGAGCCCGACACCGAGATCCAGTTCACGCCCGCGCGCGTCGTGATGCAGGACTTCACCGGCGTGCCCTGCATCGTCGACCTGGCGACGATGCGTGAGGCCGTCACCGCTCTCGGCGGCGACCCGAACCGGATCAACCCGCTCTCGCCCGCAGAGATGGTGATCGACCACTCCGTGATCGCCGATCTCTTCGGCACCGAGAACGCCCTCGAGCGCAACGTCGAGATCGAGTACGAGCGCAACGGCGAGCGGTACCAGTTCCTGCGCTGGGGCCAGACCGCATTCGACGACTTCAAGGTCGTGCCCCCCGGCACCGGCATCGTCCACCAGGTCAACATCGAGCACCTGGCGAAAGTCATCTACGACCGCACGGTCGACGCCACGCTGCGCGCATACCCCGACACGTGCGTCGGCACGGACTCGCACACCACGATGGTCAACGGACTCGGCGTCCTCGGCTGGGGCGTGGGCGGCATCGAAGCCGAGGCCGCGATGCTCGGTCAGCCCGTGTCGATGCTCATCCCGCGCGTCGTGGGGTTCAAGCTGACCGGCGCGATCCCCGCCGGTGTGACCGCCACCGATGTGGTCCTCACGATCACCGACATGCTGCGCAAGCACGGCGTGGTCGGCAAGTTCGTCGAGTTCTACGGCGAGGGCGTGGCCTCCGTGCCCCTGGCCAACCGCGCCACGATCGGCAACATGAGCCCGGAGTTCGGCTCCACCGCCGCGATGTTCCCGATCGACGACGTCACGCTGGACTACCTGCGCCTGACGGGTCGTGACGAGCAGACGGTCGCGCTCGTGGAGGCCTACGCCAAAGAGCAGTCGCTCTGGCACGACGCGTCCCGCGAACTGGTCTTCAGCGAATACCTCGAACTCGACCTGTCGACGGTCGTGCCTTCGATCGCCGGTCCCAAGCGCCCCCAGGACCGCATCCTGCTCTCGGAGGCCAAGAGCCAGTTCGAAAAGGACATCCTCAACTACGCCACGGCGACCTCCTCGGACTCCATCGTCGACCTCGAGGTCGATCAGTCCTTCCCGGCATCCGACCCGGGCTCCGTCCCCGGCGAGGAGGAGACCCACACGGGCGAGATCCTGATCTCCAGCGGCGGGCCCGCTGCCGCCTCGCGGCCGGTGCGCATCACGCCGCCGACCGGGTCGCCGTACGTGCTCGACAACGGCGCGGTCACCCTCGCGGCGATCACCTCGTGCACCAACACGTCCAACCCTTCGGTCATGATCGCCGCCGGCCTGCTGGCCCGGAAGGCCCGCGAGAAGGGTCTGAAGCAGAAGCCGTGGGTCAAGACCACGCTCGGCCCCGGATCCAAGGTCGTCACCGACTACTACGAGAAGTCCGGCCTGGACAAGGACCTCGAAGGACTCGGCTTCTACACCGTCGGCTACGGCTGCACGATCTGCATCGGCAACTCGGGACCGCTCATCGAGGAGGTCTCCGCCGCGGTGAACGATCACGACCTCGCCGTGACGGCCGTCCTCTCGGGCAACCGCAACTTCGAGGGTCGCATCAGCCCCGACGTGAAGATGAACTACCTCGCCTCGCCGCCCCTCGTGGTGGCCTACGCGCTGGCCGGCTCGATGAACTTCGACTTCGAGACCGACGCGCTCGGCAAGGATGAGGCGGGCAACGATGTCTTCCTGAAGGACATCTGGCCGGCGCCCGACGAGGTGCAGGAGATCATCGACTCCTCGATCTCGCGCGAGCAGTTCATCACGCAGTACGCGACGGTCTTCGAGGGCGACGAGCGCTGGAAGAACCTGCCGACCCCGACCGGACCCGTGTTCGAGTGGGACGCGGACTCGACGTACGTCCGCAAGGCGCCCTACTTCGACGGCATGTCGATGGAGCTCACCCCGGTCGCAGACATCACCGGCGCCCGGGTACTCGCGACCCTCGGCGACTCGGTGACCACGGACCACATCAGCCCGGCCGGCAACATCAAGGCCGGCACGCCCGCCGCGCAGTACCTGACCGAGCACGGGGTCGGTCAGAAGGACTTCAACTCCTACGGATCCCGCCGCGGCAACCATGAAGTCATGATCCGCGGCACGTTCGCGAACATCCGGCTCAAGAACGCCCTCGTCAGCGCGGTCAACGACGGCGCGGTCGTGGAGGGCGGCTTCACGCGCGACTTCACGCAGGAGGGCGGCCCGCAGTCGTTCATCTACGACGCGAGCCAGAACTATCAGGCTCAGGGCACGCCGCTCGTGATCTTCGGCGGCAAGGAGTACGGGTCCGGCTCGTCGCGCGACTGGGCGGCCAAGGGCACGAGCCTGCTCGGCGTGAAGGCCGTCATCACCGAGAGCTTCGAGCGCATCCACCGCTCGAACCTGATCGGGATGGGCGTGGTTCCGCTGCAGTTCCCGGCGGGCGAGAGCTGGGAGTCGCTCGGCCTGGACGGCACCGAGATCGTCTCGATCCACGGGCTCGAGCAGCTGAACGACGGCGTGACGCCGAAGACAGTCCGGGTGACGGCCGAGCCGAGCGAGTTCTCCGCCGCCGGCAAGGAGCCGATCGAGTTCGACGCCGTCGTGCGGATCGACACGCCCGGAGAAGCGGACTACTACCGCAACGGCGGCATCCTCCAGTACGTCCTGCGTTCGCTCGTCTGATCCGAGCGTTCCACGGGGGGCGGGGTGGCTTCACCCCGCCCTTTCGCGCACCCACCGCCGTTAGACTGACAGGGCCCGTCCGTGGCCCCGAAAGGAACCAGGATGTCGTTGCTGTCATCGATCTCGACTCCGCGGGACCTCGACGCGCTCAGCCTCGAGCAGCTCGAGCAGCTCGCCGCCGAGATCCGCGCGTTCCTCATCGAGAACGTCTCCCGCACCGGCGGGCACCTCGGTCCCAACCTCGGCATCGTCGAGCTCACGATCGCCATGCATCGCGTGTTCGACTCGCCGAACGACCCGATGATCTTCGACACGGGGCACCAGTCGTACGTCCACAAGATGCTCACCGGGCGCCAGGACTTCACCGGACTGCGCTCGCGCGGGGGATTGGCCGGCTACCCCCAGCGCTCCGAGAGCCCGCACGACGTCGTGGAGTCCTCGCACGCGTCCAGCTCCCTCAGCTGGGCGGACGGCGTGTCACGGGCCCTGACCCGGACGGGACGCAAGGACCGTCACGTCGTCGCCGTCGTCGGAGACGGTTCCCTCACGGGCGGGATGACGTGGGAGGCACTGAACAACATCTCCGACGACAACGACCGCAATCTCGTGATCATCGTCAACGACAACGGCCGCTCGTACGCCCCGACGATCGGCGGTATGGCGCGATACCTGAACCGCGTCCGCACGGCGGACACGTACCAGACCCTTCACCGCGGTTCGGACTCGTTCTTCGGCAAGCTCGGACCCGCCGCGCGCGCGTTCTACCGCGGCGTCCGCGGCGGCACGCACGGCTTCCTGTCGCGCTTCGTGAACAACGCGGCGCTGTATTCGAACCTCGACATCAAGTACCTGGGTCCCGTCGACGGCCACGACCTTCCGGCGCTCATCGAGACCCTCGAGCTGGCGAAGGACTTCGGCGCCCCCGTCATCGTCCACGCGATCACCGAGAAGGGCCGCGGCTACGAGCCTGCACGCAACGACGAAGCCGACCAGTTCCACGCGGTCGGCAAGATCGACCCGCTCTCCGGCGCCCCCGTCGGAGGATCCTCCGCCACGGCGTGGACGGACGTCTTCGCCGACGAACTCGTCGCCGTCGGGGAGGAGCGCGAGGACATCATCGGCATCACCGCGGCGATGCTGCGCCCGACGGGTCTGCTGCCGTTCGCCCAGCGATTCCCCGACCGCGTGTACGACGTCGGCATCGCCGAGCAGCATGCCGTCGCCTCCGCGGCCGGCCTCGCCTTTGGCGGTCTGCACCCCGTCGTGGCGATCTACGCCACGTTCATGAACCGCGCCTTCGACCAGGTGATGATGGATGTCGCTCTGCACCGTGCCGGCGTCACGTTCGTCCTTGACCGCGCCGGGGTCACCGGGCCGGATGGTCCGAGCCACCACGGCATCTGGGACCTGGCGATGCTGCAGATCGTCCCGCACATCCGCATCGCCGTCCCGCGCGACGCGGAGCGGCTCCAGGAGGAGCTGCGCGAAGCCGTCGCGGTCGAGGACGCGCCGACCGTCATCCGCTTCCCGAAGGGCTCCGTGAGTCCGACGCTGCCCGCGCTCGAGCGCCTGCCGGACGGCGTGGACGTCCTCGCGCGCTCAGACGCGCAGGACGTGCTCCTGATCGGCATCGGTCCGATGGCGCATATCGCGGTCGACGTCGCGGACCGCCTCCGCGCGCAGGGCATCGGTGCGACGGTCGTCGATCCGCGCTGGGTCGTGCCCGTGCAGCCGTCGATCATCGAGCTCGCGGCGGCCCACCGCCTCGTCATCACGATCGAGGACGGCATCCGCGTGGGCGGCATCGGCACGCGGGTGCGTCAGGTGCTGCGCGAGGCCAACGTCGACACGGCGGTGGATGAGCTCGGCATCCCCGACGAGTTCATCGACCATGCCAGTCGGGAGCAGATCCTCGAGGATGCCGGCCTCACGGCGGCCAAGATCGCGCAGGATGTCGTCTCCCAGGTCCTGGGTACGCGCATCCCCGTCGCCCGGCCGACCGAGCAGCGCCCGGAGTGGCTGACGGACGTGGACGCGCAGCAGCGACACGACGAGGTGCGCGACATCTGAGTCTTCCGCCACGCGACAGCGCCCGGTCTCTCGATAAGACCGGGCGCTGTGCGTTCGGCGGGTCAGCCCTCGATGCCGACGATCTTCGGGTCGTGGAACGTTCCGCCGAAGACGCGTTCGGACGCTCCCTCACGGTCCAGGTAGGGGGAGGCTCCACCGTCGATGAACGGCCACCCCGCACCGAGGATGAGGCACAGATCGATGTCCTCGACCTCGGGGACGACGCCCTCGTCCAGCATGATCCGGATCTCCTGCGCCAGTCCGTCCTGCACACGACGGAGGATCTCCTCCTCGGATGCCGGGGTGGAGCCGACGGCGCCCTTGAGCACCTTCTCGGCGGCTTTGGACCATCCGCTGACGCGCCCGGACTTGTCCTTCTCGACGATTTCCTCGAGCTCAGCGAGCTCGTGGAAGTTGGCGTTCGCGTAGAAACGGTCGGGGAAGGCGAGAGACATCGTGTCCTGCACGTGCGCCGCCACCTTCCAGCCGACGAGGTCGATGAGCGCGAACGGCGTCATCGGCAGACCGATCGGCGCGAACGCCTTCTCGACGGTCAGCAGAGGCGTTCCCTCGTAGACGGCACGCGCCGCCTCGCCCATGACCTTCGCCAGGAGGCGGTTCACCACGAATCCGGGAGCATCGGCGGTGAGGACCGCGTTCTTGCCGAGCCCCTTCGCGACGACGAAAGCCGTCGACAGAGCGGCATCCGACGTCTGCGGCGTCTTCACGATCTCGATGAGCGGCATGACGGCCACCGGGTTGAAGAAGTGGAAGCCGACGAGCCGCTCGGGGTGTTCGAGCTTCTCGCCGATCCGAGCCACGGAGAGCGACGACGTGTTCGTGGCGAGGATCGCGTCCTCGGCGATGATCTTCTCGATCTCGCCGAAGACGGCCTGCTTCACGCCGACCTCTTCGAACACGGCCTCGATCACGAAGTCGCAGTCCGCGTACAGACTCTTGTCGGTCGTGCCCGTCACGAGGGCGCGCAGCTTGTTCGCGGCATCCGCGTCGAGTCGCCCCTTCGCCTCGAGCTTGCCGATCTCGTCGTGGATGTATGCGACGCCCTTGTCGACGCGCGCCTGGTCGAGGTCGGTGATGAGCACCGGAACCTGGAACTTGCGGACGAACAGCAGGGCGAACTGACTGGCCATCAGACCCGCGCCGATGATGCCGACTTTCGTGACCTTCTTGGCGAGCTGCCGGTCGGGCGCACCGACCGGACGCTTGGCCCGCTTCTGGACGAGGTCGAACGCATACATCGAGGCGGCGAACTGATCGCCGGTCACGAGCTCGGCGAGAGCCTCGTCCTCGCGCGCGAACCCTTCGGCCTTCGTGCCCCCCTTGGCCTTGTCGAGCAGCTCGAGGGCGGCGTAGGGCGACTTCGGGACGGATCCGATCCGCGATTCGAGCATCCCGCGCGCCATCTTGATCGCGATGGGCCACTTCGTCAGGCGCTCGATCTTCCCCGGCTCGTTCTTCCGGTGCACCTTCACGGTGCCGGAAAGGACGCCGTCCGCCCACGCGAGCGAGTTCTCCAAGTAGTTCGCCGCGGGGAAGATCGCGTCCACGATGCCGTAGTCGAAGGCCTGCTGCGGCTTCAGCATCCGGTTCTGCTTCAGCGGGTTGGAGATCACGACCTCGAGGGCGTTCTCGATCCCGATCAGGTTGGGCAGCAGGTACGCGCCGCCCCAGCCGGGGATGATCCCGAGGAAGACCTCGGGCAGCGCGATCGCCGCGGCGGACGCGTCGACGGTGCGGTAGGTGGAGTTCAGGGCGATCTCCAGCCCCCCGCCGAGGGCGAGCCCGTTCACGAAAGCGAAGGTGGGGACGCCGAGCTCGTCGAGCTGGCCGAACACCTTGTGGCCGAGCTGGGCGATGAGCTTCGCGTTCGCCTTCGAGCCGACCCGGGAGATGTCGGACAGGTCGGCTCCGGCGGCGAGGATGTACTGCTTGCCGGTGATGCCGACCGCCTGGATCTCACCGGCCCCGGCGCGGACCTTCAGAGCGTCGAGCGTCTGACCGAGCTGCATCATCGTCGCAGGACCCAAGGTGTTCGGCCGCGTGTGGTCGCGCCCGTTGTCGAGCGTGATGAGCGCGAGCACCTTCCCGGAAGGCAGACGCACGTCGCGCACGGTCGAGCGGGTGATGACCTCGCCCTCCGTGAGCGCCTGGATGGGGGAGAAGTCGACGTCCGCGTACTGCTCGGCGACGGTCTTTGCCATTACTTCTTCTTCTTTCCGTCGAAGTGCGGGTTCTCCCAGATGACCGATCCGCCCTGTCCGAGGCCCACGCACATCGCGGTGAGACCGTAACGGACGTCGGGTCGCTCGGCGAACTGGGCGGCGAGCTGGATCATGAGACGCACGCCGGATGCCGCGAGCGGGTGGCCGAGCGCGATCGCCCCGCCCCACTGGTTGACCCGGGGATCGTCGTCGGCGATGCCGAAGTGGTCCAGCAGCGAGATGACCTGGATCGCGAAGGCCTCGTTGAGCTCGAACAGACCGATGTCGTCGATCGACAGGCCGGCCTTCTTGAGCGCCTTCTCGGTCGAGGGGATCGGGCCGACCCCCATCACCTCGGGCTGCACGCCTGCGAACGCGAACGAGACGAGCCGCATCTTCGGAGCCAGGCCCAGTTCCTTCACGGCGCCGCCCCCCGCGAGGAGACTCATCGTCGCACCGTCGGTGAGAGGGGAGGATGTGCCCGCGGTGACGCGCCCGTGCGGACGGAACGGGGTCTTCAGGGCCGCGAGACCCTCCATCGTCGTCTCGGGGCGTCGCCCCTCGTCCTGGGTCGCCAGGCCCCATGCCCCCTCGGCATCCTTGATGGCGACCGGGACGAGATCCGGCTGGAACCTGCCCGCCTCGTATGCCGCCTGTGCCTTGTGCTGGCTCAGCATGCCGTAGCGGTCGGCGCGCTCCTTTGTCAGGTTCGGGAACCGGTCGTGCAGCCGCTCGGCGGTCAGGCCCATGTTCAGGGCGTCCGCGCTCACGAGCTTCTCGGCCACGAACCGGGGGTTCGGGTCGACGTTGCTGCCGTCGAGCGGGTGGCGGCCCATGTGCTCCACGCCGCCGGCGAGGGCGAGGTCGTACATGCCCATGCCGATCGAGCCTGCCATCGTCGTGACACTCGTCATCGCACCCGCGCACATGCGGTCGATCGCGAACCCCGGCACCGTCTGCGGGAGCCCCGCGAGAAGGGCGACAGAGCGCCCGAGGGTCAGCCCCTGATCTCCGGTCTGCGAAGTCGCGGCCAGCGCGACGTCGTCGATGCGGTCGGCGGGAACGCCGGGATTGCGCTCCATGAGACCGATGGTCGCCTTGACCGCCAGGTCATCTGCGCGGGTGTTCCAGTACATGCCCTTTTCGCCGGCGCGCCCGAAAGGGGTGCGCATTCCATCGACGAAATAGACGTCCGAGATCTCGGCCACTCTGCCTCCGTAAGTTGGGATGCGATCAGCCTAGGAGCCGCCCGAATCGGTCCGGAATCGGTTGGAGGAACCTACGAACCGGTCTCGGGGGCCGGCGGAGGGGTTTGCACGGATTGCACAAAGGCATCCGCGATCAGCTGTGCGGTCTGCGCAATCTGCCAGGGCCGGGCGCCCCATTCCGCGAGCGCGTCGCCGATCGCTGCCGCGCTGAGGGGCTCGGGCGGGCTCCATGCGAGACGCCGGAGCAGCTCTGGGGACAGCAGGTTCTCGGTCGGCATCCCGAGCTGCTCGGCGAGCCCCTCGACAGCGGGACGCGCAGCCTTCAGGCGCAGGTCCGCGGGCGGATTGCGATCAGCCCACGCGCGCGCCGGTGGGATCGAATCGCCGCCGGGCGCCCGCTCGAGGGGGAGGTCGGTCGCGGCCCGGCCGGCCTCGAAGGCCGCCCACCAGCGGTCGAGCTGGCTCCGACTCGCGCGCCCGGTGAACTCCTTCACCTGGGCGAGTTCCTGCTTCGTCTTCGGATCCGCGATCAGCGCGGCCACGAGCGATCGATCGGGCACCAGACGCCCGGGGGCGATGTCCTGCTCGCGCGCGTACTCCTCGCGCGCCGTCCACAGCGCCCTGGCCACGGCGAGGGCGCGGCGACCACGGACGGTGTGCAGACCGCTGAGGCGCCGCCACGGGTCCTCGCGCGGCGGCTTCGGCTCACGCTCGAGCACGGCCTGGAACTCCTCTGCGGCGAACGCGGTCTTCCGCTGCTCCTCGAGCTCGGCGACGAGGACGTCCCGCACGTCGACCAGGTGCTCGACATCGAGGGCGGCGTATTCCAGCCAGGACTGCGGCAGGGGACGAGTGGACCAATCGGAGGCCGAATGGGCCTTGGCCAGTACGATCCCGAGCGTGTCCTCCACGACCGCACCGAGTCCGACCCGCGCGTGTCCGAGCATCCGGGCAGCGAGCTCGGTGTCGAAGATGCGATAGGGACGCAGATCGAGCTCGCGCAGGGACGGGAGGTCCTGGCTCGCGGCGTGCAGCACCCACTCCTCGCGGCCGATCGCTTCCTGCAGCGCGCCGAAGTCACCCACCGCCGGCGGATCGAACAGGAACACGCCGCTTCCCCGGCGGAAGACCTGGATCAGATAGGCGCGCTGGGAATAGCGGAATCCCGAGGCACGCTCGACGTCGACCGCCACGGGGCCGGTGCCGCCGACAAGCGCGGCGGCCGCCTCCCCGAGCCCTGCGGCATCCGTGATCACGGTGTAGTCAGTCACGCGGCCCCCTGTGCGATCCGAGCACCGCGATGTCCTCCGAACCCGGCGGGAGCCCCGCCAACATGCAGACCAGTTCCGCCCATGCTTCGACGTGCGGGGCGATCTCGCCATCCGGCGACCACGACGCGCGCAGCTCGATCTGCGCCCCGTCACCCTCGGCCGCGAGCGAGCCGAAGCCCGTCGACAGGGTCTTCGTCGCCGTCCCGGACGCGGAATGGAATCCCGCCCGTCGCGAGCCCAGGGCATCCATCAGCCACGACCAGGCGACGTCGGCGAGCATCGGATCGATGCCGATGTCGGGTTCGAGCGGGGCCTGGGCGAAGCAGACGATGCGCCACGGTCCGTTCCACGGAGACGGCTCGCCGGGATCATGCAGGAGGAGGAAACGGCCCGTGCCGTACCGGGAATCCTCGCCCTCCGCGTCGGGTCGCACGTCGCCGGCCAGGGCGATGCACTCGGGCGCCAGGCCGCCGGGAGCGGGGATCTCCCGCACCGACAGATCGGGGCGGAAGACGGTCGCACGCACGCTCGCCGCCGCACTCTCGAACGACGGCGACGCGCTCGGAGGACGAAGCTCAGCCACGCCGAAAGACTAGAGTGGGGCCTCGATGGTCGACTCCAGGCGCGCCGCGATGGCCCCTCCCGCACTCCAGGCCGGTGTCCGGGCCGCCCTCGTGCTGCTCGGCGGAGCGCTCGGACTCACGGTGTCGGCCCTGGCGCTGACGTCCTTGCACCTCGCCCGGCGGGTGGTGACCCCCGCCGCACGCGTGCCGGATACGCGGATCCTCAGCCTGGACACGTCCGCGCAGACGATCACGTTGGCGCGCACGCCGGACACTGAGCTGCCGGGTCGCTACGGACTGTTCACCAGCGGCACGGAGTCGTACGTGAAGCTCGGATCCGTCCTCGCGGAAGACGCCACGAGCGTCAAGCGGAAGCTCCTGACCGAGATCGGTCCCCAGGCGCGGATCTCCGCGGACGCCGCGTTCAGCGGCTGGTACTACGACACCCCGGCGGAACTGCACCTCCCGTACACGTCCGAGCTGATCGGGTCGGCGGTCGGCCCCTGCCCGGCGTGGCTGTTCCCCGCGGGAACGGGAGAGGTCTGGGTCATCCAGATCCACGGGCGCGGGACGACCCGCGCCGAGTGCCTGCGCGCGGTGCCCCTCTTCCACGGTCTCGGCATCACGTCGCTCCTGGTGTCGTACCGCAACGACGGCGAGGCACCCCGGAGCCGTGCGGGCACGTACTCCCTCGGCGCGACCGAGTGGCGCGACGTCGACGCCGCCATCGGGTTCGCGCGGCGTCGGGGAGCGAAGCGCATCGTGCTGATGGGCTGGTCGATGGGCGGCGCGATCGCGTTGCAGCTCGAGCTGAACTCCGCACACCGCGATGTGCTCGCGGGCGTGATCCTCGAGTCCCCGGTCGTGGACTGGCGCGTGGTGCTGGGCTATCAGGCCCGCCAGCAGCACATCCCGACCGCCGTCACCGGGCTCGCGATCGGCGCGCTGCGCACGGAGTGGTCCGCGCACATGGCCGGGGCCGGGGCGGCGATCCCGTTCGACCGGCTCGACGTGATCGCGCGCGCACCCGAGCTGCGGCATCCGATCCTCATCCTGCACAGCGACGACGACGGCTTCGTGCCCTCCGACGCGTCGCACGATCTGGTCGTGGCGCGGCCCGACCTCGTGCAGATGCAGGTCTTCGACACCGCCCGCCACACGAAGCTGTGGAACTACGACCAGGAGCGCTGGAGCGGGAGCATCCGCTCGTGGCTGGAGGAACGGGCGCTCCTACCGGAGTGAGTGTGGTCGCTCACGCGCGCTTCGTGCGGACCTGACGCTTGACGCGCATCAGCATCCCGGTCATCCCGGCGATGCGCAGAGGGGAGACGGCACGCGTGAGTCCGATGCTCTGCGGGAAGTCGTCCGGCACCGCAAGCACCTCATCGGCGGTGAGACCCGAGATGCCCTGCGCGAGGATGCTCGCGAACCCGCGAGTCGTCGGTGCTTCCGCCGGAGCCGTCGCGTGCATCGTCACGACGTCGTCCGAGGAGACCTCGACGATGATGTAGACGGGGGACTGGCACTCCGCGACGCGCTCACGCAGCTCGGGATGACCCTCCAAACGCGCGGGAACCTCGGGGAGCTCGTTCGCGAATTCCAGGAGCAACTGGAGGCGTTCAGGCTCGGGCAGCTCGAGGAAGTCGTCGCGGATCTCGGCCAGCGGCGCGGGAAGAAGGTCGGAAGTCATCCCTGACATCCTTCCACGGTCGATTCAGGCGGGCACGGACCCCGGCTCGGCGCCCACCGCGATCGGTACGCGCACCGCGCTGCCCCACTCGGTCCAGGAGCCGTCGTAGTTGCGCACATCCTCGAAGCCGAGGAGGTGCTTCAGGACGAACCAGGTGTGACTGGATCGCTCGCCGATGCGGCAGTAGGCCACCACGCTGTCCCCGTCGGCCAGGCCGACCTCGTCACGGTAGATCGCGTCGAGTTCGGCGCGCGGCTTGAAGCCGCCGTCCGGGGCGACCGCCCGCGCCCACGGCACGCTCGCCGCCGTCGGGATGTGGCCTGCGCGCAGCGCGCCCTCTTCCGGGTACGCGGGCGCGGATGTCCGGGAACCGTCGTACTCCTCCGGCGAGCGCACGTCGATCAGCGGCTTGCCGAGGTGGGCGAGCACGTCCTCCTTGTAGGACCGCAGTGAGCTGTCGTCGCGCTCGATCACCGGATAGTCGGTCTTCTCGCGGACGGTGGGCTCGGTCGTGAGCGGACGGCCGTCGGCGATCCATCCGTCTCGACCCCGGTCGAGCAGGCGCACATCCTCGTGACCGAACAGCGAGAAGACCCAGAGCGCATATGCGGCCCACCAGTTGTTCTTGTCGCCGTAGATCACGATCGTGTCCTCGCGGGAGATGCCCTTCGCGCTCAGCAGCCGCGAGAAACCCGCGCCGTCGACGTAGTCGCGTACGACCGGGTCGTTCAGCTCGGTGTGCCAGTCCACCTTGACGGCACCGGGGATGTGTCCCGTCTCGTAGAGCAGGACGTCCTCGTCCGATTCGACGACCACGAGACCGGGGGTGCCGAGGTTCTCCTCGAGCCACGCTCCGGTGACGAGCCGTCCGGGCTCGGCGTACTCGGCGAACTTGGGGGAGGACGTGTCGAACGCGACGGTCATCGGGGCTCCTCGGATCGGGACGGGTGCGGTCGGGCGTAGGCTGGCACCGCGTCTTCGAGCCTAGATTCCCGGGTGGAGACGTGCACCCACCCGCGTAAGAAGGCGACACAGGATCAGCAGGATGACACCCTCCACGGCCATCACGGGAATCGTCCATCTCACCGAGCGGACACCGCAGATCTCGGGCGCCGACATGGTCGCCTCACTCGTGCCGCCTCCGCAGTTCGCCCAGGCGAGCTTCGAGTCGTACCGGGCGGATGCCGCCTTCCCCTCGCAACAGGAGGCGAAGGCGACGCTGATGACTTTCGCCGGTCTCGGCGCGGCGCAAGAGCGCGGGGGACTGTTCCGTCGCGCGAAGAAGACGCCGGATCCGAAGCCGGGAGTGTATCTGGACGGCGGATTCGGCGTCGGCAAGACGCACCTGCTGGCGGCGATCTACCACGCGATGCCCGTGCGCCGGAAGTACTTCGGCTCGTTCATCGAATACACCGCCCTCGTGGGAGCCCTCGGCTACAAGAACACCGTCGATCTGTTCCGCGGTTCCGACCTCCTCTGCATCGACGAGTTCGAGCTCGACGACCCCGGCGACACGATGGTGATGACGCGGCTCCTCGGCGAACTCGTCGCCTCGGGCACGCGACTGGCGGCGACTTCCAACACGCCGCCGAACGCCCTCGGCGAGGGCCGGTTCGCCGCCCAGGACTTCCTGCGCGAGATCCACGCGATGGCGGCGAGCTTCGAGACGATCCGCATCGACGGGACCGACTACCGCCACCGGGCTCTCGACGGGCACGCCGACGTGCTCACCGAGGCCGAGTACGCCGAGAAGATCGCGGATGCCGCAACCTCCGGTGCCGTCTCCGACGACGCCTTCGCCGACCTGGTCGCCCATCTGGCCACCGTGCACCCGTCCCGCTACATCCGGCTCATCGAGGGTCTGTCCCTGGTCGGGATGCGCGACGTGGCTCCACTGAACGATCAGTCCGCGGCGCTGCGGTTCGTCGCGTTCATCGACCGCGTCTACGACGCGCAGCTGCCGATCCGCGCCACGGGTGCGAGCCTGGATCTCGTCTTCCCCGAGGAGATGCTCGCCGGCGGGTACCGCAAGAAGTACCTTCGGGCCATCTCGCGCCTGATCGCCTCGACGCTGGACTGAGTCCAGACGCAATCGCGGCGATTCATGCGGGTCTCGCGGCCCGAGGAAACCTGATGTTTACCTGACCGCGCCCGACGTAACAGACGCGAAACACACTCTCCGGCCGCAGGAAACCCGGCGCCTCGACACTGGGACCACCCGACGCTTTCTACCCTGCGTCCCTGCAGAGAGGTTCACTTCGAGATGGATCAAGGCAACACGGCATTCATCCTGATATCGGCAGCGCTGGTCCTGTTGATGACTCCAGGACTCGCTTTCTTCTACGGCGGCCTCGTCAAGGCCAAGAGCGTCATCAGCAT
Organism: Microbacterium sp. NPDC064584; assembly: GCF_040687315.1. Taxonomy (NCBI): domain Bacteria; kingdom Bacillati; phylum Actinomycetota; class Actinomycetes; order Micrococcales; family Microbacteriaceae; genus Microbacterium; species Microbacterium sp. NPDC064584. The sequence goes on along the minus strand of NZ_JBFBMZ010000003.1, from coordinate 160,005 downwards.
GATGATGCTCAGCTTCGGCGCAATGGGACTCATCGGCGTCCTGTGGGTCCTGTACGGCTACGCGATCGCGTTCCCGGCAACCGCGGAGGGCACCGTTCAGTTCCCGTGGGCGATCGACCCCGCAGAGTTCGGGCTGGCGAACCTCCTCGAGACGCCCGACGGTGCGGCTTTCCCGCCGCTGGCCTTCGTCGCCTTCCAGGCGACGTTCGCGATCATCACGGTGGCGCTCGTGTCCGGCGCGATCGCCGACCGTGCCAAGTTCGGCGCGTGGATGATCTTCGCGGCGATCTGGGCCACGGTGGTCTACTTCCCCGTGGCCAGCTGGGTGTTCAACTTCGGCCTGGCCGATGACGGCAGCTTCGCCTACGGCGGCTGGATCACGTACGGCATGCAGAACGTGTTCGGGGTCGGTGCGATCGACTTCGCGGGTGGTACCGCCGTGCACATCAATGCCGGTGCCGCTGCCCTCGCGCTGGCACTCGTCCTCGGCAAGCGCGTCGGCTTCCAGAAGGGCGTGCACGTCCCGCACAACCCGCCGTTCGTCCTCCTCGGGGCGGGCCTGCTGTGGTTCGGTTGGTTCGGCTTCAATGCCGGATCCGAGCTCGCCGCCGACAACACCGCGGCGATCGCCTTCGTCAACACGATCGCCGCACCCGCTGCGGCACTGCTGGCCTGGCTGATCGTCGAGAAGATCAAGGACGGCAAGCCCACCTCGGTCGGCGCCGCCTCCGGCGCCGTCGCGGGCCTCGTCGCCATCACCCCGGCGTGTGCCTCGCTCACTCCGATCTGGGCGATCGTCCTCGGCCTCGTCGCCGGAGCGGTCTGCGCCCTGGCGATCGAGCTGAAGTTCAAGCTCGGCTTCGACGACTCGCTCGATGTGGTCGGCATCCACCTGGTCGGTGGCCTCATCGGAACCCTGTACCTCGGCTTCTTCGCGAACGGGACGGGCCTGATCTACAGCGGCAGCGGAACGCAGCTCCTCGTGCAGGCGATCGCCGCCTTCGCGGTCATGGCGTACTCGTTCGTGCTGGCCTGGATCATCGGCTTCGCGATCCAGAAGACGATCGGCTTCCGCGTGAAGAACGAGGACGAGATCGCCGGCATCGACACGATCGTCCACGGCGAAGAGGGCTACGTCCTCGCCGACACGAAGGCCTGATCGACAAGCTCACCACGCAGAACACCCCGCGACCTCGGTCGCGGGGTGTTCCGTGTGTCGGGGCTATCGTCTGAGGATGGCCTCGCGAAACACCCTCCGGAGTGCACTCGTGCGACTGTTCCGCCCCGCGCGGGCGCGGACGCCCGCGGCATTACGACCGACGGCCGGCGGCGCGACGGGCACCGTCGAGCTGGATCCCCGCCGTGTGGAACCGGTGGCCATCGGCTATGCGCCGCGACGCGACGGCGCGCCCGACGCGGGAGAGGTCGTGTGGACCTGGGTGCCGTACGCGGAGAACGACGGGCGCGGGAAGGACCGGCCGGTGCTGATCATCGGGCGGCATGGCACCGATCGCGCCTTCGCCGTGAAGCTCACGAGCAAGGCTCACGACGGGGAGCGTGACTTCCTCCCGATCGGACCCGGCGCGTGGGATTCCCAAGGGCGTCCGTCGTGGGTGGACATCGATCAGCTCTACAGCGTGCACGCGGACGGCATGCGCCGCGAGGCCGCCGCACTGGATTCCGCCCGATTCCGGATCGTGGCCGAGGCTCTGCGCCGTCGGTACGGATGGGAGTTCGCCGGCTGAGCGGCTGTGGTGGGCGATACCAGACTCGAACTGATGACCTCTTCCGTGTGAAGGAAGCGCGCTACCAACTGCGCCAATCGCCCGTGGCCCTGCGGGGCCGAGACTCGATCCTACCCGATGCCGGAGGGTTGCCCGAACCGTCGGTGACCGGTGACACGCGCGGGTCGCGCCTGGTTTGGCGAGTGTGAATTCATCGGCTAAAGTCGTTCAAGCGCCCGGAGCAATCCGGGCCACGCGGATGTAGCGCAGTTGGTAGCGCACAACCTTGCCAAGGTTGGGGTCGCGAGTTCGAGTCTCGTCATCCGCTCGAGTGCAGGAGTCTTCTTCACGGAAGACCACCGCACGTGGGGTCAATCCACACGGTGGCGTGGCCGAGCGGCTAGGCACCGGCCTGCAAAGCCGTTTACACGGGTTCGAATCCCGTCGCCACCTCGCCGACAACTGAATATGCCCGTACGGGCGCGATTGGCGCAGCGGTAGCGCGCTTCCCTGACACGGAAGAGGTCACTGGTTCGATCCCAGTATCGCGCACACATGAGAACCCCCGGACAGCCGGGGGTTTTCGCTTTTCCACCCCGGATGCGAGAGCCCTCAGCGCACAGCGAGCGGGAGAGTGGCCAGCAGGACGGTCACCGGAGCGATCGCGAGGCCGAGCAGGACATAGCGCCGCCACGGCACATCGACGCCGACAGCGTGCAGCCGCTGATGCCACAACAGCGTCGCCAGCGACGCCCACGGGGCGATGAGCGGGCCGGCATTCACCCCGACCAGGAGTGCCGCCAACCGCTCCGGAGCTCCCGCAGCCGCCTCCAGTGCGAGGTACGCGGGGAGGTTGTTGATCGCATTCGCGCCGAACAGGCCCGCTGCGGCGACCTGCAGGAGGTCCGATGGCGACGTCCCCGTCCCCACGATCGCCTCCAGGACCCGCTGAGAGCCGAGCGCCTCGATCGCCCCGACCGCCAGGAACAGGCCGGACGCGAAGACCAGAAGCTGCCAGGGCACGAGTCCGAGGCGGAGAGTCCGACGCGAGCGCACCGCGAAGACGATCGACAGCGCGATCGCGGCGGCGGTCGCCGGTATCCACGGGGGCATGCCCGAGACGAGGAGCGGGAGCAGAGCGATCACCACGACCGCGGCCGTGATGAGGAGGACGCGGTCCTCGACGTGCGGAGGCGTCGCCAGCAGATAGCGTCCGCGCAGACTGCGGCGTTGCGCGAGCAAGAGGATGAGAACCGACACGGCGATCGCGACGAACGCGGACGGACCCGTGAGGGCGAGGAACTCCAGCGGCCCGGCGATGCCGAGGCGCTCGACGGCGAGCAGGTTCGTGAGGTTCGACACCGGAAGCACGAGCGACGCGGTGTTGGCGAGCACGACGGTCGTGAAGGCGAACGGCAGGGGGTCCAGACGGTGGGCCCGGGCCACGGCCACGACGACGGGTGTCAACAGGACGGCGGTCGTGTCCAGCGACAGGAAGGCGGTGGCGAGGATCGCCAGCACGACGACCAGCGCCCACAGCACCCACGTGCGTCCACGCGCCCATCGGGCCAAGGCGAATGCCGCCACGTCGAAGACGCCTGCCGCGGCGGCGAGCTCGGCCACGATCGTCACCGCGACGACGAACGCGAGGATCGGCCAGACCCGGTCGGCGATCGCGAGCGCGTCAGCCGCCGGAAGCACTCCGGTGATCACCGCCGCACCACCGAGCAGCAGAAGGCCGGCACCGACCAGGGCGAGTTTCACAGCATCCATCATCGCGTCCGCGCGCGGCGCGGGCGGACCCGACCGGCACCGATCGGCCCACCGCGTCCGCGGGAGCGCGGGCCCTAGACTGGAGGGATGGGACTGCGCCACCACGGGACCGCGACGACTGTCGCCCTCCTCGGCGCGCGAACGCGCGGCGCCTGAGCGGGCAGGGCGCGCCGCGCCCGAAGCTGAGCCATCCTTCATCCGAGTCACCTCTGGAGAATTCCCTTGACCGATGTCACCCTCCCGTCGAACGTGTCGCTGCCCGCCGACGGCTTCGCCCTCTTCCCCGATCGCTCGGTCGTGGCTCTGCGCGTCAACGGCGAGCTGAAAGACCTCGCCACGACCGTCCAGCCCGGCGATGACGTCGAACCGGTCTCGATCGACAGCGCGGACGGGCTTTCGATCCTCCGACACTCCACGGCGCACGTGCTCGCCCAGGCCGTTCAGCGCATCGACCCGCAGGCGAACCTCGGCATCGGTCCGCCCATCACCGACGGCTTCTACTATGACTTCGGCGTCGCCGAGCCGTTCACGCCCGAAGCTCTCAAGGCGATCGAGAAAGAGATGCAGCGCATCGTCCGCGAGGGACAGCGCTTCGTCCGCCGTGTGGTCAGCGACGACGAAGCGCGTGCCGAGCTCGCCGCCGAGCCGTTCAAGCTCGAACTGATCGGGCTCAAGGGCGGCGGCGCGGACAAGACCGAGGGGGCCTCCGTCGAGGTGGGCGCCGGCGAGCTCACGATCTACGACAACGTCGACCGGGACGGCGAGGTCGTCTGGAAGGACCTCTGCCGCGGACCCCACCTGCCGAGCACACGGCTCATCGGCAACGGGTGGGCGCTCACCCGCATCGCCGCGGCCTACTGGCGCGGGAGCGAGAAGAACCCCCAGCTGCAGCGCATCTACGGCACCGCTTGGCCCACGAAAGATGACCTGCGCGCGTACCAGCAGCGTCTCGAGGAGGCCGCGAAGCGCGACCACCGGCGCCTCGGCAAGGAGCTGGACCTGTTCTCGTTCCCGGAGGAGATCGGCTCGGGCCTCTCCGTCTGGCACCCGCGCGGCGGCATCGTCCGTCAGGAGATGGAGCAGCATGCGCTCCGCCGCCACCGCGCGGCGGGCTACACGTACGTGTACACGCCGCACATCACCAAGCGGGACCTCTTCATCGAGTCCAATCACCTCGTCACGTACGCGGAGGGAATGTTCCCGCCGATCCGCATGGACGAGGAGCGCGACGAGAACGGCGAGATCACGAAGCAGGGCGTGGACTACTACCTCAAGCCCATGAACTGCCCGATGCACATCCTCATCTACCGCGAGCGGGCGCGCAGCTACCGGGATCTGCCGATGCGCCTCGCCGAGAACGGCACGGTGTACCGCAACGAGCTCTCCGGCGCACTGCACGGCCTCACTCGCGTCCGCGGGTTCACCCAGGACGACGCGCACCTGTTCGTGACTCCGGAGCAGCTCGAGGGTGAGGTGTCGAAGGTCCTCGAGTTCGTGCTGTCGCTTCTGCGCGACTTCGGGCTGAGCGACTTCGAGCTCGAGCTGTCGATGCGCGACGACGAGAAGGCCAAGTGGATCGGTGACGAGGCGCACTGGGCGGAGGCGACGGATGCGCTGCGACGCGTCGCGCTGGCCAGCGGGCTGAAGCTCACCGAAGTCCCCGGCGAAGCGGCCTTCTACGGACCGAAGATCGACCTGAAGGTCAAGGATGCCATCGGGCGCACCTGGCAGCTGTCGACCGTCCAGCTGGACTTCAACCTTCCCGAGCGGTTCGATCTGGAGTTCACCGACCGTGACGGCCTGAAGAAGCGGCCGGTCATGATCCACCGGGCGCTGATGGGTTCGATCGAGCGCTTCTTCGCGATCCTCCTCGAGCACTACGCCGGCGCGTTCCCGGTGTGGCTCTCGCCGGTGCAGGTGGTCGGCATCCCCGTCGCCGAGCAGTACGGCGAGTACCTCGACGAGATCATCGCGCGTCTGGTCGCCGAGGGCGTGCGCGCCGACGTCGACCACAGCGATGACCGCATGCAGAAGAAGATCCGCACGCACACGACCCAGAAGGTCCCGCTGCAGCTGATCGCGGGTGAGCAGGATCGTGCCGGCGGTACCGTGTCCTTCCGGTTCCGCGACGGAACGCAGCAGAACGGCATTCCCGTGGCGGATGCCGTGCAGCGCATCCTACGGGCGATCGAGGACCGCACGCTGGTGGACACGGCCGAGGATCTGGCATGAGCGACGAGGGACTCGTTGAGGCGGCCCGGCTCGCCGGAGTCCCCGACCAGTTCCAGCGACTGTGGACCCCGCACCGGATGGCTTACATCCAGGCGGGTCCGCAGCCTCTGCGCGATGCATGTCCCTTCTGCGCGGCGCCCGAGAAATCGGACGAGGACGGGCTGATCGTGCACCGTGGGCGCTCCGCCTACGTGTTGCTGAACCTGTTCCCGTACAACTCAGGCCACCTTCTCGTCTGCCCGTACCGGCACATCGGCCAGTACGACGAGGCCTCTGCCGAAGAGGTCGCGGAGATCGGCGCGCTGACGCAGACCGGGATGCGGGTGCTGCGCGAGGTCTCCCGCTGCGACGGGTTCAACATCGGCATGAACCAGGGCGCCGTCGCCGGCGCGGGCGTGGACGAGCACCTGCATCAGCACATCGTGCCGCGCTGGAGCGCGGATGCGAACTTCTTCCCGATCATCGCCAGGACCAAGGCACTGCCGCAGTTGCTGGGCGAAGTCCGCCGGGCGGTCGCCGAGGCCTGGCCGACAGTCTGAACCTGCTCAGCGGACCTGGCGGACCGCGAACTGCAGGCGCGGGCGGGCGTAGGACTCCTGCGCCTCGACGAGCTGGAGTTCGCGCTCGCCCGACTCGTACGTGAGCTGCAGCAGGTCGAACACGCTCGAGGTCGTCCGCGCCAGCGCATCCGCGGCGTCCCCGCCGGCACGCAGGTGCGCGGTGAACAGGGCCGCCGTGACGTCGCCCGATCCGTTGGCCTTCATCGGGATGAGCGGCGTCTGCACGATCCACGCGCCGTCGTCGGTCACCGCGAGCATCTCGATCGTGCCGTCGGGGCGGTCCGGCTGCTCGACGCTCGTGACGAGCACCGTACGCGGGCCCGTGGCGCGGATCAGGTCGACCGACGCGAGGGTCTCCGCGAGGGTGCGCGGCTCCGTCCCGGTGAGGAAGCCGAGTTCGAACTGGTTCGGCGTCAGGATGTCCGCGGCCGGCACGACCCGGTCGCGCAGCAGGATCGGGATGGCGGGTGCGACGAAGCAGCCGGACTTCGCATTCCCCATGACGGGGTCGCACGCGTAGACCGCAGACGGGTTCGCAGCCTTCACGCGGGTCACGGCATCCAGGATCACGTCGGCGATTCCCTCGCCGCCCTGGTAGCCCGAGAGGATCACGTCGATCTGCGGGAAGACGCCGCGGTCCTCGATTCCGGCGATGACCTCGCGCACGTCCTCGGGCGCGATGAGCGGGCCGCGCCACGCGCCGTACCCCGTGTGATTGGAGAAGTTCACCGTGTACACCGGCAGGACCTCGACGCCGATGCGCTGAAGCGGGAACACTGCGGCGGAGTTGCCGACATGGCCGTACGCGACCGCGGACTGGATGGAGAGGATCTTCACCGCTCGATCATGCCACTTCGCGCGTGCCGGGTCGCTGAGCCGACGCGCGGACCGCGGCGGCGATGTCGGTCGCCAAGTGCTCGGCATCCGCGTCGTCGAGGTCGTGAACGGTGAGACGAAGCCGATCGGATGCCGCTCCCGGCGACAGCCGGAACTCCTCACCGCTGCGGGCGAGCCACCCGCGGCGCATGAGCCGCTGGACGACGTCATCGGCCGCGACCGGCAGCTCCACCCACAGATTCAGACCGTCGCGCGCGATCGTGGGAACGCCGTGTGCGGTGAGCCGGGCGGCGAACGCGACGTTGCGGGCGGCGTAGTGCGCAGCGGCCGAAGCGATCTTCCCGCGCACGTCGGCGTCCGTCATGAGGGCGAGCACGAGCCGCTGCAGCAAGTGGCTCACCCACGTCGTCCCGGGGGTCAGACGGGTCGCCAGCCCGGCCGCGGTGTCGGGGTCGGACGCCGTCACGGCCAGGCACATGTCGGGCCCCAGGAACTTCGAGACCGAGCGGATCACCGCCCACCGCCGCTGATGCGGACCGATCAGAGAATGCAGGGGTCGCTGAGAGAGCATCGAGAAGTGATCGTCCTCGATCACGAGGACGTAGGGATGGGCGCGCAGCTCGTCACGGAGGGCCGCGGCCCGCGCGGCCGTGAGGCTCGCCCCGGTCGGGTTCTGCGCGCGCGGCGTGCAGATGATCGCCCGGACCCCGCGTTCGAGCGCCGCGCGCAACCCTTCGACGGTCATGCCCTCGTCGTCCACGGGGATGCCGACCGGCCGGTAGCCGCCGACCCGCACGGTGTGGATCGCGGCGAGGAAGCAGGGATCCTCCAGACCGACCGCGTCATCGCGCGTGAGCGCCTGTGCGAGCAGGCGCTCGATCGCGTCCGCGGCGCCGCTCGTGATCGTCAGGCGCGCGGGGGCGCCCGGGGGAGTGGCGTCGCTCATCCACTTCGCCGCCCAGCGCTCCAGGTCGGGATCGATCACCGGCTCGCCGTACAGCACGGGACGCCCCGCCATCGCCGCGAGCGCGCGCGCCGGGTCGGGCACGAACTCCGGATCGGGATTGCCCGTCGCAACATCCCGCAGAACACTGTCGCCGGCGAAACCCTCCTGCGGGACGGGCCGAGGATCTGCGACCGTCGTTCCGCCTCGTCCCTTGGTCACCACAAGGCCGGCCTGCGCGAGCTGGCGGTAGGCCGATGCGACGGTGTTGCGGTTGACGCCGAGCCCCTCCGCGAGGGTGCGCACCGGCGGCAGAGCGTCTCCGGCACGCAGCGCGCCGCGCTCGACCAGCGCCCGCACCGCATCGGCGATGTCGGCGGCGGAACGCCCGCGGATCAGGTCCATCAGTTCGGCATCCATCGGCCCGATTCTACGTCGCGGTACATGATATCTTTTGGCCTAGGCCAAAACTCGACCGCGCCGCCCGCGCCTCTGCGCGTCCGCCGAAAGGATCCCTCGTGAGCACACCCCAGTCCGGAACCAGCCGCGTCAAGCGCGGTCTCGCCGAGATGCTGAAGGGCGGCGTGATCATGGACGTCGTGACCGCCGAGCAGGCCAAGATCGCCGAGGACGCCGGAGCCGTCGCCGTCATGGCCCTCGAGCGGGTCCCCGCCGACATCCGCGCCGAGGGCGGGGTGTCCCGCATGAGCGACCCCGACATGATCGAGAGCATCATCTCGTCCGTGTCGATCCCGGTGATGGCCAAGGCCCGTATCGGCCACTTCGTCGAGGCGCAGGTGCTCCAGGAGCTCGGCGTGGACTACATCGACGAATCCGAGGTCCTCTCGCCCGCCGACTACGTCAACCACATCGACAAGTGGGGCTTCACGGTGCCGTTCGTGTGCGGAGCGACGAATCTGGGTGAGGCGCTTCGCCGCATCAACGAGGGCGCCGCGATGATCCGGTCGAAGGGCGAGGCAGGCACGGGCGACGTGTCGGAGGCCACGAAGCACATCCGCAAGATCTCCAGCGAGATCAACGTCCTCCGCTCGATGACGAAGGACGAGCTCTACGTCGCCGCCAAGGAGCTGCAGGCGCCGTATGAACTCGTGGCCGAGGTCGCCGAGACCGGATCGCTTCCCGTGGTGCTCTTCGTGGCCGGCGGCGTCGCGACCCCCGCCGACGCCGCGATGATGATGCAGCTCGGTGCGGACGGGGTCTTCGTCGGCTCCGGCATCTTCAAGTCGGGCAACCCCGCGCAGCGCGCTGCGGCGATCGTGAAGGCGACGACGTTCTTCGACGACGCCAAGGTCATCGCCGACGTGTCGCGCGGACTCGGCGAGGCGATGGTCGGCATCAACGTTTCGGACCTTCCGGCGCCGCACCGGCTCGCCGAGCGTGGCTGGTAACAGGCCGCGCGTCGGCGTCCTCGCCCTCCAGGGAGACGTGCGCGAGCACGTCCGCGTGCTGGAGGGCCTCGGCGCCGACGTCGGTCTGGTCCGACGACCGGAGGAGCTGGCGTCGGTGCGCGGGCTGGTCATCCCGGGCGGCGAGTCCAGCGTGATCGACAAGCTCTCGCGCGCGTTCGGAATGCAGGACCCGATCCGCACCGCGATCGCCGCGGGGATGCCGGTGTACGGCACGTGCGCCGGACTCATCCTGCTCGCCGACCGGATCATCGACGGCATCGCGGGTCAGGAGAGCTTCGGCGGCCTGGACATCGCGGTCCGCCGCAACGCCTTCGGAAGCCAGCTGGACTCCTTCGAGACGGATCTCGCGGTGCCGGAACTCGGAGACCCGCCCGTGCACGCCGTGTTCATCAGGGCGCCGGTGGTGGAGTCGGCGGGACCGTCGGTGCAGACGCTCGCGCGGCTGGACGACGGACGGATCGTCGCTGTGCGTCGCGACGCGCTGCTGGGCACGAGCTTTCACCCGGAGGTCACCGGCGAGCACCGGTTCCACGAGCTGTTCCTGCAGACCGTGCGTGCCGCCTGACCGGCGGGCGCACACCGGCTAGGTTTCTGGCATGACCGTGAACAAGTGGTGGCACGACCGCCCCGAGGAGCGGTACTGGATGATCGCGCCGTCCCGCGGCGTCGTCGGCGACGCGCTGCGTGCTCCGAAGGCCTCACCCGACCGGCGCTTCGAGTGGTCGCACGAGCTCGTCGGCTGCACCGAGCCGGGCGACACCCTGTTCGTGTGGGATCGGACCCTCCCCGTTCCCGGCATCGCCGCGTGGGGTCGCGTGCTCGGGCCGCTCGGCGAGGAGACGACGGCCAGGCACGGCGAAGAGCTGCCCCACTGGCGCATGCCGGTGAGCGACACGCTCCGCCTCGCCTCTCCGATCACCCTGACCGCCCTGCGACGCATCGGCTCCGACATCGTCGCGATCCGCGACTCGATAGAGGCCCTCACGGACGGGCCGGTCTACTTCCCGTTCATCGGCTCGGCGGACACGCTCGTGCCCGCACCCGCGTACGTCACCAAAGTGCCCCGCGACCTCGTGGCGCTGCTGTCCTCCCGCTTCGGCTTCGAGTTCGCGCTGTAGGCGCGGATGACCGCCTGGGTGGCGCTGCTGCGCGGAGTCAACGTCGGGGGAGTGACGATCCGCAATGCGGACCTCGTTTCGCTCATGCAGCTCGACCTCGGCCTGGAGGATGTCCGCACGTTCCTCGCGAGCGGCAATGCCGCCTTCACCGCGGATGCCGCCCCCGGGGCGCGCGGCGATCTGAAGCGTCGGATCGAAGCCGGCCTGCGCGAGCGGTTCGGCTACGACGCCTGGATCGTTCTGAAGACCCGCGACGAGGTCGAGGAGGCCCGGACCGGATTCCCGTTCGACGCTTCGGATGAGACCCGGCAGCCGTGGGTGGTGTTCGGCAGCGACGACGCCGTGCTGGACGAACTCGCGACCGCGGCGGCATCCCTCGACGCGGACGTGGATCCGGTCGCTCGGGGGCGTGGCGTCCTCTATTGGAATCCGGTGAAAGGCACGACGACGGACACACCGTTCGCGAAGCTGCTCGCTCGTGCGGCGTACCGCACCTCGACGACGAACCGGAACCTTCGGACGCTGGGAAGGATCCTCGCGCCGTGAGGAGCGCCGTCGCCGCGTAAACTGGAGGAATGTCCGGCCACTCCAAGTGGGCGACCACGAAGCACAAGAAGGCGATCATCGATTCGCGCCGTGCCAAGTCGTTCGCCAAGCTCATCAAGAACATCGAAGTCGCCGCCAAGATGGGCGGCGCAGACGTCTCGGGCAACCCGACGCTCTACGACGCCATCCAGAAGGCGAAGAAGACCTCGGTCCCGAATGACAACATCGACCGCGCCGTCAAGCGCGGTGCGGGCATCGGCGGCGAGGCCGTCGAGTACACGACGATCCTCTACGAAGGCTACGGACCCAACGGTGTGGCCCTCATGATCGAGTGCCTCACCGACAACAAGAACCGTGCGGCAGCCGAGGTTCGCACCGCACTCAGCCGGAACGGCGGCACGCTCGCCGACCCCGGGTCGGTTGCGTACAACTTCCACCGCAAAGGTGTGATCGTCGTCTCCGGCGAGGGCGCCGAGGAGGACGACGTGATGCTGGCGGCGCTGGAGGCCGGCGCCGAGAACGTCGAAGAGCATGCCCAGGGATTCGAGGTCATCACGGAGGCCTCCGACCTGGTCACGGTGCGCCAGGCGCTGCAGGACGCGGGACTGGACTACGAGTCGGCCGATGTCGAGTTCGTCCCGTCTCTCAAGGTCGAGGTCGACGCCGAGACGGCCCGGAAGGTCTTCCGCCTGATCGACGCGCTCGAGGACAGCGACGACGTCCAGAACGTCTACAGCAACTTCGATCTGTCTGCCGAGGTTCAGGCCGAGCTCGAGAACGACGAGTAGGGCGCGCCGCGTCCGCTTGCCACCGCCCCGCGCATAGCGTGGGACGGTGGCAGCTCTTCGTGTGCTCGGCATCGACCCCGGCCTGACCCGGTGCGGGGTCGGCGTCGTCGACGTCGCAAGCGACCGATCAGCGCGGCTCGTCCATGTGGGTGTCGTCCGCTCCGATCCGGGCGAACCCATCGAGCGCCGGCTCGCGACGATCGCAGCGGGCATCCGCGCCGTGATCGACGAGCATGCGCCGGCGGTCGTGGCCGTCGAGCGGGTGTTCTCGCAGCACAACCGCCAGTCGGTCATGGGCACCGCCCAGGCCAGCGGCATCGCGCTCCTGATCGCAGGCGAGCGCGGACTCGCCGCTGCGACCCACACGCCCACCGAGGTCAAGGCGGCGGTCACCGGCTACGGGGCGGCTGACAAGCGACAGGTCCAGCTCATGGTTGCCCGGATCCTGCGGCTGGACGAGATCCCGCAGCCCGCGGACGCCGCGGACGCCCTCGCCCTCGCGTTGTGTCATGCGTGGCGCGGCGGGGGGCAGGCGGCGACGACCGGTGCGCAGCTCACACCCGCGCAGAGGGCGTGGGCGGATGCCGAGCGGCTGGCGCGCCGCTGACTTCTGTGTGTCGGTCGAACAAAACTGCGAATGCGCGGCATAGGATGCCCGCATGATCTCTTCTCTGCGCGGGCGCGCGGCGCACGTGGACACGGACTCGATCGTCGTCGAGGTCGGGGGAGTGGGACTCAGCGTCGCGGTGACACCCCCCGTCGCCGCCGCGACGAACGTCGGCGACGACGTGCACCTGCACACGAACCTGATCGTGCGCGAGGACGCCCTGTCGCTCTTCGGCTTCGAGAGCCGTGAAGAGCTCGTCGTCTTCACGCAGCTGCTCGGCGTGACCGGCGTCGGCCCCAAGTCTGCGCTCGGTGTTCTCGCCGCTCTCAGCGTCACGCAGATCGCCGACGCCGTCGCGCAGGACGACGACGCGCCCTTCCGGCGCGTCTCGGGGATCGGACCCAAGACGGCGAAACTCATCGTCGTGCAGCTGGCCGGCAAGATCATCGCCCCGCGCGCGTCCGGCGCCGCACGGGCGGCCGCGACACCGGACGTCGCCGCTTCGGTGACCCAGGCGCTCATGGGCCTCGGCTGGAACGAGCGTGCGGCCGCCGAGGCCGTGTCGGTCGTGATGGAGGACGCGACGGACGCCGAGCGCGACTCCGTGCCGTCTCTCCTGCGCCGAGCCCTGGCCGCACTCGGCCCCGCACGCAAGGAGCATGCCGGTGGCTGACGTCCTCGACGCGGACGAGCCCCTGGATGAGACCGAGCTCGCGATCGAAGGGGCACTGCGCCCGGCGTCGCTCGCTGAGTTCGTCGGTCAGCAGAAGGTCCGCGGCCAGCTTCAGCTCCTGCTCGATGCCGCGCGCATCCAGCAGCGGCCGGCCGACCACATCCTGCTCTCCGGGCCCCCGGGCCTCGGCAAGACGACGCTCGCGATGATCGTGGCCCACGAGAGCGGGCGGGCGCTGCGCCTGTCCAGCGGGCCCGCGATCCAGCACGCCGGCGACCTGGCTGCACTGCTGTCCAGCCTCACGCCGGGCGAAGTGCTCTTCATCGACGAAGTGCACCGCATGGCGCGCTCGGCGGAGGAGATGCTGTACCTGGCGATGGAGGACTTCCGCATCGACATCATGGTCGGCAAGGGCGCCGGTGCCACCAGCATCCCGCTGGATCTCTCGCCGTTCACACTCGTCGGCGCGACGACGCGCTCGGGCCTGCTGCCGAACCCGCTCCGCGATCGGTTCGGCTTCACCGCGCACCTCGAGTACTACGAGCCGGAAGAGCTCGAGCGCGTCATCGAGCGCTCCGCCGCAATGCTCGGCGTCGACCTGCCTGCCGCATCGCGCGCCGAGATCGCCCGGCGCTCCCGCGGAACGCCGCGCATCGCCAATCGCCTGCTCCGGCGCGTGCGCGACTTCATCGTCGTCCGCGGGGGAGGGGGCGATACGACCACCGTCGACGCGGCTCTCGATCTGTACGATGTGGACGGAATCGGCCTGGACCGTCTGGACCGCGCTGTCCTCGACGCCCTCGTGCGCAGATTCCGCGGTGGCCCGGTGGGGCTGAGCACCCTGGCGGTCGCGGTCGGCGAAGAGGCGGAGACGATCGAATCCGTCGTCGAGCCCTATCTGGTGCGCATCGGATTCGTCGGCCGGACACCGCGGGGACGCATCGCGATGCCGCCCGCCTTCGCGCACCTGGGCGTATCCCACCTCGATTCGGCGCTCAGATTCGATGATCTATAATCGCTGGAGGCTCTCGCCTCACCATCTCCTGCAAGGCAGTGCCGCCGCGGCGCACGCCTGATTCGAAAGGCTCTCGCCTCCATGGAATTCCTCTCCAATTACGGCCTGATCATCCTGCTGGTCGTCCTGCTCGGCTTCATGTTCTGGAGCTCGCGTCGGCGCATGCAGAAGCAGAAGCTCGAGCAGGAGCAGAAGGCTCGCCAGACCGTCCCAGGCGCGGAGGTGCTCCTGCAGGGTGGCCTCTACGGCACGATCGTCGCGTTCGACCCCGAGAACCTCGACCAGCCCGCACTCGTCGAGATCGCGCCCGGCGTCGAGATCAAGGTCCACAGCCAGGCGATCCTCCGCGTCGTCGATCCCGCCGAGGGCACGGTCACCGAGGACGAGTTCATCGAGGCCGAGGTCAATGAGGCCGGCTACATCGACGGCGTGGCCAGCGGAGCGATCAGCTCCATCAGCGATGACCACGCCCGCGCCGCGGAGGCGGGCAAGACCGCTGAGCCCGACGCCGACACGGACTCCAAGCCCAAGGCCTGACCGCTCGCCCTCCCGGGCTCCCAGAAAGCTGACCCCTCGTGGCGACATCCACTCCTGTCCGGCATGCCTGGCGTGCGCTGACCGGCCTCCTGATCATCACCGCGGTGCTCTTCGGAATCAACGCGCTCGGCGTATACGTCTTCAAGGCGAGTTCGTGGACGCCTGAGCTCGCGTTGGATCTCCAGGGCGGCACGCAGATCGTCCTCCAGGCCGAGACGGCCGACGGCGTGACACCGTCGGACGAGCAGATGGACCAGGCCGTCACGATCATCCGCCAGCGCGTGGACGCCTCGGGCGTCGGCGAGGCCGACGTCGCACGTCAGGGTGCCGACCAGATCGTCGTCCAGATCCCCGGTCAGGCGGACGAGGAGACCCGGAACCGCATCGAGGCCTCCGCTCAGCTCCAGCTGCGTGCGGTGCTGGTGGCCGGCGCCCCGGCCACGACGTTCGTCGGCGATGACGGCAAGGAGACGCCGTATCCGACGCCGGATCCGTCCCTGCCGAGCACGCCGACCGCGGAGCCGACGAACGGGAGCGACATCTCCTGGGTGACCCCGGCGCTGCAGGCCGAGTACCTCGCGTACGACTGCGCGAACCCGAGCAACGACCCGGCCAGTGCGCCGAAGGATCAGCCGCTCATCACGTGCGAGACGGACGGTTCGGTCAAGTACATCCTCGGACCGGTCGAACTCGACGGCACGTCGATCAGCGACGCGACGTTCGGGCTCGAACAGACCAGCGGCCAGTGGGCGGTCAACCTCAAGTTCGACGACGCCGGTACGAAGACCTTCGGCGAGATCAGCCAGCGCCTGTACGGCGCGAACCCCCCGCTGAACCAGTTCGCCTTCGTCCTCGACGGCACGGTGCTCTCCGCCCCGTCGATGAACGCCGTGATCCTCGGGGGCAACCCGAGCATCACGGGAAGCTTCACGCAGGACACCGCGAAAGTGCTCGCCGACCAGCTGAAGTACGGCGCTCTGCCGCTCAGCTTCACCGTCGAGAGCTCGGCGTCCATCTCCGCCACGCTGGGATCGCAGCAGCTGCAGGTCGGTCTGATCGCCGGCCTCGTGGGCCTCCTCCTGGTCGCGATCTACTCGCTCATCGTCTACCGCGCGCTCGGCTTCGTGATCATCGCCTCGCTCGCGGTCATGGCGGTCCTCACCTACATCACGCTGTGCATCCTGGCGTGGCGCATGGGCTTCCGCCTGTCGCTCGCCGGCGTCGCGGGCCTGATCGTGACGATCGGCTTCACGGCCGACTCGTTCATCGTCTACTTCGAGCGCATCCGCGACGAGCTGCGCGACGGCAAGTCGATCACCGGCGCCGTCGAGGACGGCTGGGGCCGCGCGAAGCGCACGATCTACATCTCGAAGTCGATCAACATCCTCGCCGCGGTGGTCCTCTACATCCTCGCGGACGCCACCGTGAAGGGCTTCGCGTTCACGCTGGGGCTCACGACGGCGATCGACGTCCTGATCTTCATCCTGTTCACCCACCCGGTGATGCAGCTGCTGGCCCGCACGAAGTTCTTCGGATCCGGTCACCCTCTTTCGGGCATGGACCCCACCGCCCTCGGTGCGGTCTACCGTGGGCGCGCGCAGTTCCGCGCGCCGGTGGCTGCGGCGCCCAAGACGCAGGCCGAGAAGCGCGCCTCGCGCTCGCGCGGCGAAGCCGAGCGCCGCCAGACGATCGCGGAGCGCAAGCAGGCCGAGCTCGCCGCCGCCGGCGAGAGCGGCAGACCGACCAAGAACGACACGGGGGGACAATCCTGATGCGCTCCATGAGCCAGCTCGGAAACGACCTCTACACGGGCAAGACTTCATTCCCGTTCGTCGGTCGTCGTCGTCTGTGGTTCCTGATCGCGGCGATCCTCGTGATCGGCGCGGCCCTCGTGCCGCTGTTCCGCCCCATCCAGTTCTCGATCGAGTTCACCGGCGGCTCCCAGTTCACCGTTAACGGTGTCACGACCACCGACCAGCAGGTGGCGACGGATGCCGTGCAGTCGGTCGTGCCGGACGCCACGACCAAAGTCGTGACGGTGGGCGACGACGGGATCCGGGTCCAGACCGATCAGCTCACCGACGCCCAGACGCGCGACGTGAGCGCCGCGCTCGCGGACGCGTACCAGGTCGATCCGGCCGAGGTGAGCGCATCGTTCATCGGGCCCAGCTGGGGGCAGGACGTCACCCGGCAGTCGCTGTGGGGCCTCGCGATCTTCCTCGCGCTGACCTTCCTGATCCTCGCGCTGTACTTCCGCACCTGGAAGATGTCGGTGTCGGCGATCATCGGCCTGCTGGATGTGCTCATCATCACCGTCGGCGTGTACGCCCTCTTCGGCTTCGAGATCTCGCCCGCCGCGGTGATCGGCTTCCTGACGATCCTCTCGTACGCCCTGTACGACACAACCGTCGTGTTCGACAAGATCAGGGAGAATACGAGCGAGGACGGCGAAGTGTCCGGGCGCACCTTCGGCGAGTCGGTGAACCTGGCCGTCAATCAGACCCTGATCCGCTCGATCAACACGACCGTCGTCGCAGTTCTGCCCACCGGTGCGATCCTGATCGTCGGTGTGGTGTGGCTGGGTGCGCAGACGCTCACCGATCTGTCCCTCTCGATCTTCGTCGGCACGATCGTCGCGGCCTACTCGACGCTCTTCGTCGCGGCACCCCTGTACTCGCTGCTGCGCGAGGGCGAGGAACGCTTCAAGGAGCGGGACGCGCGCATCCTCGCCGCCCGCGAGCTCGCCGGGACGCCCGCCTGATCGACCGGCGGATGGCCGCGCCGCACGGGCATAGGATTGACACCTCGCGGAGGGGAGGGATCGGATGACCGAGACCGTTCCCGCCGCCCAGTCCTCGTCGCTGCGCCGCCTCGTCCCGCGGATCTTCTCGCGTTCCGCGCGCCGCGACGATGTCGAGCAGCTTCTGCGCACCGTCCGAACGCATCACCCCAAGGGCGACCTGTCCATCATCGAACGGGCGTACGCGGTCGCCGATGAGGCCCACACGGGCCAGACGCGTCAGAGCGGCGAGCCGTACATCACCCATCCGCTCGCCGTCGCGCAGATCCTCGCCGACCTCGGACTCGGTCCGAAGGCGATCGCCGCCGCACTTCTGCACGACACGGTGGAAGACACGGAGTACTCGCTCGATGCGCTGAGCGCCGAGTTCGGCGACGAAGTCGCGATGCTCGTGGACGGCGTGACGAAGCTCGACAAGGTCAAGTACGGCGAGAGCGCGCAGGCCGAAACCGTCCGCAAGATGATCGTGGCGATGTCGCGCGACATCCGCGTGCTCCTGATCAAGCTCGCCGACCGGCTGCACAACGCGCGCACGTGGGGGTTCGTCCCGCCCGAGAAGGCGCGGAAGAAGGCGACCGAGACCCTCGAGATCTACGCGCCGCTCGCTCATCGACTCGGCATCCAGACGGTGAAGTCCGAGCTCGAGGATCTGTCCTTCGCCGTACTGCACCCGAAGCTGTACGCCGAGATCGAGAGCCTCGTCAAACAGCGCACTCCGCAGCGCGAGCAGTACGTGCACAACGTGATCGACGCGGTCGACAGCGACCTGCGCGATCTGCGGATCCGCGGGCGGGTGATGGGGCGGCCGAAGCAGCTGTACTCGGTGTACCAGAAGATGGTGGTGCGCGGTCGCGAGTTCGACGACATCTACGATCTGATCGGCATCCGCATCCTCGTCGGCAGCGTGCGCGACTGCTACGCGGTCCTCGGGGCGATCCACGCGCGCTGGACGCCGCTGCCGGGCCGGTTCAAGGACTACATCGCGACGCCGAAGTTCAACCTGTACCAGTCGCTGCACACGACGGTGATCGGTCCGGGCGGGCGCACGGTCGAGATCCAGATCCGTACGAACGAGATGCATCAGCAGGCCGAGTACGGCGTTGCCGCACATTGGAAGTACAAGGAGCGGATGACCGGCGGCAAGGCGGATGCGAAATCCGTCGATGCGGACATGGCCTGGCTCGCGCACATTTCGGACTGGCAGGCCGAGACCGCTGATCCCGGGGAGTTCCTGGACTCGCTGCGCTTCGAGATCGGAGCCAAAGAGGTCTACGTCTTCACCCCGAAGGGCCGCGTGATCGGTTTGCCCACCGGCGCCAGCCCGGTCGATTTCGCCTACGCCGTGCACACCGAGGTGGGCCACCGGACGATGGGCGCGAAGGTCAACGGCCGCCTCGTGCCGCTGGAGTCCGAACTGCAGAGCGGCGACGTCGTCGAAGTCTTCACTTCGAAGAATCCGGATGCCGGCCCCAGTCAAGACTGGCTCGGATTCGTCAAGAGCACGAGGGCCCGAAGCAAGATCCGCGGCTGGTTCACGAAGGAGCGCCGCGAAGAGGCGATCGAGCAGGGCAAGGAATCGATCGCACGCGCGATGCGCCGGCAGAACCTGCCGCTGCAGCGTCTGATGAATCAGGACTCGTTCTCCGAGGTGGCCCGGTCCTTGAACTACGAGGACGTCACGGCACTGTATGCCGCCGTCGGCGAAGGGCACGTGTCGACCCAGTCGGTCATCGAGAAGGTCACGGCGGCCGTCACCGCGGATGACACGTCGACCGGGCCGATCGACATCCCGCACGTCGGGCGTTCCCGTCAGCCGCGCGGCGGCGATTCCGGGATTCTCGTGCGCGGTGCTCCGGACATCCTCGTGAAGCTCGCGAAGTGCTGCACTCCGGTCCCGGGCGACGACGTCGTCGGGTTCGTCACACGCGGCAGCGGCGTATCGGTGCACCGCGCGGACTGCACGAACGTCAAGTCCCTCATGGACGACGCCGAACGCCTGATCGAGGTGGAGTGGGCGCCGACGACGAAGAGCATCTTCCTCGTGCAGATCCAGATCGAGGCGCTCGACCGCTCCGGCCTGCTGAGCGATGTCACCCGTGTGCTCAGCGAACACCACGTCAACATCCTCTCGGCGACCGTGTCCACCACGAACGACCGTCTCGCGCTCAGCCGGTTCGTGTTCGAAATGGGTGACATCGTGCACCTCGAGCGGGTGCTGAACGCGGTGCGTCGCATCGACGCGGTCTACGACGTGTACCGGGTCACGTCCTCCTGAGCACTTCGCCACCGACGGCCGCCCAGCCCTCCAGGAGCGCGATCGCGGCCTTCTTGTTCGGCAGCGAGCGGCGCTCCCGCAAGTGCGCCCGGGCGGGCTCGATCAGATCCGGGTGCGCCCGCACGAGCATGCGGGCGGCCCGCACGTTCTCGTCGTCGCCGGTGCGCACGAGATCGGCGAGCGTGCGCACCGGGTGGGTCACCCATACGCCGCCGAGGAGCCACAGGTCGTCCCGTTCGACGCACAAGTCGCGGTAGACCAGACGTCGGCCGAACGTGCGGTGCAGCCGCCGCGGCACGGCACGCTGCACCGTGTGGCGGGCGGGCGGATCGTGAAGACCGCCGTGCACCCACGCTGCGCTGAGATGCGTCGCGGCGAGCACGTCACCCAGCAGGGCGGCGAGCGAGCCCGCCCGGAGCGCCGGGGTCTCGACGGCATCGGCGGGGATGAAGGCGTCGCCGAGATCCACCGTGTGGCCGTCCAGCCGCGCGGCCGTCAACTCGGCGAGCGAGAGGGCATCGCCCGGGAAGTACAAGAACGGGGAAGCCATGACAGCAACTGTGCCCGAGCGCGTCGCCCGGGACCGGCGTTCCCGGCGCCCTGTGGACAAACCGAGCGAGTGAGGTCAGCCGCCCAGCGCGCTCAGCCAGTTCTTGCGTGCCTCCAGCGCCTCGGTGGCCTTCGCGATCGCCCGCTTGTCGCCGCTCGCCGTCGCGGCCGCGAGCTCGGACTCGAGCTTCTCGATCGCCTCGGTGAGCTGACGCGTCATGTCGTTCGCGCGCGCCTTGGTCTCGGGGTTGTTGCGCTTCCAGTCCGTCTCCTCGCGCGTGCGGAGAGAGGTCTCGATGCGACGCAGATCGTCGTCGAGGACCCGCTCCTTGTCGCGCGGGAAGATCCGCCCGATCTCATCCCACTGACGCTGGATCGCCGTCAGCGCGGCACGGGCCTTCGCAAGATCCGGCTCATCGGCGATCGTGCGGGCCTCCACGAGGAGCGCGCGTTTGGCATCGATCTTCTCGCGGGACGCTTCGGCGTCGGCCGCCTCACGCTCTCCGCGAGCGCCGTAGAGCGCGTCACCGGCGGCCTTGAAGCGCGCCCAGAGTGCGTCATCGGCCTTCTTGCCGGCGCGGCCGGCGGTCTTCCACTGGTCCAGGAGCTCGCGGTAGGCCCCGATGCCGTCCTCGCCCTTCGGAGCGAGTGCCTCGGCCTTCTCGACGAGCCGCGCCTTCTGATCGCGCACCGTCTTGTGCGCCTCGTCGAGCTCGGCGTAGAACTCACGGCGATGCTTGTCGACGATCGCGCGGGCGTCGCGGAATCGCTTCCACAGCTGCTGCCCGGTGGACTTCGGCAGTCGGGGACCGGACTGCTGCTGCGCCTGCCACTGATCGAACAGCGACGCGAGCTCCGCGGAGGCCTGCTTCCACTGCACGGTCTTGGGGTCGCGCGCGGCGAGGGCCTCGGCCCTCTCCACCAGGACGACGCGTGCCGCGACGGCGTCGTCGACGGCCTGGCGGGATGCCGCAGCCTCAGTGGCGGACGCCGCGGTGAGCTCCTCGGTCAACGCACGGACGCGGGCATCGAGTGCAGCGAGGTTTCCGACCGCAGCCGCGCCGTCGATCTTGGCGTGCAGGGCGTCGGCGGTGGCGCGCAGGTCGGAGGCGGGGGCGCCGCCGCTGCGGTGACGCACCTCCAGGAGGGACACCTCGCCCGCGAGATCGGTGAACTTCCGCTGGTAGTAGGCGAGCGCCTCTTCGGGCGTCCCATCCGGGTACTCCCCGACGACGCGCCAGCCTTCGGCCTCGCGCACCGAGACGACGCCGTGCTCGTCCACGCGACCCCACGGCTCCTGGTCCGCGGGCGCGGCGTCGGTGGCGCCCGCGGGCGCCGCCGGGGCGGATGCCGCTCGCGGGGCCCGGGGAACGGGACGCGCGGGACCCGGCCGGGGAGTGGGCCGGACCGCCTCGCCGGCGTCGGCGGTCGGAGCGGATCCGGTCGGGTTCTCGGGAGTGGACTCTGCTGCAGCAGTCACGGAATGCACCTCATCGCGGCTCGCGCCGCCTGGGGGAGTATGGATGGCTCCTCAGCCTAGTACGGGCCGCCCCCGGCGCCGCGGGCTCCGCGCGCTCCGACACCGATCCGTGACGGACGTCGGGTCGCCGGTGCTCCGGGTCACTCCGTGACGGTCGGCGAGGGCTCCGGGGACGCGGTGTCGCTGGGCACCGGCGTGCTCGACGGGCTGGTGGACGGTGTCGCAGTGGGCGCGGGGGACGGGGCGCCGGGTCCGGCGGTGAAGTACAGGGTCTGACCGATGAGGATCGCGACGATCAGTGCCCCTCCGGCGATGCCCGCGATCAGATCGTCGCGGCGGCGCCGCCGCGCCAGCGAATCGTGGAAGCTCTGCCGAGCCTGATACACCCGCGCCCGCTCGCGCTCGGCTCGCGTGTCGCGCTGCTTGCCACCCGTGGCCACGGGACCTCCTTCATACCCCGGGCTTCCCGGGCGGGATGATCCTACGGTCCGCCGGGGTGGCCGCCAAACGCGCGCGTCCGACGCGGACGTTAGCCTTGAGCGGTGTCCTCCGCCGCGCTCTTCCAGGGCCAGACTCCCCTCGCCGTGCGGATGCGCCCGACATCGCTGGACGAGGTCGCGGGTCAATCCCATCTGCTCAAGCCCGGCTCACCCCTCGTGCAGCTCGCGCGCGCCGACGTCTCGACCGGCGCCGCGAGCTCGGTGATCCTCTGGGGACCGCCCGGCACGGGCAAGACGACCCTCGCGCAAGCGATCGCCCGCTCGTCCGGGCGCCGTTTCGTCGAGCTCTCCGCGGTCACGGCGGGCGTCAAGGACGTGCGGGAGGTCATGCAGGAGGCCCTCACGCAGCGCGATCTCTACGGGCAGTCCACCATCCTGTTCCTCGACGAGATCCACCGTTTCACCAAGGCCCAGCAGGACGCGCTGCTTCCGGGTGTGGAGAACGGCTGGGTCGTGCTGATCGCCGCCACGACCGAGAACCCCTCGTTCTCGGTGATCTCGCCCCTGCTGTCCCGCTCGCTGCTGCTCACGCTCCAGCCGCTCACGGACGACGATCTCGCAATGCTGCTGGACCGCGCGGTCGCCGATCCGCGCGGTCTGTCGGCTCGGGTGAGCGTTGCGCCCGAGGCGCGGGACGCCCTGGTGCGCCTGGCCTCCGGCGATGCGCGTCGCGCACTGACGGCGCTCGAGGCCGCCGCGGCGCTCGCGGAGCCCGATGACGCGTCGGACGAGAAGCCGACCGTGACCGCCGATCACGTCGCGAGCGCCGTGGACCGAGCGCTGCTGCGCTACGACCGCCAGGGCGACGAGCACTACGACGTGATCAGCGCCTTCATCAAGTCGATCCGCGGCTCCGACGTCGACGCGGCCATGCACTACCTCGCCCGCATGATCGAGGCGGGGGAGGATGCGCGCTTCATCGCCCGGAGGCTGGTGATCTCGGCATCCGAAGACATCGGCCTCGCCGATCCGCAGGCGCTGCTGATCGCGGTCGCCGCCGCCGACGCCGTCGCCTTCATCGGGATGCCGGAAGGCCGCATCCCGCTCGCAGAGGCCACCGCGTACCTGGCCACGACGGCGAAGTCCAACGCCGCCTACCTCGCGATCGACAAGGCGATCGCCGACGTGCGGGCGGGCGGCTTCGGTCGTGTCCCGCCCCATCTGCGTGATGCCCACTATCCGGGAGCGAAGCGGCTCGGACACGGCAAGGGGTACCGCTACCCCCACGACTCCGACGTCGGCGTCGTGGCTCAGCAGTACCTGCCCGACGATCTGCGCGGACGCCGCTACTACGAGCCGACCGCCCACGGTCAGGAGCGCGATGTACAGGCGCGGCTCGAGAAGATCCGGCGCATCATCGGCGGCTGATCCCGATCTGGTAAGCTTGACCGGCTCGAAACGTCGTTTTCGGGTATCTCCTCCTCACATCACACCTTCGTTGCGCCCCGACGTGCGCACCGAGCAGGGTGGGGCGGGGATACGTCCATGAGTCCGCGAAAGACGCGGCCATGTCGTTTTGGAAGGACACATCCGTGCCCACGAAGTCCCAGGACCGCCGCAAGGTCCGCCTCTCCCGCGCGCTCGGCATCCCGCTGACGCCCAAGGCCGCCAAGTACCTCGAGAAGCGTCCGTACGCTCCGGGTGAGCACGGCCGCACCAAGCGCAAGCAGGACAGCGACTACGCCGTCCGCCTCCGCGAGAAGCAGCGTCTGCGCGAGCAGTACGGCATCCGCGAGAAGCAGATGCGCAACACGTTCAACGAAGCCCGCCGCACCCAGGGCCTGACGGGTGAGAACCTCGTCGAGCTCCTCGAGATGCGTCTGGACGCACTCGTCCTGCGCGCCGGCTTCGCCCGCACCACCGCGCAGGCACGCCAGCTGGTCGTGCACCGCCACATCCTGGTCGACGGTCAGACGGTCGACCGCCCCTCCTTCCGCGTGAAGCCGGGTCAGCTCATCCACGTCAAGACCAAGAGCCAGGGCACCGAGCCCTTCCAGGTCGCGGCTGCCGGCGGTCACGCCGACGTGCTTCCCCCGGTTCCGGGCTACCTCGAGGTCGACCTCTCGACCCTTCAGGCGCGGCTCGTCCGTCGCCCGAAGCGCGCAGAGGTCCCCGTGACGGGTGACGTGCAGCTCGTCGTCGAGTACTACGCCGCCCGATAAGGACGACGCATACGACAGCAGAGGGCGCCGGGGTCACCCGGCGCCCTCTGCTGTTCTCGCTTACGATGGGGGTTGCCGCGCCCCGCGGCGAAGGAAGTGGTGTCATGAGAAACCTGCTGTGGTTCCTGTTGGGTGTGATCGGCGGCTTCGTGGCGGCCCACCTCATGAACAAGGATCCCCGCGGGCACGAGGTGCTGGCCGAAGTCGACGCTCGCATCACCGAGTTCACCGATCGCATCGGCGACGCCTACCGTGAGCAGGAAGCGCGCATCGGCGGTCTCGTCGACGCCGCCGCGAACACCGCCGGCGATGCCGCGGACGCCGCCGCCACCAAGCTCACCGACTGACACCCCACCCATCAGGCGGTGTCCACGACGGACGCCGCCCTTTTTCGAGGACTCCCCATGCAGACCGCAGAGCTGGCCGATCGATTCCTGCGCTACTTCGAGAAGCGCGACCACACCATCGTCCCCTCCGCCTCGCTGGTCACGGACGATCCCGCGCTGCTGTTCACGGTCGCGGGCATGGTGCCGTTCATCCCGTACCTGAGCGGCGACGTGCCGGCGCCGTACGCTCGCGCGGCCGATGTGCAGAAGTGCATCCGCACGAACGACATCGAAGAGGTCGGCAAGACGCCGCGCCACGGCACGTTCTTCCAGATGCTCGGCAACTGGTCGTTCGGCGACTATTTCAAAGAGGGCGCGATCACGTATGCGTGGGAGCTGCTGACCACGTCCGAAGCCGACGGCGGTCTCGGGTTCGATCCCAAGGACCTCTGGGTCACCGTCTACAAGGACGACGACGAGGCGTTCGACCTGTGGCGACGGATCGCCGGCCTTCCCGAGGAGCGCATCCAGCGCCTGGACAAGGACACGAACTACTGGAGCACCGGTCTGCCGGGACCCGCCGGCCCGTGCTCGGAGATCTTCTTCGACCAGGGTCCCGCGTACGGCGTCGACGGGGGACCGGCGACGGATGACGACCGGTACGTCGAGATCTGGAACCTCGTCTTCATGCAGTACGCGATCGACGACGTCACCTCGAAGTACGACTTCCGCATCGTGGGCGAGCTGCCCCAGAAGAACATCGACACCGGCATGGGCCTGGAGCGCATCGCGTTCATCAAGCAGGGCGTGCAGAACATGTACGAGACCGACCAGGTGCGCCCGGTGCTGGATCTCGCCGCGCAGTTGAGCGGTCGTCGCTACGGGGCTGACCACACCGACGACGTGCGCATGCGCATCATCGCCGACCACGTCCGCTCGTCCCTCATGCTGCTCTCCGACGGCGTGACTCCGTCGAACGAAGGACGCGGGTACATCCTCCGCCGGCTCATGCGGCGCGGCATCCGCTCGATGCGCCTGCTCGGGGTGGACGGCCCCACGTTCCCCGAGCTGTTCGCCGCCTCGCGCGACGCGATGAAAGCCGTCTACCCGGAACTGGAGACCGAGTACGGACGCCTGTCGGCGTACGCGTTCGCCGAGGAGGAGACGTTCCTGCGCACCCTCGCGGCCGGGACGACCACGCTCGACCTCTCGGTCGCGCAGACGAAGAAGAGCGGCGGCACCACGATCGCCGGCTCTGAGGCCTTCCTGCTGCACGACACGTACGGCTTCCCGATCGACCTGACTCTCGAGATCGCCGAAGAGGCCGGGCTCTCCGTCGACCGCGCCGCATTCGACGCGCTCATGCTCGAGCAGCGCACCCGCGCGAAGGCCGACGCGCGCTCCCGCAAGCGGGCGCTCGCCGACACGAGCGTGTACCGCGAGTACCGCGCCCAGGGCGAGACGGTGTTCACCGGCTACACCGAACTCGAAACGGAGTCGCGCGTGCTCGGCATCCTCGTCGACGGCGTGTCGGTCGACCGCGCCACCACGGGCCAGATCGCCGAGGTGATCCTCGCCGACACCGCCCTGTACGCGGAGTCCGGCGGTCAGGTCGCCGACAAGGGCGCGATCGTCGGCCCCGGGTACGAGCTCGAGGTCCTCGATGTGCAGAAGCCCGTGCCGGGCCTGATCAGCCACACGGTCGAGGTCTCGGTGGGCGAAGTGGGTGTCGGGCAGCCGGCGACTTCCGTCGTGGATGCCGTCAACCGGCGCGCCGCGCGGCAGGCGCACTCGGCCACGCACCTCGTGCACGCCGCGCTGCGGGACACGCTCGGCAAGAGCGCGACCCAGGCCGGGTCGCTGAACCGCGCGGGCTACATGCGCCTGGACTTCACGTGGGGGCAGGCGCTCTCACCCGAGACGCGCACCGAGATCGAGGAGATCGCCAACACCGCCGTGCGCGACAACCTCGAGGTCACCACGCGTGTCCTGTCGCTCGACGAGGCGAAGGCGCTCGGCGCGATGGCGCTCTTCGGCGAGAAGTACGGCGACACCGTGCGCATGGTCGACATCGGCGGCCCGTGGTCGCGCGAGCTCTGCGCGGGAACCCACGTGTCCTCGAGCGCCGAGATCGGTCTCGTGAACCTCGTCGGCGAGTCCTCCGTCGGCGCGTCCAACCGTCGTGTCGAAGCCCTCGTCGGCCAGGATGCGTTCCGTGAGCTGGCCGCCGAGCGCGCGATCGTGTCGCAGCTCACGTCGAGCCTGAAGACCCCGCGCGATCAGCTGCCCACGCGCATCGCCGAGCTCGCGGCGAGCCTGAAGGCCGCGGAGAAGAAGATCGCCGCGTTCGAAGCGCGCGCCCTGGCCGATCGTGTCCCGGCTCTCGCCGCGAACGCCGCGACCGTGGGCCGGTATCGCGTGGTCGCCGAATCGATCGGATCCGCGGGGTCGGCCGACGACGTGCGCGCCCTGGCGCTCGGCATCCGCGACCGCCTCGGCACGGACGCGGCCGTGGTCGCCGTCGGTGCCGATGTCGGCGGTCGGGCCGTCGTGATCGTCGCGACGAACGACGCCGCGCGTTCGGCCGGTGCGCGCGCCGGTGCGCTCGCCAAGATCGCCGCCGTCACGCTCGGCGGCGGCGGAGGCGGACGGGACGATGTCGCCCAGGGCGGCGGCACCGACGCGGCGGCGCTGCCGACGGCGCTCGGCGCCGTGAAGGCCGCGCTCGAGGACGCGTGAGCGGGTTCCGCCGCGGCGTCCGACTCGGGATCGACGTCGGCAAGGCGCGCGTCGGGGTCGCCCGTTGCGATCCCGACGGGCTTCTGGCCACTCCGGTCGAAACCGTCCCGCGCACGGATGCCTCCTTGGCGCGGATCCTCGACCTCGCGGGGGAGCATGACGCGATGGAGCTGCTCGTCGGGCTGCCGCTGAACATGCGCGGGGAGGACACCGCCTCCACGACGGACGCCCGCGACTTCGCGCGCGCGCTCGCGGCGGCATCCGATCGGCCCGTCCGGCTCGTGGACGAGCGACTCAGCACGGTCTCCGCGCATGCGGTTCTGCGGGAATCGGGCAGATCACAGCGTTCTTCTCGTAGCATTGTTGACCAGGTCGCGGCCGTCGTCCTGCTGCAGCAGGCTCTCGATGTCGAGAAGAGCATGGGGCGACCTGCCGGATCACCCGTCCCCCCGGCCGAGGAGCCCGTCTGACATGCCCGATGCCCCCTCGCCGTTCGACGACCCGTTCGCCGACCTGTTCGGCAAGCTGCCGGACCCCCGCGAACGCCGATCCGCCGGAGCGGATGCCGAGCGCGGCGCGTCGGAACAGGTGACGACGCAGAACGCGACCGGGTCTTCCGCTCCGCTCTCGCGGCGCGAGGCACGGGCGGCGGCGACACGGCAGGAGGCGCCGGCATCACACGCGCCGTCTGAACACGCGGCTCCCGCGGCAGCGCCCCCCGCCACCTCGGCGCCCCTCCGCGAGACGGCGCCGGCGGAGGAGGCGCGTCCCTCACGGTCGGTCGCGACCGCGACGCTCGAGGACCTCTTCACCGGCGAGCACACGACGGACAGCCTCGGCGACGTCCCGCCGCCCAAGAACAAGCGCCGGCGCCGCATCGGCGGCTGGATCGCGCTGGGTGTCGTCCTGCTGCTGATCGGCGGCATCGCGGGTACGGGCTTCTACGTCTGGACCACCTACGAGGACAAGATCCGCGAAGTGATGGGCTGGGAGGAGCCCAAGGACTATGCGGACGGCCTGGCCAACGGCGAGGCATTCGTCACGATCGCCTCGGGGGACACCGGCTCGCCGATCTCGGAGAGCCTGTTCGAGGCGGGTGTGACCAAGACACCGGATGCGTTCTACGCGTACTTGATCGACACCGGGCAGAACCCTCCGTTCGTCCCCGGGGTGTTCAAGCTCCAGAAGCAGATGACCTCCGAGGCCGCTCTCGCGGCGCTGCTGGACCCCGCCAACAAGATGGAGAACAGCGCACAGCTGCGTGAGGGGCTCACGGTCGAGCAGTCCCTGCCGCTGCTGGCTGAGGGGACCGGCATCCCGCTGGAAGAGCTGCAGGCCGCCGTGGCCGACCCGACCGTGTACGGCGTCGCCGCCGATCCGGCGATCGTGGCGGCGGGCGGACAGCCGCTCGAGGGCTGGCTCTTCCCGGCGACCTACACGTTCGACCCCGGTGTCACCGCGACCGACGTGATCGCCACGCTCGTGAACCGCACGATCGCGTCGCTCGACAGCGCCGGGGTGCCGGCGGAGGACCGGGAACGCATCCTCACGATCGCCTCGATCATCCAGCGCGAAGCACGGGCGGGAACGGACTTCTACAAAGTCTCGCGGGTGATCGAGAACCGTCTGAACCCGAGCAACCAGGAGACGTTCGGCCTGCTGCAGATGGACTCCACCGCGCAGTACGGCTTCAACGAGGCGGACGGCACCGTCAGCACCTCCGCGGAGGCGCAGTACGACGACAACCCGTGGAACACCTACGTCATCCAGGGTCTCCCGGTGGGTCCGATCGCGAACCCGGGCGACGTCGCGATCGATGCCGCGATGCATCCGGCCGACGGCGACTGGCTCTACTTCGTCACGGTGAACCTCAACACCGGAGAGACGGTGTTCACGAACAACCTCGCCGACCACAACCAGGCGACCCAGCAGTGGATCCAGTGGTGCGCGGCCAATCCCGACGCGGGATGCTGAACGCCGAGCCCCGACGCCTCGAAGTCTGGGGGGATCCGGTCGCGCACAGCCGCTCGCCGCAACTGCACTCGGCCGCCTACCGCGTGCTCGGGCTCGACTGGACCTATGAACGCCGGCAGGTCACCGAGGAGCGATTCACCCGTGAACTGGGCGGACTCTCGCCGGAGTTCCGCGGTCTGTCACTGACGATGCCGCTCAAGGGTGCGGCCTTCGCTGCCGCGCGGACCCGCGATCGACGCGCCGACCTCACGGGCGCCGTCAACACGCTCCTGCTCGAGCCCGGCGGACCGGTCGGATTCAACACCGACGTCGGGGGCCTCGTGCGGGCGCTCCGGGAAGAGCGGTGGGACGCCGCCGGAACCGCGCGCATCATCGGCGCGGGTGCCACGGCGACCTCCGCGCTCGTCGCGCTCGCCGCGCTCGGCGTCGACCGCGTCGAGGTCGTCGCCCGCCGACCCGAGGCGGTCGACCCGCTCATCGTGCTCGGCGACGAACTGGGGCTCCCGGTGTCCTCGGCGGCGTTCATCGCCGCCCGGTCACCGGTCGACCTCACGATCGCCACACTCCCAGGTGATGCCGCCGTATCGTCCGACGCCGCCGACGCCCTCGCGGCCGGTGGCGGACCGCTCATGGACGTCGTCTACGGACACTGGCCGACGCCCCTGTCCGAGGCATGGGAGCGCGCCGGCGCCCCGGCCCGGTCGGGACTCGGGATGCTGCTGCACCAGGCCCTGCTGCAGGTGCGGGTTTTCGTGCTCGGCGATCCGGACCGGGAGCTCCCCGACGAAGCCGCCGTGCTCGCCGAAATGCGCCTGGCGGTCATGGGAGACTAGAGCAATGCTCCGCGTGCTCACTGCCGGCGAATCCCACGGTCCCGAACTCATCGCCATCATGGAGGGTCTGCCCTCCGGCGTCCCGGTTTCGCGCGCCGCGATCCAGGCCGATCTCGCCCGCCGCAAGCTCGGATACGGACGCGGCTCCCGCATGAAGTTCGAAGAGGACGAGTTGACGATCTCGTCCGGCGTCGTGCACGGCACGAGCCTGGGCAGCCCCATCGCCGTGCGCATCGGCAACACCGAATGGCCCAAGTGGGTCGAGGTGATGAGCGCGGAGCCCGTCGAGCTCACCGAACGCTCCCGCGGCCGCGGCGCCGCCCTGACCCGCCCACGCCCGGGGCACGCGGACCTCGTGGGCATGCAGAAGTACGACTTCGACGAGGCGCGCCCGATCCTCGAACGCGCGAGCGCGCGTGAGACGGCGGCCCGCGTCGCCCTCGGGGCGATCGCACGCGGCTTCCTCGCCGAGCTCGGCATCCGTCTGGTCAGCCACACCCTCTCGATCGGCCCCGTCCGCGTCCCGGACGACTCGGCGCTGCCCACGCCCGACGACGTGGACGCACTGGATGCCGACCCGTTGCGTTGCTTCGACGCGGACACGTCGGCACGCATGGTCGAGGAGGTGGATGCCGCGCGCAAGGACGGCGACACCCTCGGCGGCATCGTCGAAGTCCTCGCCTACGGCCTGCCCCCGGGCCTCGGTTCGCACGTGCACTGGGACCGACGCCTGGACTCCAAGCTCGCGCAGGCGATCATGAGCATCCAGGCGATCAAGGGCGTAGAGGTCGGCGACGGTTTCGAGACGACCCGCCGCCGTGGTTCGGCCGCGCACGACGAGCTCTTCGTGACCGACGACGGCATCGCGCGCTCGACCGACCGTGCGGGCGGCACCGAGGGCGGCATGTCCACCGGAACCGTGCTGCGCGTGCGCGCCGGGATGAAGCCCATCGCGACCGTGCCGCATGCGCTGCGCACGATCGACGTCGCGACGGGCGAGACCGCGTCGGCCCACCACCAGCGTTCGGACGTGTGCGCGGTGCCCGCCGCGGGAGTCGTCGCGGAGGCGATGGTCGCGATCGTGCTGACCGATGTCGTCCTGGAGAAGTTCGGCGGCGACAGCGTGGGAGAGACCCGCCGCAACCTCGAGGCCTACCTCGCGGCGATCCCCGAGACGCTGCGGACTGCGTCCGCGAGCGATGCGGAGCTGCTCGAACACGATGTCCGCCGGTAGGACGCCCGGTGCCGCTCCCGGCGGTGCCGTCGTCCTGATCGGACCGATGGGTGCGGGCAAGACGAGCATCGGCAAGCGCGTCGCGCGGGCGCTCGGTCGTGGGTTCGTCGATACGGACAAGGCGATCGTGCGCGAGCACGGGCCGATCCCGGAGCTGTTCGAACGCGACGGTGAAGCGCGCTTCCGCGAGCTCGAGCGCGTCGCCGTGTCCGAGGCCCTGCGGGACGGCGGGGTCGTCGCGCTCGGCGGCGGAGCCGTCCTGGACCCCGCGACACGAGCCGACCTCGCCGCGCACCGTGTGGTCCTGCTGACCGTCTCGCCGCAGATCGTGGCGGGGCGGATCCACGGCGGAGACCGGCCGCTGCTGACGGACGCCGACCCGGTCGCCCGCTGGAAGCGGATCTACGCGCAGCGCCGGGATCTGTACGAGCAGTGCGCCGACGTCGCCTTCGACACCTCCACCGGACCGCTGTCGGCGGTCGTGGACGAGGTCGTGGAATGGGTGCGGCGTTCCGAGACGCCCGAAGCACAGGAGCAGACATGAACGACACGACCACCATCTCCGTGCCGGGCGAAAGCGGGTACGACATCTCGGTCGGGCACGGCATCCTCGATCTGGTCGCGGACGCGCTCGCACCGAGCGTGCGAAAAGTGCTCGTCGTGCATCCGCCGACACTCGGCGCGGCGGCGGCGACGCTGCGCGAGCGACTCATGGCCGACAGCACCCGTGAAGTGCTCCTCGCGGAGATCCCGGACGCCGAAGCGGGCAAGCGGGTCGAGGTCGCCGCGTTCTGCTGGCAGGTGATGGGTCAGTCCGACTTCACCCGCACCGATGCCGTGGTCGGCTTCGGCGGGGGAGCGGTGACCGATCTCGCCGGCTTCGTCGCCGCGACCTGGCTCCGCGGGGTGCAGGTCGTGCAGGTCCCGACGACCGTGCTCGCGATGGTGGACGCGGCGGTGGGCGGCAAGACCGGGATCAACACGGCCGAGGGCAAGAATCTCGTCGGCGCATTCTGGGCCCCGCGCGCGGTCATCTGCGACCTCGACCTGCTGATGACCCTGTCGCCGAACGAGACGGTCGCCGGCTTCGCCGAGGTGGTCAAGGCGGGCTTCATCTGGCACCCGGAGATCCTCGACCTCATCGAGGCGGATCACGAGGCGGCGGTCGACCCCTCCACGGCGTCCTTCCGCCGGTGCGTGGAGCTCGCGATCTCGATGAAGGCCCGTGTCGTGGGAGAGGACTTCCGCGAGGCGGGCTTGCGGGAGGTCCTGAACTACGGGCACACCCTCGGTCACGCGATCGAGCACGCCGAGCGGTACCGCTGGCGCCACGGCGCGGCGATCTCGGTCGGCATGATGTACGCCGCCGAGCTGTCGCGCCTCGCGGGGCGCTTGCCGGATGCCGCCGCGCAGCGTCACCGCGACATCCTCGAGCTGCTGGGTCTGCCGACCACGTACCGCTCGGGCGCCTGGCCCCAGCTGCTGGCCAGCATGCAGCGGGACAAGAAGAGCCGCGGCGGGATGCTGCGCTTCATCGTTCTGGACGACATCGCGAAGCCCACTGTGCTGCAGGCGCCCGATGAGTCGCTGCTGTTCGCTGCCTACCAGGAGGTCGCGGGCTGATCGCACCGCGCGCAGGATGACGGAGATGTGCACGATGACGGAGGTCTCCCGGGCCCGGCATCGGCAATCCTGCACATCTCCGCAATACCGCTCGGCGGCCAGGCCTAGGGTGGAGGCGTGACCGCTCCTCGCCGCCTCCTGCTCGTCAACGGCCCGAATCTCAACCTGCTGGGCACGCGCGAACCGGGCATCTACGGAGCGCAGACGCTCGTGGACGTCGAGGCGCTCGTCGCGGAGACCGCGCGCAAACACGGCTTCGACGTCGACGCGGTCCAGAGCAATCACGAGGGCGTGCTGCTGGACGCGATCCACGCGGCGCGCGAGGAGTGCGCCGGAATCGTGATCAACCCGGGCGGACTGACCCACACGTCCGTCGTGCTGCGCGACGCCCTCGCTGCCGTCGACCTCCCCGTCGCCGAAGTGCACATCAGCAACGTCCTCGAGCGCGAGCCGTTCCGCCACCACTCGTATGTCGCCGACGTCGCCGTGGTGCACGTCGTGGGCGAGGGTGTCGCCGGATACGCGACGGCCGTCGACCGGCTCATCGAGGTCATCACCGGCCGCGCCGACGGCTGAGTCCGCGGTCGGTGCCATCGCTCTTCCCGGCGGCGATGCGCGGCATCCCGTAGAATCGAACGTCGGGCCGCATCGCGGCCACAGGATTCCCTCACGAAACGGACTCTCTCAGCCATGGCATCCACCGCAGACATCCGCAACGGCGTCGTCCTCTCCATCGACGGCCAGCTGTGGAACGTCATCGAGTTCCAGCACGTCAAGCCGGGCAAGGGCGGGGCGTTCGTGCGCACGAAGCTCAAGAACGTCGTCTCGGGCAAGACCGTGGACCGCACCTACAACGCGGGCGCGAAGATCGAGATCGAGAACGTCGACCGGCGCGACTTCACCTACCTGTACAACGACGGCGAGGGCTTCGTCTTCATGGACGTCGCCGACTACGACCAGCTCACGGTGCCCGCCACGGTCGTGGGCGACGCCGCGAACTTCCTCCTGGAGAACCAGCAGGTGCAGATCGCGCTGAACAACGGCAACCCGCTGTACGTCGAGCTGCCGGCGTCCGTCGTGCTCGAGATCACGTACACGGAGCCGGGCCTGCAGGGCGACCGCTCCTCGGCGGGTACGAAGCCCGCGACGGTCGAGACGGGCTACGAGATCCAGGTGCCGCTGTTCCTGGAGACCGGCACGAAGGTCAAGGTCGACACCCGCACGGGTGACTACCTCGGCCGCGTCAACTGAGGTGAGCGCGCGCACCAAGGCGCGCAAGCGCGCCCTCGACATCCTCTTCCAGTCCGACATCCGCGGCGATGCCCTGGGCGTCACGCTCGCCGCCGAGGCCAAGCGCGCCGCGAGCGAGCCCTCCCGCGAGGCCTCGTGGCTGTACGCGCGCGAGATCGTCGACGGCGTGATCGACAACCAGGACGAGATCGACGAGCAGATCACGACGTTCGCGAAGGACTGGTCGCTCGCGCGCATGCCCGCCGTCGACCGTGCGCTGCTGCGCATGGCCGTGTGGGAGATCCTCTACAACGACGAGGTGCCCACCGCGGTCGTGATCGATGAGGCGGTCGAGCTCGCGAAGGAGTTCTCCACCGACGACTCCGGCGCGTTCGTGCACGGCGTGCTCGCCCGCATCGCGCGCTCGTCCTGAGCCGGGCGGACGGACGTCCGGGCCCTCGGACAGGATGGATCCCATGATCCCCCCGCTCGTCGAGCCCGCCCAGATCCGGGCGTCGACGGACGCAGGATCGTTCGAGCGCGGTACGGGCTACTTCCACGGCGGCGCCGTGCGAAGCGTGACATGGGATGCCGCATCCTCCGTTCTGACCGCCCTCGTGGACGGCTCCGCCGCGCGCCCGTACCGCTGCACGGTCGTCCTGGACGCTCGCCGGCCGGATCACGCGATCGTCTCGACGATGTGCACGTGTCCGGTCTCGGGCGGATGCAAGCACGTCGTGGCGGCGCTCCTGGCCGCCAACCGGCTCGCGCGCGGCGCGGACGCGCCGTCCACCCCAGCCGCCCCCTGGCGGTCCCTTCTCGCCGCGCCGTCGGCGGAGCCCGGCGTCCCGCTCGCGCTCGGCATCGAGCTGCGTCAACGCGTCCGACGGGGCAGCTCGCCCTGGGCGCCGATCCGCCTCGAGACCGCCACGGCGCGCAGCCTGGACCGACACGGCACGGACGTGATGGTCGGCCTCCGTCCGCTCGAGCGCAGCTCCCGCTCTCTCTCCTGGATCAAGGGCACGGTGTCCTGGGACACCCTGCGGCGCCCCGGACGCCGGTTCGCGGCGGAGCAGGCGCGATGGTTCGTCGAGCTGCACAGCATCGGTCGCGACATGCGCATGATCGGCGGCTTCGCGGATGCCGGCGACTGGCTCACCCTCGACGACATCGAATCCGCCCTGCTGTGGGGCCACCTCGCCGCGGCATCGTCGCTGCACATCGCGATCGTGCCGACGGTCCGCCACCTCGACCTGGACATCGCCCGGAGCGCGGAAGTCGGCATCCGGTTGGATCGCCAGGACGACGGTCTGCGCCTGTCGGCGAACGGCGAGATCGACGGTGACCCGATCGAGCCGTCCGCAGTGCGACCCATCGGACATTCCGGCGTCTACCGGTTCACGGTTCGCCGGGAGCGCATCGCGCTGACCCTCGCCGAGGCACCGCTCGCGGACCCGCTTCCGGCGCTGCTGCGCGCGACGGAGAGCGTCATCGTGCCACCCGATGACGCCGAGGAGTTCGTCCGCGAGCACCTGCCCCCGATGCTGCGGAGCGTCCGTGTCGAGGCTCCGGGCATCGATCTGCCCCGGCCGGACCGCCCGCACCTGCACGTCACGGTGCGCTTCTCACCCGCGCACCGACTGGACTACGCGCTCGGCTGGGCATACCCCGGTCGCGAGGAGCGCGGCCTGGACGCCCCGCCCGGGGCCCAGGACGACGCGGACGCCGAAGCCGAGATCCGAGCGCGCGTCGAGGGGGTGTGGCGCTCGCATCGCGCTGAGCCGGTCGCGACGCGCGGGTCCCTCGCCGGTGTGGAGGCCGCCGAGTTCGCCTCACGGTTGCTGCCCGAGGTCGAAGGGCTCGCCGACGTCGCCGTCACGATCCTCGGCACCCGGCCCCGGTACCGCGAGCTCACCGGCGACCCGCACGTGACCGTGTCCACCGTGGAGAGCACGGACCCCGACTGGTTCGACCTCGGGGTGATCGTGAAGATCGACGGGCGCACGATCCCGTTTTCGCCACTGTTCACGGCGCTCACCCGGGGGCGCCGCACGCTCCTGCTGAGCGACGGCGGTTACTTCAGCCTCGCCCATCCCGCCCTGCAGCGTTTGAAGGACCTGATCGCCGAGGCCGGAGAGCTTGCGGAATGGGAGACGGGCGCGCGGATCAGCCGGCGCAGCATCGACCTGTGGGACGACTTCGAGGACGTCGCGGACGAAGCCCTCCCGGCCGTCGCGTGGCGCGCGACGCTGGAGGGCCTGCGCGACGTGGAGCACATCGGGCACACCGCGCTGCCGCAGGGGCTGCGCGCGGAGTTGCGCCCCTACCAGCGGGCGGGATTCGATTGGCTGGCATTCCTGTGGGCGCACCGTCTGGGCGGGATCCTCGCCGACGACATGGGGCTCGGAAAGACCCTGCAGATGCTCGCACTCATCGCGCACAGTCGCCAGAGGGGCGAGCGGCGTCCGGTGCTCGTGATCGCACCCACCTCGGTGCTCGCCACATGGCGCGATGAAGCCGCGCGATTCGTGCCGGACCTGCGGATCGGTGTCGTGGACACCACGCGCGGCGTGCGGGGCCTCCCGGTCGCCGACGTCGCGGCATCCGCCGACGTGATCGTGACCTCCTACACGCTGCTGCGGCTGGACGAGACGGAGTTCGCCGCCGTGGACTGGTCGGTGCTCGTGCTCGACGAAGCGCAGTTCGTGAAGAATCCGCGCACGAAGGCCTACCAGGCGGCGCTGGCGCTCCGTGCCGACGTCACGTTCGCGATCACCGGGACCCCGCTGGAGAACAGCCTCACCGACCTGTGGGCGCTCCTGGCGCTGACGGCCCCCGGACTCTTCGCCTCCGCGCGGCGCTTCCGCGACGAGTACATCGGGCCGATCGAACAGGGCAAGGTACCCACGACGCAGGAGGGCGGCGATCATCGCGCGGCACGCCTCGCGCGCCTGCGCCGGCGGATCAGGCCGTTCCTGCTGCGCCGGACGAAGGAAGCGGTCGCTCCCGAGCTGCCGCCCAAACAGGAGCAGGTGGTGCACGTCGAGCTCGGCGCCGCACACCGGGCACTGTACGACACCGTTCTGCAGCGCGAACGGCAGAAGGTACTGGGGCTCCTTGAGGACCTCGACCGCAACCGGTTCATCGTGTTCCGCTCGCTCACGCTCCTGCGCATGATGAGTCTCGCTCCGAGCCTCGTGGATGCCGCGCACGCCCACATCGCGCCGAGCAAGCTCTCCGCCCTCTTCGATCAGCTCGACGCGGTGATCGCCGAGGGTCACCGCGCGCTCGTGTTCAGCCAGTTCACCTCGTTCCTGCAGCTGGCCGCCGATCGGCTCACCGAGCGCGGCATCCGTCACGCCTGGCTGGACGGGTCGACGCGTGACCGCGACCGCGTCGTGAGGGGCTTCCGCGAGGGTGACGCACCGGTGTTCCTGATCAGCCTGAAAGCCGGCGGATTCGGCCTCACCCTCACCGAAGCCGACTATGTCTTCCTTCTGGACCCGTGGTGGAACCCCGCCGCGGAAGCCCAGGCCGTGGATCGCGCGCACCGCATCGGGCAGGACCGCACCGTCATGGTCTACCGCCTGATCGCGGACGGCACGATCGAGGAGAAGGTCATGGCGCTGCAGCAGCGCAAGGCGCGCCTCTTCCAGGCGGTCATGGACGACGACGCGCTGTTCGGGCAGGCGATGACCGCCGACGACATCCGCGGCCTGTTCGCCGACTGATCGGCGATATGCACGGCCGGTTCCGTCGGGCGCCGTCAGAGCGCCTCGTAGACTTGCCGGGGAAGGAGCGAGCATGCGCATCACGGGCCTCGGCCACGCCGGAATGTTCATCGAGACGGCGGGAGGGAACATCCTCTGCGACCCCTGGGTGAAGCCGGCCTTCTTCGGCTCGTGGTTCCCGTTCCCGGACAACCGCGGGCTGGACTGGGAGAAGTACGGCAAGGCCGACTTCCTCTACATCAGTCACCGGCACCGCGACCACTTCGATCCGTGGCTGCTGGAGACCTACGTGCCGAAGGACATCGAGGTGCTCCTGCCGGACTATCCGACCGATGAGCTCGAGCAGGACCTGCGCCGGCTCGGGTTCGAGAACATCCTCTATACGCACGCGGGGGAGATCATCCAGCGCGGCGACCTCAAGATGATGGTCAACCCGCTGCGTGCGCCCAGCGACGGCCCGATCGGCGACTCGAGCCTGTCGGTGGACGACGGCACCGCGTCGATCCTCAACCAGAACGACTCGCATCCGCTGGACATGGACAGGCTCTTCGCCTTCTCCCGCCCGGAGGCCTACTTCACGCA
The DNA here is from genome assembly GCF_040687315.1 of Microbacterium sp. NPDC064584. Classification (NCBI taxonomy): domain Bacteria; kingdom Bacillati; phylum Actinomycetota; class Actinomycetes; order Micrococcales; family Microbacteriaceae; genus Microbacterium; species Microbacterium sp. NPDC064584. The sequence goes on along the minus strand of NZ_JBFBMZ010000003.1, from coordinate 121,184 downwards.
GGTGTCCGGTGCGATCTGGTGGCCGATGGTCTACGACCTTCCGCAGGACGCCAAGCGCAACTTCGCCCACCTCAAGCGCGAGGCGCAGCACAAGCGTGCGATGCACTACGTCGACCGCGTCGACGCCCCGCACGTCTTCCCGATGGCGGGCCCGCCGATGTTCCTCCGTGACGAGCTCTTCCGTTACAACTGGGAAGGTCAGGACGGCGACGCGATCTTCACGAGCCAGACGCAGTTCCTCGAGCGGCTGCAGCAGGAATCGCCCGCCCACACCGGACACCTGTTCATCTCTGGAACCGTCGTCGAGCTGACGCATGGCGAGCTGAGCGTCGAGCAGACGCTGTACACGGATGCCGAGATCGAGCGCATGTTCGGTCCTGACCGGTGGGATTACTTCGCCGAGCAGCAGGCGAGTCGGCAGGCGGAGATCGCCGACGAGGAGGCCACCCGCGCGGACGTCATCCCGCCGGCGGAGATGCTCGCCGCGATCAAGGAGTGGTGGGAGCCGCTCCTGCGTCGGGGCCGCATCTTCCGCGAGGGCGTGGGCGGCAACGTCCGCTTCCGCATCGGCGAGCTGGACATGGTCGTCGACTTCCCGAAGGCGAAGGTGCGCGAGTACGCGGGCGAGGAGTGCATCTACTGGTACACGATCCCCGCCGACCTGGTGTCCACGAACATCCGCGACCATGAGATCGACTGGTCGAACTCGATCTTCCTGTCGATGCAGTTCGCGGTCGGGCGCAGCGGCAAGTTCAACGAGCTGCTGACGACGTTCCTGAAGTGCCTGTCACGCGACCGCATCGAGTACGTCGAGAACTGGTACGCCGAGCAGTCCGATGTCTCGGAGGACATCCAGCTCGAGGACTGGGTCGTGCAGCGCCGGTGTCCCCACCTGAGGGCAGACCTGTCCAAGACCGGCAAGATCGAGGACGGCGTCCTCACGTGCAGCCTGCACGACTGGAAGTGGGACCTGGACTCCGGCAAGTGCCTCACCTCGCAGGGCCACCCGATCCGCGCGAGCCGGGTGATCGAGACGGTGTCGTCGGCGGCATCCTGACCGCGGGTCCCGCTAGACTCGAACCATCACAGCAACCTTTAACCCCGTCCTGTGAGGCGGAGAAGGGAGCGGCGGATGAGCACGCGCACCGTGCTGCATGAGGCCGACATCGCCCGGGCCCTGACTCGGATCTCGCACGAGATCCTCGAGTCCAATCGCGGCCCCGACAACATGGTGATCCTCGGCATCCCGACACGGGGCGTCGCCCTGGCACGCCGCATCGCGTCACTCATCAGCGACTTCAGCGGCGCCTCGGTCCCGGTCGGCGCACTGGACATCACGATGTACCGAGACGATCTGCACCGGAATCCGACGCGCTCGCCCCAGCCGACCTCGATCCCCGCCGGCGGCGTGGACGGCAGGGTCGTCGTCCTCGTGGATGACGTCCTGTTCTCGGGGCGCAGCATCCGCTCGGCGCTCGACGCTCTGCAGGACATCGGCCGACCCGCGGCGGTGCGCCTCGCGACCCTCGTCGACCGCGGTCATCGCGAGCTGCCGATCCGACCCGACTTCGTGGGGAAGAACCTGCCCAGCGCGGCGGACGAACGCGTGAACGTGCGCCTGGCCGAAGTCGACGGCGAGGAGTTCGTCACGATCGAGGGGTCCGAGGCATGAGGCACCTCCTCGACACCCACGATCTGCCCCGGGCGGAGGCCCTGGATATCCTCGACGTCGCCGAGGACATGGCCGATACGCAGCAGCGCGAGATCAAGAAGCTGCCCACGCTGCGCGGCAAGACCGTCGTCAATCTCTTCTTCGAGGACTCCACCCGCACCCGGATCTCGTTCGAAGCCGCAGCGAAGCGCCTGAGCGCCGACGTGATCAACTTCTCGGCGAAGGGATCGAGCGTCTCGAAGGGCGAGTCCCTGCAGGACACGGCGCAGACCCTTCAGGCCATGGGGGCGGATGCCGTCGTGATCCGTCACGGCGCGTCCGGCGCACCGCGCACGCTCGCCACGAGCGGCTGGATCACGGCCGGGGTCGTCAACGCCGGGGACGGCACGCACGAGCACCCGACGCAGGCGCTCCTGGACGCCTTCACGATCCGCAAGCGCCGCTTCGGTGCGGACAGCCGGGGTCGCGACCTGGACGGCGTGAAGGTCACGATCGTGGGGGACATCCTGCACTCGCGCGTCGCCCGCTCCAACGTCTGGCTCCTGCACACGCTCGGAGCGGACGTGACGCTCGTCGCCCCGCCGACCCTCATCCCGCACGACGTGACGGCGTGGCCCGCGCGCGTGCTGTTCGACCTCGACGCCGCGATCGCGGACGAGCCGGACGCGCTCATGATGCTGCGTATCCAGCTCGAGCGCATGAACGCGGCGTATTTCCCCACTGAACGGGAGTATTCCCGCAGGTGGGGACTGGACGCGCGGCGTCTGACAAGCCTTCGCCCCGATAGCATGGTCATGCACCCCGGCCCCATGAACCGCGGGCTCGAGATCTCCGCCGAAGCCGCCGATTCTTCCCGGTCGACGGTGCTCGACCAGGTCACGAACGGCGTCTCGGTGCGGATGGCGGTGCTGTACCTGCTGCTGGCGGGAGAACGCGATCCGCAGCACCACGCACGGGAGGACGCACGATGACCCAGCCGGACGGCACGACCGAGACGATCCTCATCCGCGGCGCCGCGATCGAGGGCGCCGCCGCCGTGGACCTCGTCCTCGAGGGCGGTCGCATCGCCGAGACGGGTCGCGGACTCAGCCGCGCCGGCGCCACGGTGATCGACGCCGAGGGCCTGATCGCCCTGCCGGGGCTCGTCGATCTGCACACTCATCTGCGCGAGCCCGGCTACGAGGCATCGGAGACGATCCTCACGGGCTCCCGCGCGGCGGCCGCCGGTGGCTACACCGCGGTCTTCGCGATGCCCAACACGTCGCCTGTCGCCGACACGGCCGGCGTGGTCGAGCAGGAGCTCGCCCTCGGTGAGGCGGCCGGGTTCGTGACGGTCCAGCCGATCGGCGCGGTGACGGTCGGGCAGAAGGGCGAACGCCTGGCCGAGCTCGGCGCGATGGCCGATTCGCGTGCGCGCGTGCGGGTGTTCAGCGACGACGGCTTCTGCGTGTGGGATCCGCTCATCATGCGCCGCGCGCTGGAGTACGTGAAGGCCTTCGACGGCGTGATCGCGCAGCACGCGCAGGATCCGCGCCTCACGGAGGGCGCCCAGATGAACGAGGGCGCGGTGTCGGCCGAACTCGGACTCGCCGGCTGGCCGTCGGTCGCCGAGGAGTCGATCATCGCCCGCGACGTGCTGCTGGCCGAACACGTCGGCTCGCGCCTGCACGTGTGCCACCTGTCCACCGCAGGCTCCGTGGAGATCATCCGCTGGGCCAAGCGCCGTGGCGTGCAGGTCACGGCGGAGGTGACCCCGCATCACCTGCTGCTGACCGACGAGCTCGCCCGTGGATACGATGCGCGGTTCAAGGTCAACCCGCCGCTGCGCCGCGAAGAGGACGTCCGCGCCGTCCGCGAAGGGCTCGCCGACGGCACGATCGACATCGTCGCGACCGACCACGCGCCGCATCCCGCGGAGGCCAAGGCCTGCGAGTGGCCCGCCGCCGCGAACGGCATGGTCGGGCTCGAGAGCGCGGTGCGCGTCGTCCAGCTCGCGATGATCGACACGGGGATGCTGACCTGGGCGGACGTGGCACGAGTCATGTCCCGCACCCCCGCCCGCATCGGTCGGCTCGCGGGGCACGGCACACCGCTGACCGCGGGGGAGCCGGCATCCCTCGCGCTGTACGACCCGGCCTCGTCCGCCGTCTTCGCCGCATCCGATCTGCACGGTCGCAGCGGCAACTCGCCGTACCTCGGACGCGAACTGCCGGGGGACGTGCGCTGGACCTTCTACGACGGCGTCGTCACCGTCGCCGACGGGGGAGTGCTCGACCGGCCCGGGGAGCGCGCATGACCCGGGAAGGAGCGCTCCTGGTCATCGTCGCGGTCGCGCTGGCGCTCATCGGCGTCGCCGTGTGGGCCTGGTCGCGCCGGCGACGACGCGACAGCGGTCTCGCGGCTCCGGTCGGCGAACTGCCGTCCGGCGCGAAGACCCTCGCCGAGCACGAAGTGCTCTACGTCGCGACGACCCGCCACGACGAGCCGCTCGAGCGCCTCGCGATCGAAGGCCTCGGATTCCGCTCGCGGGCGGACCTGACCGTGACCGATGCCGGGGTGGCCCTGGATCTGACCGGCCTGCCGCGACTCTTCCTCGCACGCGAGCGCATCCTCACCGTCGACCAGGCCACCGTCGCGATCGACCGGGTCGTCGAGAAGGACGGCCTCGTGCGCGTCGCCTGGCAGATCGATCCCGACACTCTCGTGGACTCCTACTTCCGGCCGCAGAACTCTTCCGCCCGCGTGCTCGCCGCACAGCTGGGCGCCCTCACGACAACGACAGGAACCGACTCATGACGCTCCTCACCCACGACCCCGCCGTCCTCGTGCTCGAGGACGGCACCCGTCACATCGGCCGGGCGTACGGCGCCCGCGGCACGAGTCTGGGCGAAGTGGTGTTCGCCACCGGCATGACCGGGTATCAGGAGACCCTGACCGACCCGTCGTACGCGGGCCAGATCGTGCTGCAGACCGCGCCGCACATCGGCAACACCGGCATGAACGGCGAGGACCCGGAGTCCCGGCGCATCTGGGTCGCCGGCTACATCGTCCGCGACCCCTCCCGCGTCGTGTCCAACTGGCGCGCGGACGAGTCGCTGGACGACGCCCTCATCAGCGACGGGGTCGTCGGCATCAGCGGAATCGACACGCGCGCCATCACGCGGCACATCCGTTCCGCGGGCAGCATGCGCGGCGGCATCTTCTCCGGCGCGGATGCCGCGCTCGACGCGCAGGAGCAGCTGTCGATCGTGCAGGCGGCCCCGGTGATGTCCGGTCAGAACCTCTCGGCGGAGGTGTCCGTCGGCGCCGTCGAGGTCACACCTGCCGTCGGCGAGCGCGTCGGCAATCTCGCGGTCCTCGACCTCGGCGTCAAGCAGGCCACGATCCTCAACCTCGCTGAGCGCGGATTCGAGGTGCACGTCCTGCCGCAGGACGTCACGATCGAACAGGTCCGCGCGATCGACCCGGTCGCGGTCTTCTACTCGAACGGCCCGGGTGACCCCGCGGCCTCCGGCGATCACGTGGCGCTCCTGCGCGCGGTGCTCGACGACGGCCTGCCGTTCTTCGGCATCTGCTTCGGCAATCAGCTGCTCGGACGCGCGCTCGGGCTCGGCACGTACAAGCTGCCCTTCGGCCACCGGGGGATCAACCAGCCGGTGCTGGACAAGCAGACCGGCCGGGTGGAGATCACGGCGCACAACCACGGATTCGCGGTCGATGCGCCGCTGGAGGGATCCTTCGACTCGCCCAACGGCTACGGGCGCGTCGAGGTGAGCCACATCGGCCTGAACGACCGGGTCGTGGAGGGCCTGCGGGCCCTGGACATCCCCGCCTTCTCGGTGCAGTACCACCCCGAGGCCGCCGCGGGACCGCACGATGCCAACTACCTGTTCGACCGCTTCCGCGACATGGTGATCGCGAACCTGCAGACCAGTACGGAGAACACGAACAATGCCTAAGCGCGACGACATCACGAGCGTTCTGGTCATCGGCTCGGGGCCGATCGTCATCGGCCAGGCGTGCGAGTTCGACTACTCGGGGACGCAGGCGTGCCGCGTCCTGCGCGAGGAGGGCGTGCGCGTCATCCTCGTCAACTCGAACCCCGCCACGATCATGACCGATCCCGACTTCGCCGACGCGACCTACATCGAGCCGATCACCCCCGCGGTCATCGAGACGATCATCGCCAAGGAGAAGCCGGACGCGATCCTGCCGACCCTCGGCGGCCAGACCGCGCTGAACGCCGCGATGGCACTGCACGAGCAGGGCATCCTCGACAAGTACGGCGTCGAGCTCATCGGCGCGAAGGTCGACGCGATCCGCAAGGGCGAAGACCGTCAGATCTTCAAGCAGCTCGTGCTGGATGCCGGAGCCGACGTCGCCCGCAGCGTGATCGCCCACTCGATGGAGGACCTGCTGGCCGGCGCCGCCGAGCTCGGCTACCCGCTCGTCGTGCGTCCGTCCTTCACGATGGGTGGCCTCGGTTCGGGCTTCGCGTACGACGAGACGGATCTGCGCCGCATCGGCGGCGCAGGCCTGCGCGACTCGCCCACGACCGAGGTGCTCCTGGAGGAGTCGATCCTCGGCTGGAAGGAGTACGAGCTCGAGCTCATGCGCGACACCGCCGACAACACGGTCGTCGTGTGCTCGATCGAGAACGTCGACCCGGTCGGCGTCCACACCGGCGACTCGATCACCGTCGCACCCGCGCTCACCCTCACCGACCGCGAGTATCAGAAGCTCCGCGACATCGGCATCGACATCATCCGCGCCGTCGGCGTGGACACCGGCGGCTGCAACATCCAGTTCGCCGTGGATCCGGCATCCGGTCGCATCATCGTGATCGAGATGAACCCGCGCGTGTCGCGCTCGTCGGCACTCGCGTCGAAAGCCACCGGCTTTCCGATCGCGAAACTCGCCGCGAAGCTCGCGATCGGCTACCGGCTGGACGAAGTGCCCAACGACATCACCGGTGCGACGCCGGCGAGCTTCGAGCCGACGCTGGACTACGTCGTGGTCAAGGTCCCGCGCTTCAACTTCGAGAAGTTCCCGAACGCGGACACGACGCTGACGACGACCATGAAGTCGGTCGGCGAGGCGATGGCCATCGGCCGCAACTACACGACCGCTCTGCAGAAGGCGCTGCGCTCGCTCGAGAAGCGCGGGTCGAGCTTCCACTGGGGCGAAGAGCCGCGCTCGGTGGAGGAGCTGCTCGAGATCGCCCAGCGGCCGACGGACGGGCGCATCGTCGTGCTCCAGCAGGCGATGCGCAAGGGCGCCACGATCGAGCAGGCTTTCGAGTCCACCAAGATCGACCCCTGGTTCCTCGACCAGATCGCCCTGATCAACGAGGTCGCCGAGTTCGTGCGGAGCGCGCCGGAACTGGACGTGCAGACCCTGCGTCTCGCGAAGGAGCACGGCTTCAGCGACGCCCAGTTCGCCCAGCTGCGCGGCGGGAGCGAGGCCGAGATCCGCGGCGTGCGGTGGGGCCTGGACGTTCGACCGGTGTACAAGACCGTCGACACGTGCGCGGGGGAGTTCCCCGCGCTCACGCCGTACCACTACTCCAGCTACGACGTCGAGACCGAGGTCACGCCGTCCGAGCGGACGAAGGTCGTCATCATCGGCTCGGGCCCCAACCGCATCGGGCAGGGCGTCGAGTTCGACTACTCGTGCGTGCACGCCTCGTTCGCCCTCTCGGACGCGGGGTTCGAGACGATCATGGTCAACTGCAACCCCGAGACGGTCTCCACGGACTACGACACGAGCGACCGCCTCTACTTCGAGCCGCTCACCCTCGAGGACGTGCTGGAGGTCCTGCACGCGGAAGCGCAGTCGGGCCGGATCCTGGGCGTCGTCTGCCAGCTGGGCGGGCAGACCCCGCTCGGACTCGCGAAGGGCATCGAGCAGGCCGGCTACACGATCCTGGGCACGTCTCCCGCCGCGATCGACATCGCGGAGGAGCGCGAGCTGTTCTCGCAGCTCCTCGACCGCGCCGGGCTCGTCGCCCCGCGTCACGGGACCGCGATCGATGAGGCCGGCGCGATCACGATCGCCGAGGAGATCGGCTACCCGGTGCTCGTCCGCCCGAGCTTCGTCCTGGGCGGGCGCGGCATGGAGATCGTGTACGACACCGAGAGCCTGCGGGACTACTTCGTCCGCACGGCCGGCGAGGTCGTGATCGAAGAGGGCAAGCCGCTCCTGGTGGATCGCTTCCTCGACGACGCCGTCGAACTCGACGTCGACGCCCTGTACGACGGGCACGAGCTCTACATCGGCGGTGTGATGGAGCACCTCGAGGAGGCCGGCATCCACTCCGGCGACTCGTCGTGCACCCTCCCGCCCATCTCGCTCGGACGCACCGAGATCGACCGCGTGCGCACCGCGACCCTCGCGATCGCGGAGGGCGTGGGGGTGCGCGGTCTGCTCAACGTGCAGTTCGCGGTGTCCGCCGGCGTCCTCTACGTGATCGAGGCGAACCCGCGGGCCTCGCGGACCGTGCCGTTCGTCTCCAAGGCGCTGGGCATCCCCCTTGCCAAGGCCGCGAGTCGCATCATGGCCGGTGCCACGATCGCGGAACTGAAGGCCGAGGGGCTCCTCCCCGCGCAGGACGGTTCCCGCGTGCCGCTGGACGCCCCGGTCGCCGTGAAGGAGGCCGTGCTGCCGTTCAAGCGCTTCCGCACCGCCGACGGACACACCGTCGACTCCGTCCTCGGACCGGAGATGCGCTCCACCGGTGAGGTCATGGGGATCGACCGCGACTTCCCGACCGCGTTCGCCAAGAGCCAGGCCGCGGCGTACGGCGGGATGCCGACCTCGGGCACGGTGTTCCTCTCGGTGGCCGACGACGACAAGCGCGCCGTGATCCTGCCCGCTCACCGGCTGCAGGAGCTCGGCTTCCGTCTCATCGCCACCGAGGGCACCGCGGAGATCCTCGCGCGCAACGGCATCCACGTGGACGTCGTGGGCAAGTACTCCGCGACGCACGACTCCGGCGAGCCCAACATCGTCGACCTGATCAACGCCGGCGAGGTGGACATCGTGGTGAACACGCCCTCGGGTGGTCTCGCCCGTGCGGACGGCTACGAGATCCGCGCGGCCGCCGTCGCGGCCGACAAGGCCCTGTTCACCACGATGGCCGTCCTCGGCGCCGCCGTGAGCGCGCTGCCCGTGCTGCGCGAAGGATTCGCGGTGCGGAGCCTGCAGGAGTACGCGCAGGACCGGAAGGACAGCGCGTGACGGCGTTCGGCACCCGTCTTCGCGAAGCCGTCCTCTCGGGGGGACGCCTGTGCGTCGGCATCGACCCGCACGAATCGCTGCTGCGGGAGTGGGGGCTGCCCGCCTCCGCGGAGGGAGCGAGGGAGTTCGGCCTGCGTGTCGTGGATGCCGCGGCCGGGCGGGTCGGCACGGTCAAGCCGCAGGTCTCGTTCTTCGAGCGCTGGGGAGCTGCGGGCTACGCGGCTCTCGAGGACGTGCTCGCGGCCGCGCGCGCGACGGGCCTCGTCGTGATCGCGGATGCCAAGCGCGGCGACATCGGGACCACGATGGATGCGTACGCCGCGGCGTGGCTCACGCCCGGGTCGCCCCTGGAGGCGGACGCGATGACGGTCAGCCCCTACCTGGGAGTCGGCGCCTTGGCCTCGACGTTCGACCTGGCGCTCGCCCATGGAAAGGGCGTCTTCGTCCTCGCCGCCACGAGCAATCCCGAGGCGATCACCACCCAGATCGCGCGGGCGGGTGGCACGACCACCGCCGCTCTGATCGCCGAGCAGGTCGCGGAGCGCGCCGAAGCAGAGCCGGGGCAGGACTGGTCCTCACTCGGGCTCGTGATCGGGGCGACCGTCGACCTCGCCACGGTGCAGCTCGCCCCCGTCGGCAGCCGGGTCCTCCCCGTGCTCGCCCCGGGATTCGGGACACAGGGCGCCGAGCCGGGCGACCTCGCGCGCGTGTTCGGCGGCTTCTCGGCGGGTGTGCTGGCCAGCGAGAGCCGCAGCATCCTCTCCGCCGGCCCCGACGGCCTCGGAGCCCGGATCCAGGAGCGCGCCGCGCTGTACGGAGGTGCCTGAGATGACCGATCCGCAGACCCCGGCGACCCCGCGCCCGCAGTCCCGCCCGCCCGAGGTCGACCGGGTGGCGGCATCCCGGCGCGCGGTCGAGGCGCGCCGCGCCCGCGCGTCGCTCAAGCGCGACGTCGCGATGCGCGTCATCACCCCGCAGGAGCTCTTCCGCCGCGCGCTGGAGGATCCCACCTCACCGGCCGGCACGATGCGGGTGACGGAGTTCCTCACGAGCCTCCCCGCGATCGGCGAGGGCAAGCGCGACCGCATCCTCGCCGATCTCAGCATCTCTCCCGTCAAGCGCCTCGGCGGTCTGGGCGCCCGTCAACGGCGCGCGCTGCAGGAGTTCCTCGACTCCCGCTGGCCGACGCCCGGGGCGCGCGACGGCCGCAGTCGCCTCGTCGTGCTCGCCGGACCCACCGCGGTCGGCAAGGGCACGGTGGCGGCGCACATCAAGGAGCATCACCCGGAGATCCTGCTGTCGGTCTCGGCGACGACCCGCTCTCCACGGCCGGGGGAGGTGCACGGTGAGCACTACTTCTTCGTCGACGACGCGGAGTTCGACCGCCTCATCGCCGACGGCGATCTTCTCGAGTACGCGACGGTGCACAACGCCTCCCGCTACGGCACCCCCCGCGGGCCGATCGACCGCGCGCTCGCCGAGGGCCGCACGGTCCTGCTGGAGATCGATCTGCAGGGCGCGCGTCAGGTGCGGGCGGCAGAGCCCTCCGCGATGCTCGTGTTCCTGCTGCCCCCCAGCTGGGACGAACTCGTCCAGCGACTGGTCGGACGCGGCACGGAGGACGCGGAGGAACGGGCCCGGAGACTGCGCACCGCGAAGGGCGAATTGGCCGCCCAAGAGGAGTTCGACTATCGCATCGTGAACGGCGACGTCGCCACGGCGGCCCGCGAGGTCGTAGAATTGGCGCAGGTGCCCGCACGCCCGTCGTCGTGAGTCGCGGCGCCGTCCTTCTTCCACCGACATCCGTCGCCCTCGAACCCAGGAGGTTTCACCATGGCCGGAACGAACCAGGGGATCATCGATCCCCCCATCGACAGCCTTCTCGAGAAGGTCGACTCGAAGTACCAGCTGGTCATCTACGCGTCCAAGCGCGCGCGTCAGATCAACGACTACTACTCCGACCTGCACGAAGGCAACCTGTTCGACAACGTGGGCCCGCTCGTGGACTCGACCGTCGAGGACAAGCCCCTCACGATCGCCCTGCACGAGATCCACGAAGACAAGCTCCGCCTCCGCGCCGCCGAGTGATCTCGCGGTCCACGCGCGACCACGGAAGAGATCGATGACACAGCTGCGTCTGTTCACCTCCGAGTCCGTCACCGAGGGACATCCCGACAAGATCTGCGACCAGATCTCGGACAGCATCCTCGACGCCCTCCTCGCTGAGGACGCCGGAAGCCGCGTCGCGGTCGAGACCCTCGTGACGACGGGTCTGGTCCACGTCGCGGGGGAGGTGCGCACGAACGGCTACGTCGACATCCCGGGCATCGTCCGCGGTGTCGTCAACCGCATCGGCTACACCTCGAGCGACACCGGGTTCGACGGCGACTCGTGCGGAGTCAGCATCTCCATCGGCGAGCAGTCCTCCGACATCGCCACGGGAGTCGACACCGCCCAGGAGCACCGCGAGGGCGGGTCGATCGATCCGCTCGACGCGCAGGGCGCGGGCGACCAGGGGATCATGTTCGGCTACGCGACGAACGAGACCCCACAGCTCATGCCGATCGCGATCTGGACGGCGCACCGCATCGCCGAGCGACTCTCCGCCGCGCGGCGCAGCGGTGCTCTGCCGTTCCTGCGCCCCGACGGCAAGACGCAGGTGACGATCGGATACGACGGCACGATCCCGCGCACCGTCGAGACCGTCGTGCTGTCCACGCAGCACAACCCCGACATCTCGCTGACGGCGCTCCGTGCCGCGGTGAACGCCGAAGTGATCGCTCCGGTCCTCGCCGAGACCGGCTTGGACACGAGAGCCGCGGAGTCGATCATCAATCCGGCGGGACCGTTCGTGATCGGCGGCCCGAAGGGCGATGCCGGTCTGACGGGACGCAAGATCATCATCGACACCTACGGCGGCGCCGCCCGTCACGGCGGCGGCGCGTTCAGCGGCAAGGATCCGTCGAAGGTCGACCGGTCGGCGGCGTACGCGATGCGCTGGGTGGCCAAGAACGCCGTCGCGGCGGGCCTCGCCGATCGACTCGAAGTGCAGGTCGCCTACGCGATCGGCCGTGCGCGCCCGGTCGGGCTGTACGTCGAGACGTTCGGCACCGGACACGTGGCCGACGAGGCGATCACGCGGGCGATCCTCGAGGTCTTCGACCTGCGCCCGAAGGCGATCATCGACGATCTCGACCTCCTGCGCCCGATCTACGCCCAGACGGCGGCGTACGGTCACTTCGGGCGCGAACTCCCCGACTTCACCTGGGAGCGCACCGATCGCGTCGACGACCTGCGCGCAGCCGCCGGACTCTGAACGCGCCGCCGCGCCTCGTCGCGCGTGTGCTGATCGACTCGCCGCTGCCCCAGCTGGACCGTCCGTTCGACTACGCCGTCCCCGCCGAGCTGCGTGACGACGTCGCTCCCGGCATCCGGGTGCGCGTGCCGCTGCGCAGCGCCGGACGGATGCTGGACGCGTACGTCATCGAGATGGGCGAAGCCGATCCGGTGGATCGCCCGCTCTCGGACGTGGACGCGGTGATCTCACCCGTTCCCGTGCTTCCGCGTCGGCTCTACGACCTGGCCCGCCGCGTGGCCGACCGCGCGGCGGGATCGGCGACGGACATCCTCCGCCTCGCGGTGCCCAAGCGCATGGTGAGGGCGGAGAAGGCCTGGCTCGCGGCGGGCGGCGCCGTCGCCCCGGTCATCGACGACGCGGCGCAGACCTGGGCGGCGGGGGTCCTGGCGGACCAGCCGGCGTTGGTGGACTGTCTGGACCGCTCCGGCCGGGCAGCCTTCGACGCACCGCCCGAGCCGGTCGCGGTGTCGGCGGAGGTGACGGTCGGGTCGTGGGCCGTGCTCCTGGCGGCCGCCGCCGTCCGCACGCTGGCGGCGGGACGCAGCGCGGTCCTCGTCGTGCCCGATCATCGCGATCAGGCCCAGCTCGAAGCCGCGCTCGCCGGGCGCGCGCCGGCCCACGCGATCATCCGCAACGACGCCCGACAGAGCTCGCCCGAGCGCTACGCCGCCTACCTCCGTGTGCTCGCGAGCGAGCCGTGCATCGTGATCGGCAATCGCTCGACCGTCTACGCGCCGGTTCACGACCCGGGGCTCGTCGCGATCTGGGACGACGGCGACCCGCTTCTGGGCGAGCCCCTCAGCCCCGGTGTCCACGCGCGCGACGCGGCCCTGGTCCGTCACGAGCGGGAGGGCGGTGCGCTCGTGTTCGCCGGACACACCCGGACGAGCGACATCGAGAGGCTCGTCGGGATCGGCTGGCTCACGGATGTCTCGTCGGCCCGGCGGCGCTCGCCTCGCGTCGTGCTGAGCGCGACGAAGGAGGGCGAATCCCGCGGCGCGCGCGTGCCGTCGGCGGCGTTCGCCGCAGCGCGCGAAGCGCTCACCGCCGGTCCGGTCCTGGTCCAGGTCGCGCGCCCCGGGTACGCGCCGGTGCTCGTGTGCGCCGACTGCCGCACGCCCGCGCGGTGTCCGCACTGCGCCGGCCCGCTGCACGCCGCACGACGCGGCGCTGTGCCGACCTGCGGGTGGTGTGGTCGCTCCGCGACCGCCTTCGAGTGCCCGAAGTGCGCCTCGACGCGCGTGCGGATGGCGTCTTCGGGCAGTGAGCGGACCGCGGACGATCTCGGGCGCGCCTTCCCCGGCATCCGGGTGATCGTCGCCGACGGCGAGCACCCCGTCCTCGACGTGGACGAGCGGCCCGCGCTCGTGATCGCGACTCGCGGAGCCGAGCCCATCGCGCGGGGCGGCTATCGTGCGGTGATCCTCCTGGACGGCGATCGGATGCTGCAGGCCGAGGATCTGCGGATCGGTGAGTCGTGCCTGCGCTGGTGGTCCAACGCCGCAGCGCTGGCCCGCCCCGGTGCGCCCGTGCACCTGGTCGGGGTCACCGGTTCCGTCGCGCGCGCCCTCGCGACATGGACCCAGCCGGCGTACGCGCGAGCAGAACTCGCCGACCGAGCGCCCCTGCGGATGCCCCCCACCGTGCGCGTCGCCGCACTGGAGGGGAGCAGGATCGCTGTCGAGACCGCCCTGACCGAGCTCCGCCAGGCGGTGCCGTCGCTGGACGACCTCGCCGTGCTCGGTCCCGTGGACCGCCCGGTCGACGCGGGCGATCGCCGGGGGCCCGCGCGCGCACTCGTGCGCTTCGACTACGCGCACGGCACTGCCGTCGCCGAGAGCCTGCGCAGCTCGATCGTCGCGGACGCCCTCCGCGCGCGGAAGAACCCCCGGACGCGGGGTCCCGTCGTCGGCAATACACTCAGAATCCGGGTCGACGTGCCCGATCTCGACCTGTGAGGAGCGCCATGCGCCTCGTCTTCGCCGGCACGCCGGATGCCGCCGTGCCCGCCCTCCGCGTCCTCGCGGCATCCCCGCACGACATCGCTGCCGTCATCACGCGCACGGATGCGCCGATCGGCCGCAAGCGCGTGCTGACGCCGTCCCCGGTCGCGCGGACCGCGACCGAGCTCGGGCTCGAGGTCATCAAGACCGACCGCCTCGACGCCGGTGCGACGGCGCGGATCGCGGAGCTCGAGCCCGACCTCGGGGTGATCGTCGCCTACGGGGGCCTGGTCCGCGAACCGCTCCTCTCCACGCCCGCGCACGGGTGGATCAACCTGCACTTCTCGCTCCTGCCGCGCTGGCGGGGCGCCGCTCCGGTGCAGCGGGCGATCATGGCGGGAGACGAGGTGACCGGCGCGTCGGTCTTCCAGCTGGTCCCCGCACTCGACGCCGGCGACGTCTTCGCCGAGCGTCGATACCCGATCCCGGAGGACGCGACCGCCGGCGATGTCCTCGAGGCCCTCGCCGGCTCGGGTGCCGACCTGCTCCGCGACGTGGTGGACGCGATCGCCGCGGGAACGGCCACGGCGACCCCGCAGGCCGGTGAGCCGACGCCCGCCCCCAAGCTCGGCGACGAAGACGGACGCATCCGCTGGGACGAACCGCGCACAGCCGTGCTGGCGAGGCTGCGCGGCGTCACGCCCGAGCCGGGCGCCCACACGACGATCGAAGGAGCACGCGTGAAGGTCCTCGCCGCCCGGCCCGCGGAGGCCGACGTCGCCCTCGAGCCCGGGGCGATCACTCTGCACGCCCGCGAGGTGCTCGTCGGCACGGCGAGCGCGCCGGTCGCGCTCGACCGCGTGCAGCCGGCCGGCAAGAGCGCGATGGCGGCGGCGGACTGGTGGCGTGGACGACGAGCGGATGCCGCGACGAGGTTCGACGCGTGAGCTCGGCGAACACGTCACGGCGGGTGGCCTTCGAGACGATCCGGGCGGTGAACGAATCGGACGCGTACGCGAATCTGCTGCTGCCGAAGGCGATCGCCCGCGCCGCACTGGACACCGCCGATGCGGGTCTCGCGACGGAGCTCACGTACGGGACGCTGCGCAGGCAGGGGACCTACGACGCGGTCATCCGCATCGCCGCGGACCGGCCCGTGCAGGAGATCGATCCCGCGGTGCTCGATGCGCTGCGCCTGGGGACGCATCAGCTGCTGTCCACACGCGTGGCCTCGCACGCGGCGGTGAACGAGTCCGTCGAGCTCGCCCGCAGCGCAGGGAGCCGGGGAGCGGCGGGGTTCGCGAACGCGGTCCTGCGGCGCATCTCGCGCGACACGCCGGGGGAGTGGATGGACCGCGTGGCGGCGAGCGCCCGTTCGGACGACGAGCGTCTCGGCCTGGTGTTCTCGCACCCGGTCTGGATCGTGCGGGCCTTCCGACGAGCGCTGGCCGCCGAGGGTCGCGCGGACGAGCTCGAAGCCCTGCTGACGGCGGACAACGCCTCGCCACGCGTCACGATGGCCGCCCTTCCCGGACTCGCCGAGATCCCCGACGCCGCGCGGCGCACGCCCTACTCGCCGGTCGGCTTCCGGCTCGGCGGCGGGGATCCGGAAGGACTCGTGCGGTCCTCCGAAGGTCGTGTGCGCGTCCAGGACGAAGGATCCCAGCTCGCCGCGCTCGCGCTGGTGAACGCGCTGCCGGTCGCGGACGGCGAGCGCTGGCTCGATCTGTGCGCCGGCCCCGGAGGCAAGACGGCGCTGCTGGCAGCGGAAGCGCGCACCCGCGGCGCGGCGTTGGAGGCGAACGAAGTCTCCTCCGCGCGCGCGGGTCTCGTCCGCCAGGCGGTCGCCGGCATTCCGGAAGGCATCCCCGTCTCCGAGGAGGACGGCCGCACCCGCGCCGGGGAAGACGCGTACGACCGCATTCTGGTCGATGCTCCGTGCACCGGACTCGGTGCGCTGCGCCGGCGCCCCGAGGCGCGTTGGCGGAAGTCACCGGCGGATGTGCCCGAGCTCACGCAGCTGCAGGGCGAACTCCTCGCCGCTGCCGTCCGCGGCCTGCGCCCCGGGGGCGTCGTCGCCTATGTGACGTGCTCACCGCATCTCGCGGAGACGGCGGGAGTCGTCGCCGAGGTGCGCCGCGAATTCGACGGGACGCTCGAGGAGCTGGATGCCCGCGCGGTCGTGACGTCGCTGTCCGCGAGCGATCCGCTGCTGCCGCCGCAGAGCGACGGCTCCGGCCGCGCGCAGCTGTGGCCGCACCGTCACAACACGGACGCGATGTCGATCACGCTCCTGCGGCGTCACTGACGCGCGCAGGTTCCTCCTGCAGTCGGAAGCGCGGGGCCAGATTCTCGATCTCCGTCCGCAGCACGGTCACCGCCGCGGGATGCGACCGCGCGAGCTCGCCGACGTCGACCGTGATCAGCGTCGACTCGGGAGCCGCCGCGGCGACCTCGCGGAGCATCGAGAGCACCCGCTCCGCCCCGGCGAAACCCAGCTCGCCGCCGAGTCGCACCAGAACGCCGCCCGGGCTCTGCTCGACGCCGATGCCGGGCGCGGCGATGCTCTCGTGCGGCTCGAGCAGATGCATTCCGAATCGGTCGGAGAGGATCTCGACGATCCGGCTCGCCCGCACGCTGTTGCCGTGCGAGTCCAGGCGCGGGCTGAACGCGGCGACGCCGAACTGCGACGGCGCGACGGCGATCACCCCGCCGCTGACACCGCTCTTGGCCGGGAGGCCGACGCGCAGCATCCACTCGCCGGAGAAGTCGTACATCCCGCAGCTCGCCATGATCGAGGTCACGTCCCTGGCGACGCGCTCCGACACGACCTGGTCGCGCGTGACGGGGTTGCGGCCGCCGAAGGCGAGCGTGGCGGCCATGACGGCGAGATCGCGCACCGTCACGAGCACGGAGCACTGCCGGAAATAGGTCTCGACCGCGTCCGTGACCGACCCCTGGATGATCTCGTAGGACTTCAGCAGATGCGCGAGTGCGCGGTTGCGGTCACCCGTGGCGGACTCGCTCGCGTAAACGGCCTCGTCGATCCACAGCGAGCGTCCTGCGAACTCCGACATCATGCCCACGATGCGTCCCGTGCGCTCATCGACGTCCGCCCCCGGGATCAGTGCGGTGGTCGCGATCGCCCCGGCGTTCATCATCGGGTTGGCCGGCCTTCCGGTCCGGGCCTCCAGGCTGATCGCGTTGAACGGCTCGCCACTCGGTTCGGCTCCGACGCGCCGGAACACCTCATCGCGGCCGTGCAGCTCGAGGGCCAGGGCGAGCACGAACGGCTTGGACATCGACTGGATCGTGAACGGCGCGCTCTCGTCGCCCGCAGTGAACACCCGCCCGCGCGGCCCCACCAGCCCGAAGGCGAGCAGATCGGGGTCCGCCTCCGCCAACTCGGGGATGTAGGCGGCGGTCTCACCCGAACCGTCTGACGCCACCTCGGCCAGCACCTTCTCGAGCATCGCCGTGATGGGGTCCACGGCTCGACCATAATGGACGCGTGCACACCCCAGCCGACCGCCCCGACCTCAGCCGTGCCGTGGAGGCGGAGGTGCGCATCAACCCGAGCATCCTCGCCGCGGACTTCGTCAACATGCAGGCCGAGCTCGCGCGCATCGCCGGAGCCGACTTCGTGCACGTCGACGTGATGGACAACCACTTCGTGCCCAACCTCACGTTCGGGCCCCAGATGGTCGGGCGCATCCAGGCCACGAGCCCGGTTCCCCTGGATGTGCACCTCATGATCGACGCCCCCGAGCGGTGGGCGCCCGAATACGCCGAGCTGGGTGCCGCGTCGGTCACGTTCCACCTGGAGGCGGCGACCGAGCCTGTGGCGCTCGCCCGGCGCCTGCGGGCGATCGGCGCGCGGGCCGGCGTGGCCGTGAAGCCCGGAACGCCGGTGGAGGGGCTCTTCGACGTCCTCGACGAATTCGACCAGATCCTCGTGATGACCGTCGAACCCGGATTCGGCGGGCAGTCCTTCATGCCCGAGACGATGCCCAAACTGCGTCTGCTCGCCGAGCAGGCACGCCAGCGCGGCTCGGCGGTGTGGCTGCAGGTCGACGGCGGCATCGGCGAATCGACGATCGCCCAGGCCGCGGAGGCCGGCGCGGACACGTTCGTGGCGGGTTCCGCCGTCTTCGGCGCCGACGATCCGGATGCCGCGATCGGCGCGCTGCGCAGCTCGGCGCTGCGGCACCATCACCGCGCTGCGAGCAGATCATGACCGACGTGCCCGAGCCGCGCGGCATGCGCCACCACGCCCGCCGGCTCATGAGCACGTACACCGGCGAGCACGGCGTGTACGGACTCGTCCTGGTCACGGCGCTCATCGCGATCGGCGACGATTACGACAACGACGCCGAAGTCCTCGGCTACGTCATCGGCACGATGATCGTCTTCTGGCTCGCGCACGTGTACGCGGGGATCGTCGCGGCGGGATCCCACCCCGAGCTCGGCCCGAAGCCGTTCTCGCACCGCCTGGCGCATTCCGCGCGCCACTCGGTCGGAATGCTCGTCGCCATGCTGCCGCCGGCCTTCCTGCTGCTGCTCGGTGTCGTCGGCCTCGTGGATGAGGACGACGCGTATGCGGCGGCGCTCCTGACCGGTCTGCTCGTGCTCGGACTCATCGGCTGGACCAACGCCCGGCGCAACGGCAGGCGCTGGCCGCTGCAGATCCTCGGCGCACTGTCGACGATCAGCCTCGGCGCGCTCGTGATCCTGCTCAGCATCCTCGTGCACTGAGTCCGCACGCGCTCCCGGTGCCGACCGCACCCGGCGGTTCGCTACCCTGGGGAGGTGAAGACGTTCGACTCCCTGTTCGATGAGCTCTCCGCGAAGGCGGATGAGCGGCCCGCGGGTTCGGGCACCGTCGCGCAGCTGGACGCCGGCGTGCACGCGATCGGCAAGAAGATCGTCGAGGAGGCCGCCGAGGTGTGGATGGCGGCCGAGTACGAGTCCGCCGAGGCCGCTGCCGAGGAGATCTCGCAGCTGCTGTACCACCTGCAGGTGATGATGATCGCGAAGGGTCTGCGACTCGAGGACGTCTACCGACATCTCTGAGACCCCGCCCGTCGACCCCCACCGATCTGAAAGCCACCACGCCGTCATGCTGCGAATCGCCGTGCCGAACAAAGGGTCGCTCGCCGACACCGCCTCCGAGATGCTCCAGGAGGCCGGCTACACCGGCCGTCGGGACCCGAAGGACCTGCACGTCATCGACCCGGCCAACGAGGTCGAGTTCTTCTACCTGCGTCCGAAGGACATCGCGACCTACGTCGGATCCGGTGCACTGGATGTCGGGATCACCGGTCGGGATCTCCTCCTGGACGCGCGGATGCCGGGCGCTCGCGAGATCGAGGCGCTCGGCTTCGCGGGCTCGACGTTCCGCTTCGCGGCGCCCGCCGGGCGGTTCGCCGAGCTCACCGACCTCGAGGGCGTGCGCATCGCGACGTCGTACCCCGGCCTCGTGGACGCGTTCCTGGACCGGCACGGAGTGGCCGTGGACCTCGTGCCGCTGGACGGCGCCGTCGAGAGCGCCGTACGCCTCGGGGTGGCCGATGCGATCGCCGACGTCGTGGAGACCGGGACGACCCTCCGCCAGGCCGGCCTCGAGGTCTTCGGGCCGGCGATCCTGCAGTCCGAAGGCGTCCTGATCGCCGGGCCGACCGACGCACCCGGCACCGAGACCCTGCTGCGACGCCTCCGCGGAGTCCTCGTCGCGCGACGCTACGTCCTGATCGACTACGACCTGCCCGTGCACCTCATCGACAGCGCCGTGGCGATCGCTCCCGGCATCGAGTCGCCGACGATCTCGCCGCTGCGTGACCCGGAGTGGGTGGCCGTCCGCGTGATGAGCCCCCGCAAGGACGTCAATCAGGTCATGGACGCGCTCTACGGCATCGGCGCGCGCGCCATCCTGGTGTCGGCGATCCACAACGCGAGGCTCTGACATGGCCCTCGTGTGCCGGGTCATCCCGTGCCTGGACGTCGCGGCGGGCCGCGTGATGAAGGGCGTGAACTTCGTCAACCTGCGGGACATGGGCGACCCCGTCGAGCTCGCGCGCGAGTACTTCGCGCAAGGTGCGGACGAACTGACCTTTCTCGACGTCACCGCGACGGTCGATGAGCGTGCCACGACGTACGACGTCGTCCGGCGCACCGCCGAAGAGGTCTTCATCCCGCTCACCGTGGGCGGCGGCGTGCGCTCGACCGACGACGTGGCGCGGCTCCTCGGTGTGGGCGCCGACAAGGTCGGCGTGAACTCCGCCGCGATCGCGCGTCCGCAGCTGATCGACGAGATCGCCGATCGGTTCGGGGCGCAGGTCCTCGTGCTGTCGCTCGATGTCACACGTGCGCCCGGCACCCGTTCCGGCTTCGTCGTCACGACCCACGGCGGTCGCACGCTTACCTCGCTGGATGCCCTGGACTGGGCCCGCGAGGCGATCGAGCGCGGGGCGGGCGAACTCCTGGTGAACTCGATCGACGCCGACGGGACGAAGGCGGGCTTCGACCTCGAACTCGTCTCCCTCATGCGGGAGGTCTCCAGCGTCCCGGTGATCGCCTCCGGGGGAGCGGGACAGGCATCGGACTTCGCCCCGGCGATCGCCGCGGGGGCGGACGCGGTCCTGGCCGCGAGCGTCTTCCACTCCGGAGCGCTCACGGTGGGCGCCGTGAAGGACGCCATGCGCGAAGAAGGCATCGAGGTGCGCTGATGGGCGAGGACCTGCAGGAGCGGCTCGACCGCGTCGCGTTCAACGAAGCCGGACTCGTCGCGGCGATCGTCCAGCAGTGGGACTCCCGCGAAGTCCTCATGCTCGGCTGGATGGACCGGGAGGCGCTGCGACGGACCCTCACGAGCGGACGCGTCACGTTCTGGTCGCGTTCGCGCCAGGAGTACTGGCGCAAGGGCGACACCTCCGGCCACATCCAGATCGTCCGCGGGGCGCGTCTGGACTGCGACGGCGACGCGATCCTTCTCGAAGTGGACCAGATCGGACCGGCGTGTCACACCGGCACCCGCACGTGCTTCGACGCCGACGACCTGGATCCGGTCCCGGGCCGCGCGAACCCGTGATCCGCCGCGCCCGGCTCCTCTCGGTCCTGACCGTCCTCGCGGTCGGCGCCTTGGGCGTCATCTCCTCCACGCAGACCTGGCTCGTCGCCGTCCTCGACGACGGGTCCGGTCACGAACTGACCGTCTCCGGCGCCGCCGCGATCCCCGTCCTGGCACCCCTCAGTCTCGCCGTCCTCGCACTCGGGGGGGCGCTGTCGATCGTCGGCACGGTGCTGCGGTACGTGTTCGGCGTGCTCACGGTCGCGATCGCCGTGTTCATCGGAGTCCTCAGCGCGCCGATCGCCGTCACCCTCCCGGTGTCGGCGACCGCATCGACCGTTACCGCCGCGACGGGCATCGCAGGCCTGGATTCCGTCGACGATCTCGTCGCCCGGGTGCTCCCGACTCCGTGGCCGACGATCACCGTGGTCCTGTCCGTGGTCCTCCTCGCCGCAGGGCTCTTCGTCCTCGCCACCGCGCGCCGCTGGAACCGCACGGGGCGACGCTACGACACGGATGCCGCGGCACCGCAGCCCGGCAGCGACCGGCGCGCGGCATCCCGCCCCTTCGACGCGATCGATTCGTGGGACGACCTGTCGCGCGGGTCGGATCCGACGGAGGGTCCCGCCGCCGAGCAACCCCGCTGACCCCGCTAGACTGGGGCAGACCCGCGCTATTCCGGAGGAAACAATGAGCAACCCCATCGGCGACCCCGGCCACGGACACTCGCCCGCCGCGTGGACCGCCGTCATCATCATGCTCGCGGCGATCGCGATCGGCACGCTCGCGTACTGGTTCGACCTCGCGTGGCTCGTGTGGGCCTCGGCAGGTCTCGTGGTCGTCGGCGCACTGGTCGGATGGGGCATGGCCAAGGCCGGCTACGGCGTCGGCGGCGCGAAGTACACTCCGAAAGAGCATTGAGCATGCTCGCCGACCTCACGGCCGGCGCGGTGGAGGATGCCGAGGCACGCGCCTCGGAGCGGCCCCTGGCCGCTGTCGAGAAGGACGCCCTGTCCCGACCGCCGGCACGCGACGCCCTGCAGGTCCTCGCCCCGGCCGATCGCGTGAAGATCATCGCGGAGGTCAAGCGCGCCAGTCCGTCGCGCGGTGACCTCGCTGCGATCCCCGATCCTGCACTGCAGGCCCGGCTCTACGAGCAGGGTGGGGCATCGACGATCTCAGTGCTCACCGAGCAGCGCCGCTTCAAGGGCAGCCTCGCCGATCTCGAAGCCGTCCGCGGTGCCGTCTCGCTGCCGGTGCTGCGGAAGGACTTCATCGCCACCGAGTATCAGGTCCTCGAAGCGCGCGCTGCCGGCGCCGACCTCGTCCTGCTCATCGTGGCCGCGCTGCCGCAGGAGACCCTGGAGCGCCTGCACGCCCTCACGGTCGATCTCGGCATGACGCCGCTCGTGGAGACGCACTCGGCGGAGGAAGTGGACCGCGCGGCCGATGTCGGCGCTCGCCTGATCGGCGTGAACGCCCGCGACCTGTCCACGTTCGAGTTGGACCGTGATCTGTTCGGCCGTCTCGCGGAGCGCATCCCCGCTGGAGCGGTCAAGATCGCAGAGTCTGCGGTGCTGACCCCCGCGGACGTGACGCATTACCGCGCCGACGGGGCCGACGTGGTCCTGATCGGCGAAGCCCTCGTGACGGGGGATCCCGTCGCGACCCTGACGGCGTTCCTGGAGGCCGGAGCATGAGTCTGCGCGAAGCACCCGGACCGTACTTCGGCGAGTTCGGCGGCCGGTACATGCCCGAATCGCTCATCGCGGCGATCGACGAGCTGACGGCTGTGTACGAGGACGCGATGGCGGACCCCGCGTTCGACGCGGAGTTGCGCGGCCTGCTGCACTCGTACGCGGGTCGCCCCTCGGTGCTCACCGAAGTGCCGCGCTTCGCCGAGCACGCAGGCGGCGGACGGGTCTTCCTCAAGCGCGAAGACCTCAACCACACCGGATCCCACAAGATCAACAACGTCCTCGGGCAGGCCCTGCTGACCAAGCGCCTCGGAAAGACGCGCGTGATCGCCGAGACCGGCGCCGGGCAGCACGGGGTCGCGACCGCGACCGCCGCCGCGCTGTTCGGCTTCGAGTGCACGATCTACATGGGCGAGGTCGACACGGAGCGCCAGGCACTGAACGTCGCGCGCATGCGACTCCTCGGCGCCGAAGTCATCCCGGTCACGACCGGCTCCCGCACCCTCAAGGACGCGATCAACGAGGCGTACCGCGACTGGGTCGCGAGCGTGGAGACCACGAACTACATCTTCGGCACGGCGGCAGGACCCCACCCGTTCCCGGCGATGGTGCGCGACTTCCAGAAGATCATCGGAGAAGAGGCGCGCGCGCAGCTGCTCGACGAAGCCGGCCGCCTGCCCGATGCGGTCTTCGCCTGCGTGGGCGGCGGGTCCAACGCGATCGGGATGTTCGACGCGTTCCTGGACGACGCGGACGTCCGCCTCTACGGCGTAGAGGCCGCCGGCGACGGCGTGGACACCCCGCGGCACGCGGCTTCGATCGAACGCGGCCGGCGCGGCATCCTGCACGGCGCGAAGACGTTCGTGCTGCAGGACGAGGACGGCCAGACCGTCGAGTCGCACTCGATCTCGGCAGGGCTCGACTACCCGGGTGTCGGACCCGAGCACGCGTGGCTCGCCGACATCGGCCGCGCCGAGTACATCCCGGCGACGGACACCGAGGCGATGGAGGCGTTGCGCCTCCTCTCGCGCACAGAGGGCATCATCCCCGCGATCGAGTCCGCGCACGCGCTCGCGGGGGCGCTGCGCATCGGCCGCGAACTCGGCCCCGACGCGATCATCGCGATCAACCTCTCCGGTCGGGGGGATAAGGACATGGACACCGCCGCGCGCTGGTTCGAGCTGTACGACGCCGACACCGTCGTGGATGGCTCGCCGGTCGCCGTACCGGCCGCCGATGGGGCCGCCAAGGGCGAGGGGACCGAACTGTGAGCGCACCCTCCCGGGTCGCCGCCGCGATCGACGCCGCGCACGCCGCGGGCCGCGGCGCGTTCGTCGGCTACCTGCCGCTCGGATTCCCCGACCTGCAGACGAGCATCGACGCCGCGGTGCTGCTGGCCGAGAGCGGCGCGGACATCCTCGAGCTCGGTCCACCGTATTCCGATCCCGTGATGGACGGCACCGTGATCCAGGAGGCGACGCAGGTCGCCCTCGCCGGCGGCTTCCGCCTCCGCGACACGTTCACCGCCGTCCGCGAGATCACGAGGCGGGTCGACGTGCCGGTGCTCGTCATGACGTACTGGAACCCCGTCACCCAGTACGGCGTGGACCGCTTCGCCGACGACCTCGCCGCTGCCGGCGGGGCGGGCCTGATCACCCCGGACATCACACCGGATTCGGCGGCGGAGTGGATCGCCGCGAGCGAGCGGACGGGCCTTGACCGTGTCTTCCTCGCTGCGCCGACCTCCAGCGACGAGCGGCTGGACATGATCGTCGCCGCCTCCACGGGCTTCGTCTACACCGTCTCGACGATGGGGATCACGGGGGAGCGGACCGAATTGGATGCCGCCGCCCGTCGCCTCGTCGAACGCATGCGCGCCCGCGCCACCGGTCCGCTGCGCGCGTGCGTGGGCATCGGCATCTCGACTCCCGACCAGGTCGCCGGTGTGCTCGACTACGCGGACGGCGCGATCGTGGGCACCGCGCTCGTGCGGGCGCTGCGCGACGGCGGCCTCGACGGGCTCGGCGAGACCGCCCGAGCGCTTTCCGCGGGCACGGGCCTGCCCGCTTAGACTCGACGCATGACGTTCGTCCCCTCGAGCGCGCTCCACGGCGTGCTGGCCAGCATCCCGAGCCCTTCCGTCAGCTACATCGACCTCGGCCCGCTGCGCATCCACTTCTACGCGCTGTGCATCATCGCCGGCATCATCGCCGCGACGCTCCTGACCAACCACCGGCTCACCAAGCGCGGCGCCGAGCCCTGGGTCGTGATCGACATCTCGCTCATCGCGGTCCCGCTCGCGATCGTCGGCGCCCGCATCTTCCACGTCCTCACCCACCCCGGGTTCTACTTCGGGCCCGGAACCGACATCTGGGCGATCTTCCGCATCTGGGAGGGCGGCATCGCGATCTACGGCGCCCTGATCGGGGGCGCGATCGGCGCGTGGCTCGGGTGCCGATGGACCGGCATCCGCTTCTGGTCGTTCGCCGACGCGCTCGCGCCGGGCCTGCTCCTCGCCCAGGCGATGGGCCGCTTCGGCAACTGGTTCAACCAGGAGCTGTTCGGCCTGCCGACCGACCTGCCGTGGGGTCTGCAGATCGACCCCGACAACTCGGCGTTCCCGAAGGGACTCGCTCCGGACACGCTGTTCCACCCCACGTTCCTCTACGAAGTGATCTGGAACGGTCTCGGCGTGCTGGTCCTGCTGTGGGTCGGCCGCCGCTTCGGCCTGCAGTGGGGTCGCCTTTTCGCCGTGTACCTCATCTGGTACAGCGCCGGTCGCATCGTCTGGGAGTCGATCCGCATCGACCCCAGCGAGATCATCCTGGGGCTGCGCAGCAATGTGTGGGCGGCGATCTTCGGCGTCGTGATCGGCGTGATCATCTTCTTCGTCCAGAAGCGGCGCCACCCGGGCCGCGAACCCTCCCCGTACGTGCCGGGCCGCGAATGGTCCCCCGCAGGCACGGTACAATCGCAGGAATCCGGCGACTACGTCGACGTCAGCGAACCTCAGACGATCGAAGTCACCTCGGGAACCGCCCCGGGCCAGGCCACAAGCCCGGCTGAAAGCACACCCGCCGCGAAGTAGTCCACTCTTTCGGTGGCTCTTCAGCTTCCGCAGTTCAGGGCCGACGTCGTCCCGTTGTGAGCATCAATGTGAGGACGGTTGGCATGGCTTCGAGCCCTGGTCTTCCCACGCACGGTCCGGACGCGCACGCGTTCGGCGCGCTTCCGCCCCGACAGGGCATGTACAACCCCGCGTTCGAGAAGGACGCGTGCGGTCTGGCGATGGTTGCCACGCTCCGCGGCGAGGCGGGGCACGACATCATCGATCTGGCGCTCACGGCGCTCCGCAACCTCGAGCACCGCGGCGCGATCGGCTCCGACGCCGGCACGGGCGACGGTGCGGGGATCCTCACCCAGATGCCCGACGCATTCCTGCGCGCGGTGACCGGCTTCGACCTGCCACCCGTGGGGGAGTACGCCGCCGGCATGATCTTCCTGCCGCGCGACGACGACAAGCGCGCGGCCGAAAAGGCAGGGATCGAGAAGATCGCCGCGAGCGAGAACCTGCAGATCCTCGGGTGGCGTGACGTGCCGACCGCGGAGGAGAACCTCGGCAAGCTGGCGTACGACGCGCGCCCCGTCTTCGAGCAGCTGTTCGTCTCGCGGCCCGCCGTCGGCGACGCGCCCGCTCTGTCGGGCATCGAACTGGACCGCCGCGCGTTCCGGCTGCGCAAGCGCGCCCGCACCGAGCTCGGTGCGTACTTCGTCTCGCTGTCCTCACGCACGCTCGGCTACAAGGGCATGGTCACGACCCTCCAGCTCGAGCCGTTCTACCCCGATCTGCAGGACGAGCGCTTCGCCTCGGAGCTCGCCGTCGTGCACTCGCGCTACTCCACGAACACGTTCCCGTCCTGGCCGCTCGCGCAGCCGCTGCGGATGCTGGCCCACAACGGCGAGATCAACACCGTCAACGGGAACCGCAACTGGATGCGGGCGCGTCAGTCGCAGCTGGAGTCGGAGCTCCTGGGCGACATCGAGCCTCTCCTGCCGATCTGCACGGAGGGCGCGAGCGACTCGGCATCGTTCGACGAGGTCCTGGAACTGCTGACCCTCACGGGTCGGAGCCTGCCGCACGCGATCATGATGATGGTGCCCGAGGCGTACGAGAAGCAGGCGGACATCGATCCGCAGCTGCGTGCGTTCTACGAGTTCCACTCCATGCAGATGGAGCCGTGGGACGGCCCCGCCGCGCTCATCTTCACGGACGGCACGCTCGTCGGCGCGACGCTGGACCGCAACGGGCTGCGCCCGGGCCGCTGGACGGAGACGACCGACGGACTCGTCGTGATCGGCAGCGAGACCGGCGTCCTCGATTTCGCGCCCGAACGCATCAAGCGCCGCGGGCGCCTGCGGCCCGGCCGGATGTTCCTGGTCGACACCGCGCAGCGCCGCATCGTCGAGGACGAGGAGATCAAGGCCGAGCTCGCCGCGCTCGAGCCGTGGCAGGAATGGCTGGACGCCGGCCGCGTGCGCCTGGCCGACCTGCCGGAGCGCGAGCACATCGTGCACCCGATCGCCTCGATCACCCGGCGTCAGCGCACGTTCGGGTACACCGAGGAGGAAGTGCGTATCCTGCTGACCCCGATGGGGCAGAACGGCGCCGAGCCGCTCGGCGCAATGGGCTCGGACACGCCGGTCGCCGTTCTCAGCGAGCGTCCGCGCCTGCTGTTCGACTACTTCACGCAGCAGTTCGCGCAGGTCACGAACCCGCCGCTGGATTCCATCCGCGAAGAAGTCGTCACCTCCCTCGCCCTCGGTCTCGGGCCGGAGCGCAATCTCCTCACCTGGGGCGCCGACCACGCGCGTTCGGTGACGCTGGACTTCCCCGTGATCGACAACGATGAGCTCGCGAAGATCCAGCACATCGACACCGCGCTCTCGGGTCGCTCCTCCGTGACGATCCGCGGCCTGTACCGCGTCGAGGCCGGCCACAAGGGCATGCAGAAGCGCATCGCGCAGATGTGCGCCGAGGTTGACGAGGCGATCGAGGACGGCGCGGAGTTCATCGTCCTCAGCGACCGCGACTCGAACAAGGACCTCGCGCCCATCCCGTCGCTGCTCATGCTCGCCGCCGTCCACCACCACCTCATCCGCAAGCAGACGCGCATGAAGTGCGGACTGGTCGTGGAGGCCGGCGACGTCCGCGAGGTTCACCACGTCGCGACCCTCATCGGCTACGGCGCGTCCGCAGTGAACCCGTACCTGGCGATGGAGACGGTGGAGTACCTGGTCCGCGCCGGCTACATCACCGGGATCACCCCGCAGAAGGCCGTCAAGAACCTCATCTACGCCCTCGGCAAGGGCGTGCTGAAGATCATGTCGAAGATGGGCATCTCCACCGTGTCCTCCTATGCAGGTGCCCAGGTCTTCGAAGCCGTGGGTCTCTCGCAGGAGTTCGTCGACGCGTACTTCACCGGCACAGAGACGAAGCTCGGCGGGGTCTCCCTCGACGTGATCGCGGCCGAGAACGCCGCCCGGCACGCGTACGCGTATCCGGAGGACGCCGCCGTGCGTGCGCACGAGCGGCTGTGGACCGGTGGCGAGTACCAGTGGCGACGGGACGGTTCGCCGCACCTGTTCAATCCCGACACGGTCTTCCGTCTGCAGCACGCGACCCGCACGCGGCGCTACGACATCTTCCGCGAGTACACCAAGCTCGTGGACGACCAGGCGTCCGAACTCAAGACGCTGCGCGGCCTCTTCGCGCTGCGCACGGGCGTGCGCACCCCCGTCCCGCTCGACGAGGTCGAGCCGGTGTCCTCGATCGTGAAGCGCTTCTCCACCGGGGCGATGAGCTACGGCTCGATCTCGAAAGAGGCCCACGAGACGCTGGCGATCGCGATGAACCGCATCGGCGCGAAGTCCAACACGGGGGAGGGCGGTGAGGACGTCGACCGGCTCCTGGACCCCGAGCGCCGCAGCGCGATCAAGCAGGTCGCTTCCGGTCGCTTCGGCGTCACGAGCCTGTACCTCACCGAGGCCGACGACATCCAGATCAAGCTCGCGCAGGGCGCCAAACCCGGCGAGGGAGGTCAGCTGCCGCCGACGAAGGTGTACCCGTGGGTCGCCCGGACGCGGCACGCCACGGCGGGCGTGGGACTCATCTCGCCGCCGCCGCACCACGACATCTACTCGATCGAGGACCTCAAGCAGCTGATCTTCGACCTGAAGCGGGCGAACCCCGGCGCGCGTGTGCACGTCAAGCTCGTGAGCCAGTCCGGGATCGGCGCCGTCGCGGCGGGTACGGCCAAGGCCCTCGCCGATGTGATCCTCGTCTCGGGGCACGACGGCGGCACGGGCGCGAGCCCGCTGAACTCGCTGAAGCATGCGGGCACGCCGTGGGAGCTCGGCCTGGCCGAGACCCAGCAGACCCTCATGCTGAACGGGATGCGGGATCGCGTCGTCGTCCAGGTCGACGGCCAGCTGAAGACCGGTCGCGACGTCGTGATCGGCGCGCTCCTGGGAGCGGAGGAGTTCGGTTTCGCGACCGCCCCGCTCGTGGTCTCCGGCTGCATCATGATGCGCGTGTGCCACCTGGACACGTGTCCCGTGGGCGTCGCCACCCAGAACCCGGTTCTGCGCGAGCGCTTCAACGGAAAGCCCGAGTTCGTCGTGAACTTCATGGAGTTCATCGCCGAAGAAGTGCGCGAGTATCTGGCCGAGCTCGGTTTCCGGTCCCTCGACGAGGCGATCGGACACCACGAGCTCCTCGACATCAACGGCGCGGTGGAGCACTGGAAGGCGAGTGGACTCGACCTCGCGCCGATCCTCACCGGACCCGCTTTCGGCGACGACCAGGCGCGGCGCAACACGCGCGCGCAGGAGCACGAGCTCGAGGAGCACTTCGACGTGCCGCTCATCGAGGCGGCGCGCGATGTGATCGCCCACAACGGCACGATGTCCTTCGACCTGCCGATCCGCAACACCGAGCGGGCGGTGGGCACGATGCTCGGACACCACGTCACCCGCGTACACGGCGAGAACGGGATGCCGGCGGGGTCGATCGTGGTCAACCTCACCGGGTCCGCCGGCCAGTCCTTCGGCGCGTTCATGCCCGCTGGGATCACCCTGCGCCTGGAAGGCGATTCGAACGACTACGTCGGCAAGGGCCTGTCCGGTGGGCAGATCGTCGTCCGACCGCCGCGGGACGCGACCTTCGATGCGTCTCAGAACGTGATCGCCGGAAACGTGATCGGCTACGGCGCGACGCAGGGGACGATGTTCCTGCGCGGAGTCGTGGGGGAGCGCTTCTTCGTGCGCAACTCCGGTGCGACCGCGGTCGTCGAAGGCGTCGGCGATCACGCCCTGGAGTACATGACGGGCGGTCTGGCCGTGATCCTCGGGGCGACGGGGCGCAACCTCGGCGCCGGCATGTCCGGCGGCACCGCCTACGTGTACAAGCTCGACCCGCAGCTGGTCAACCGCGAGGCGCTCGCGTCGGGCGAGCTGGAGCTCGGGCCGCTCGGCGCCGGCGACGCGGAGATCCTCCGCGACCTGCTCGAGCAGCACCGGACCGAGACCGACTCGACGCTGGCCGCGCGCCTGCTCGAGGACTTCGACGACGAGCTCGAGAACTTCGTGCGCGTCCTGCCGCGCGACTACGCGGCCGTTCTGCAGACCCGCCAGGAGGCGCTGGCCGAGGGGCTGGACCCCGACGGCGACGTCGTCTGGACCCGCATCCTGGAGGTGACCGGTGGCTGACCCCAAGGGCTTTCTGAAGGTGACGGACCGCGAGCTGCCGCCCCGTCGTCCCGTTCCCGTCCGCATCATGGACTGGAAAGAGGTGTACGAGCCGGGCGATTCCGCCGTGCTGCGGCGCCAGGCCGGCCGCTGCATGGACTGCGGCATCCCGTTCTGCCACAAGGGGTGTCCGCTGGGCAACCTCATCCCCGAGTGGAACGACCTGACGTGGCGCGGCGAGGGTCGCTCCGCGATCGAGCGACTGCACGCGACGAACAACTTCCCGGAGTTCACCGGGCGCCTGTGCCCCGCGCCCTGCGAGAGCTCGTGCGTGCTCGGGATCAACCAGCCGGCGGTCACGATCAAGCAGATCGAGGTCTCGATCATCGACGAGGCCTTCGCGAACGGCTGGGTCGAGCCCGAGCCGCCGGGACGCCTCACCGGCAAGACCGTCGCGGTCGTCGGCTCGGGTCCCGCGGGACTCGCCGCCGCCCAGCAGCTCACGCGCGCGGGTCACACCGTCGCCGTCTTCGAGCGGGACGATCGCATCGGCGGACTCCTCCGGTACGGCATCCCGGACTTCAAGATGGAGAAGCGCCACCTCGAGTCGCGCCTGCGTCAGATGCAGGACGAAGGCACCCGCTTCCGCGCGGGGGTCGAGATCGGCAAGGACATCTCCTGGAGCGACCTGCGCGCCCGGTACGACGCTGTCGTCGTCGCGACCGGTGCGACCGTGCCGCGGGAGCTCCCGATCCCCGGCCGGGATCTCGACGGCGTGCACTTCGCGATGGAGTACCTCGTGGAGTCGAACAAGGCCACGGCGGGCGACGCGGTGCCGAGTCAGATCACCGCCGAGGGCAAGCACGTCGTCGTGATCGGCGGCGGCGACACCGGTGCGGACTGCATCGGGACCGCGCATCGCCACGGCGCCCTGAGCGTGACGAACCTGGCGATCGGAAAGCAGCCTCCCGGCACCCGCCCCGACAACCAGCCGTGGCCGATGGCCCCGCTGCTGTTCGAAGTGAGCTCCGCCCACGAAGAGGGCGGCGAGCGCGCATACCTGGCCTCGACCGTCGAGTTCCTCGGCAACGACGCGGGCGAGGTGCGCGCCCTGCGTGTGGCCGAGACCGAGTTCGTCGACGGACGCCGCGTCCCCAAGAGCGGGACCGAGCGCGAGATCCCGGCCGACCTCGTGCTGATCGCGATGGGCTTCACCGGTCCCGAGCGCGCGCACCTCGAGGACCAGCTGAGTGCGCAGTTCACGTCGCGCGGGAATCTCGAGCGCGCGGAGGACTACCAGACGACCACGCCCGGCGTGTTCGTCGCCGGCGACGCCGGTCGCGGTCAGTCGCTCATCGTCTGGGCGATCGCGGAGGGCCGCGCGGCCGCCGCGCACGTGGACCGCTACCTGATGGGCGAGACGGCGCTGCCCGCGCCCGTCGCGCCCACCGATGTCGCGATCGGTCTGCAGCCCGCGTAGGCTGGCCGCGGCTCCTCTGCCAAGAAATCCCGACCCCTCACGGAGTACACACACGATGAGACGTGCCAAGATCGTCGCCACGCTGGGACCCGCCACCTCGACTTATGAGCAGGTCCGCGCGATCATCGAGGCGGGTGTCGACGTCGCCCGGATGAACCTGAGCCACGGCGACTACACCGTCCACGAAGCCAACTTCGCCAACGTCCGCAAGGCCGCAGACGACGCCGGTCGTCCGGTCGCGGTCCTCGTGGACCTGCAGGGTCCGAAGATCCGCCTCGGCAAGTTCGCCGACGGCCCGCACGACCTCGCCGTCGGGGACATCTTCAAGATCACCACGGAGGACATCGCCGGAACGAAGGAGATCGTCTCGACGACCTTCAAGGGCCTGCCCGCCGACGTGAAGGCCGGAGACTTCCTCCTGATCGACGACGGCAAGGTCCGCGTCCAGGTCACCGAGGTCGAGGGCCCCGTCGTCACGACGAAGGTCATCGTCGCCGGCGCCGTCTCGAACAACAAGGGCATCAACCTGCCCGGCGTCGCCGTGAACGTCCCGGCGCTGTCCGAGAAGGACGAGGCGGATCTCCGCTGGGGCCTGCGCATCGGCGCCGACCTGATCGCCCTGTCGTTCGTGCGCAGCGCGAAGGACGTCCAGCGCGTGCACGTCATCATGGCCGAAGAGGGCCGCCACGTCCCGGTGATCGCGAAGATCGAGAAGCCGCAGGCCGTGGAGAACCTCGAGGAGATCATCGACGCGTTCGACGGCATCATGGTCGCCCGCGGCGACCTCGGCGTCGAGCTGCCGTTGGAGGCCGTGCCGATCGTGCAGAAGCGCGCGGTCGAGCTCTGCCGCCGCATGGCCAAGCCCGTGATCGTCGCGACGCAGATGCTCGAGTCGATGATCGAGAACCCCGTGCCCACGCGCGCCGAGACGAGCGACGTCGCCAACGCGGTGCTCGACGGCGCGGACGCGGTCATGCTGTCCGGCGAGACGAGCGTCGGCAAGTACCCCGTCGTTGTCGTGGAGACCATGGCCCGCATCATCGCCTCCACCGAGGACCACGGCCTCGAGCGCATCGCTCCGCTGACCACGAAGCCCCGCACGCAGGGTGGCGCGATCACGCTGGCGGCCATGGAGGTCGCGGACTTCGTCGAGGCGAAGTATCTGTGCATCTTCACGGAGTCCGGCGACACCGCCCGCCGCATGTCGCGTCTGCGTCCGCGGATCCCCATGATCGGCTTCGCGACGGAGCCGGCGATCCGTCGCCGGATGGCCCTCACGTGGGGCGTGCAGTCCGCGCTCGTGGAGCACGTCGCGCACACCGACCGGATGTTCATCCAGGTCGATGACTTCTTCCTCAGCAACGACCTGGCCAAAGTCGGCGACAAGGTCGTGGTGATCTCCGGTTCCCCTCCCGGAATCGTGGGCTCCACGAACGACATCCGCATCCACAAGATCGGCGACGCCGTGCACGGCAAGGCCCCGATCTACCAGTCCAAGGACTGACGCTCCGCGGTATCGCACGAATGGTCGCGCTCGCTATGCTGAGCGCGACCATTCGCGTCTGACGGGGGATTTCACATGATCGGCTTCGGCGATCTCTTCTGGTTCCTGCTGTGGATCTTCTACTTCACGGCCTACATCTTCATGGTGTTCCTGATCATCATGGATCTGTTCCGCGACCACGCGTTGAACGGCTGGGCGAAGGCCGCGTGGATCATCGCGCTCATCTTCCTGCCCTTCCTCACCGCCCTCGTCTACGTCATCGCGCGAGGGCGCGGCATGGCCGAGCGCAATGCGGCGGCCCGTGGCGGCGGCGTGCCCGAAACGGACGACTATCGGCCGTCTGCGTCCGCGACGCCCGCGGCGGACATCGCTCAGGCGAAGGCGCTGCTGGATGCCGGCACGATCAGCCAGGGCGAGTACGAAGCGCTCAAGAGCAAGGCTCTCGGGAACCAGTACTTCGGCGCCTGACCCGTCCCAAAGACGGGTCGAGGGCCGATCCCGTGCGGGATCGGCCCTCTTTTCGCGTACCGGTGGTGGGACTCGAACCCACATGCCCTTTCGGACAAAGCATTTTGAGTGCTCCGCGTCTGCCATTCCGCCACACCGGCCCGGAGACTTCCGCGATTGACCATACCGTAGGATTCATTTGTGACAGAGCAAGAGCAGTCCAGCGCAAGCACGGCCCCCACGCCGCGACGAGTCGTCGTCGCGGAGGACGAGTCGCTCATCCGTCTCGACATCGTCGAGATCCTCCGGGACAACGGATTCGACGTCGTCGGCGAGGCCGGCGACGGCGAGACCGCGGTCCAGCTGGCCACGGAGCTGCGACCCGACCTGGTCATCATGGACGTGAAGATGCCGCAGCTGGACGGCATCTCCGCCGCCGAGAAGCTCAGCAAGAACCACATCGCCCCCGTCGTCCTGCTCACCGCCTTCAGCCAGAAGGAGCTCGTCGAGCGGGCGAGCGAGGCCGGTGCGCTCGCGTACGTCGTGAAGCCGTTCACCCCCAACGACCTGCTGCCGGCGATCGAGATCGCCCTCGCGCGCTACGAGCAGATCATCACGCTCGAGGCCGAGGTCGCCGACATGGTCGAGCGCTTCGAGACCCGCAAGCTCGTCGACCGCGCGAAGGGCCTCCTCAACGAGAAGATGGGGCTCAGCGAGCCCGAGGCCTTCCGCTGGATCCAGAAGGCCTCCATGGACCGCCGGCTGACGATGCAGGACGTCGCAAAGGCGATCATCGAGCAGCTCGCCCCCAAGAAGGCGTAGCGACCTCCACCGCGGCTCAGTCCCGCGGCAGGTCCTTGATCATGTTCGTGATCCGGATCGTCGACAGGCGCCTGCCCTGCTCGTCGGAGACCGCGATCTCGTGCACGGTCATGCTGCGGCCCAGATGAACGGGCGTGCACACGCCCGTCACGACCCCCGAGGTCGCCGAGCGCGTGTGCGTGGCGTTGATGTCGATGCCCACGGCGAGGCGCCCTGGTCCCGCGTGGAGGTTCGCCGCCATCGACCCGAGCGACTCGCCGAGCACGACGTACGCGCCGCCGTGCATCAGCCCGACCGGCTGGGTGTTGCCTTCGACGGGCATCGTGGCGACGGCACGGTCGACGGAGAACTCCACGAACTCCATGCCCATCTTCTCGGCGAGGGCGCCCATTCCGCGGCGTGCGGCCCAGACCAGTCCGTTCTCGTCGGTGGGGGCGGTGTCGGTCATCGTCAGCCTTCGTCGTCGGGAGCGGCGTCCGGACCCCTCACTAAACTTGCAGGGTGACGGACTCCGCAAAGCCTACCCTTCTCGTCGTGGACGGCCATTCGCTGGCATACCGGGCATTCTTCGCCCTCCCGGTCGAGAATTTCTCGACGAAGGACGGGCAGCACACGAACGGCATCTACGGGTTCCTGTCGATGCTGATCAACCTGATCAAGGCCGAGAAGCCGACGCACCTCGCCGTCGCGTTCGACACGTCCCGGCAGTCGTTCCGTACCCGCGAGTACACCGAGTACAAAGCCAACAGGTCCGAGTCACCGAGTGAGTTCAAGGGTCAGATCCCTCTGCTCCAGGAGTGCCTGGCGGCGATGAGCATCACCGTGCTCGCCAAAGAGGACTTCGAGGCCGATGACATCCTCGCGACCCTCGCGACCCAGGGCGCCGAGCAGGGCTACGACGTGCTCGTCTGCTCCGGCGACCGCGACACGATCCAGCTCGTGAACGACGACATCACGCTGCTCTACCCGAACGTGCAGGGGGTGTCCCAGCTCAAGCGTTACGACACCGCGGCGGTGATCGAGCGCTACGGCGTGCGCCCCGAGCAGTACCCGGACATCGCGGCGCTCGTCGGCGAGACCAGCGACAACCTGCCCGGCGTGCCGAAGGTGGGCGAGAAGACGGCGGTGAAGTGGATCACGCAGTACGGCTCGCTCGATGACCTGCTCGCGAACGCCGATAAGGTCACCGGCGTGGTCGGCAACAATCTCCGCGAGCACATC
Source organism: Microbacterium sp. NPDC064584 (assembly GCF_040687315.1). Taxonomy (NCBI): domain Bacteria; kingdom Bacillati; phylum Actinomycetota; class Actinomycetes; order Micrococcales; family Microbacteriaceae; genus Microbacterium; species Microbacterium sp. NPDC064584. The sequence continues at coordinate 84,989 of NZ_JBFBMZ010000003.1, read as the reverse complement.
GACGCCGTCCGCCGCAACCGGACGCTGAACCGGCTGCTGCGCGACGTCGAGCTGCCCGTCACGATCGCCGACCTCGAGGTGCAGCCGATGGACGCACAGGGCGTCCGCGACATCTTCGCGCGGCTCGAGTTCAAGACGCTCATTCCGCGCGTCGCCGAACTCGCCGGCATCGAGCAGCAGATGGCCTCGCTGTCCGCGGCCGCCGCGGTCGCCGCTCCCGTGCCGCTCGAGCCGTCACCGGGCGATCTGGCGACGTGGCTCGCAGCGGCGACCGGCGAGGTGGGCGTCACCGTTCTCGTCGAGGGCGCGCTGCCGGTCCGCGTCGGTTTCGCCGTGCGCGGCGGGAAAGGCGCGGATGCCGTCGCCGAAGCGACCTGGAGCAGCGAGGTGGCGGCATCCATCGGTCCGTGGCTCGCCTCGGACGCGCCGAAGGTCTTCAGCGACGCGAAGCCGCAGCTGAAAGCTCTGCGCCGTGCCGGATTCGCGCTCGGCGGGCTCGTCTTCGACACGATCGTGGCCGGGTGGCTGCTGCGGCCCAGCTTCCCCGACAAGACGCTCGCGCACCTCGTGGACCGGTGCCTCGATGAGAAGCTCCCCGAGGCCGACCCGACCCAGCTCGTCCCCGAGACCGAGGGTGCCACACCGGGACAGCTCTCCTGGTACACGCTGCGGGTCGCGGAGGCGTTGCGCGGCGAGCTCGCCGAGAGCGTTGCCGCCGTGCTCACCGACATCGAACTGCCGACGCTGCGGACGCTCGCCGACATGGAGCTCGCCGGCGTCTCGGTCTCGCACGCCAAGCTGTCGGAGTTCTCCGCAGAGCTCGGCAGCCGCGCGGATGCGATCGCGCAGGACGCGTACGCGGCAATCGGACGCGAAGTGAATCTGGGGTCGCCGAAGCAGCTGCAGGAGGTTCTGTTCGATCAGCTCGACCTGCCGAAGACGCGCAAGACGAAGACGGGGTACTCGACGGATGCCGCGGTCCTGGCCGATCTGCAGGACTCCCACCCGCACCCTTTCCTCGACTTGCTGCTGCAGCACCGCGAGGCGACGAAGCTGCGGCAGATCATCGAGTCGCTCGACACCGCGATCGCTCCCGACGGGCGAATCCGCACGACGTACGTGCAGACCGGAAGCCAGACCGGCCGCCTGTCCAGCACCGACCCGAATCTGCAGAACATCCCCGTCCGCACCGACGAGAGCCGTCGTATCCGCGCCGCATTCGAAGTCGGCGAGGGCTATGAGACGCTGCTGACCGCGGACTACTCGCAGATCGAGATGCGCATCATGGCGCATCTGTCCGAGGACCCGGGACTGATCGAGGCGTTCAACTCGGGCGAGGACCTGCACCGCTTCGTCGGCGCGCGGGTGTTCGGGGTCGAGCCGGCCGACGTCACCGCGCCGATGCGGACGAAAGTCAAGGCGATGTCGTACGGCCTGGTCTACGGCCTGTCCGCGTTCGGCCTGTCCAAGCAGCTGCGTATCGAGCAGTCCGAGGCGAAGCAGCTCATGATGGAGTACTTCCACCGGTTCGGGGCGGTCCGCGACTATCTGCGGTCTTCGGTGGAGCAGGCCCGGATCGACGGCTATACCGAGACGATCTTCGGAAGGCGGCGCCCGTTCCCGGACCTCGCGAGCCCGAACCGCGTGTTGCGGGAGAACGCCGAGCGGGCGGCTCTGAACGCTCCCATCCAGGGCAGCGCCGCCGACATCATGAAGATCGCGCTGTTCCACATCCACGACGACTTCGCCGCCGCGCAGCTGCACTCCCGGGTGCTCATGCAGATCCACGACGAACTCGTCGTCGAGGTGGCCGCGGGGGAGTGGGATGCCGCGGAGCAGATCGTCCGCACGCGGATGGGTGATGCCGCCGACCTGGCTGTGCCGCTGGACGTGCAGATCGGGCGGGGCCGCGACTGGAACGAAGCCGCGCACTGACCGTGTTGGCGGCGCCGGAGTCGTTGCCTAGGCTCGATGCATGACAGATTCCACACGTACGCCCACGCCGATCGACACGATCGCTGACGCGTGGGTCGACACGCTCGCTGAGCAGCTTCCGACGCTTGCGACGTACATCGGCCGCTTCGAGTACAACGACCGCTACGGCGACTACTCGCCGGAGGGCACCGAGCGGCTGATCGAGGCCGGGCGGCGCACCCTCGCCGACCTCGAGGCCGCGACGCCGGTCGATGCGATCGACGAGGTCACGAAAGAGGACCTCAGCCGCGAGATCCGGCTCGAGATCGATCTGCACGACGCGAAGTGGCACCTGCGCGACCTCAACGTGATCGCGTCGCCGTCGCAGGACATCCGGTCCGTGCTGGACCTCATGCCCACCGACACCGCGGAGGACTGGGCCGTCATCTCGACCCGCCTCGGCGCGATCCCCACCGCCCTGGAAGGCTACGTGCAGACTCTCCGGCAGGGGATCGCCGAGGGTGTCGTCCCCGCGCGTCGGCAGGTGCGCGAAGTCGTGACCCAGATCGCGCGCTACACGAGCGATCAGGGCTTCTTCGCGACGTTCGCCGGTGACGCCGCCCCCGCGGACGGCCAGCTGCCGGCATCCCTCGCCCGCGAACTCGCCGACAACGCCAACGCCGCCCGCGTCGCGTACGACGAGCTCGCCGCGTTCCTGGGCACCGAACTCGCACCGGCCGCCGGTGAGCAGGACGCGGTCGGCCGCGAGCTCTACGCGCTGCAGTCCCGGCGCTTCCTCGGGGCGAGCATCGACCTTGACGAGACGTACGACTGGGGCGTGGAGGAGCTCGCGCGCATGGTCGCCGAGCAGGAGTCGATCGCGGACCAGATCAAGGCCGGCGCGAGCGTGGAGGAGGCGATCGCGTTCCTCGAGGAGGACGCGTCGCACAAGCTGCACGGCACCGACGCCCTGCAGCGGTGGATGCAGGAGACGAGCGACCGGGCGATCGCCGAGCTCGGCCGCACGCACTTCGACATCCCCGAACCGATCCGCCGGCTCGAGTGCATGATCGCGCCCACGAAGGAAGGTGGCATCTACTACACCGGCCCGACGGACGACTTCTCGCGTCCGGGCCGTATGTGGTGGTCCGTTCCCGAGGGCGTCGAGGACTTCGACACGTGGCGCGAGCTCACCACGGTCTATCACGAAGGCGTGCCCGGGCATCACCTGCAGATCGCGCAGGCGGTCTACAACCGCGCCGAGCTGAACTCGTGGCGGCGCCTCCTGGCCGGCACGTCCGGCCACGCGGAAGGGTGGGCGCTGTACGCCGAGCGCCTCATGGAGCAGCTCGGCTACCTCGAAGAGCCCGCCGACCGCCTCGGGATGCTCGACGGTCAGCGCATGCGCGCCGCGCGCGTCGTTCTGGACATCGGCGTGCACCTCCAGAAGCCCCGGCTCGACGGCGAGGGGACGTGGGACGCCGACTACGCGCTGGCATTCATGCGCCGGAACGTGAACATGTCCGACGAGTTCGTGCAGTTCGAGGTGAACCGCTACCTCGGCTGGCCGGGACAGGCGCCGTCGTACAAAGTCGGACAGCGCATCTGGGAGCAGATCCGCGACGACGCGAAAGCGGCGGAGGGCGACGCGTTCGACATCAAGCGCTTCCACAAGCGTGCGCTGGACCTGGGCGGCGTCGGTTTGGACACGCTGCGCTCCGCACTCACCGCGTGACGGAATAGGTCGGGGCCGAGCGGAGTTTGCATTCACATGAATGAGATCCAGCTCGGCCTCGACACTTTCGGCGACGTCACGAAGGATGCCGCCGGTGCGCGTCTCTCGGACGCGCAGACGATCCGCAACGTCGTGGACCAGGCGGTGCTGGCCGATGAGGTCGGACTGGCCTTCTTCGGCGTGGGGGAGCACCACCGCCCCGAGTTCGCGATCTCGAGCCCGGAGATCGTGCTGGCGGCCGCGGCCGCGCGGACGCGCGACATCCACCTCGGGACCGCCGTCACCGTGCTGTCGTCGGATGATCCGGTTCGCGTCTACGAGCGCTTCGCCACCCTGGACGCGGTCTCCAACGGTCGCGCCGAGGTGATCCTCGGACGCGGCTCGTTCATCGAGTCCTTCCCTCTGTTCGGCTACGACCTGCGCGACTACGAGACCCTCTTCGAAGAGAAGCTCGACCTGTTCTCGCAGCTCATGACCGAGAAGCCGGTGACGTGGCAGGGCACGAAGCGCGCCGCGCTGGATGCCGCCGACGTGTACCCGAAGACCGAGAACGGGCTGACCGCCTGGGTCGGGGTGGGCGGGTCGCCGGAGTCCGTCGTCAGGGCGGCCCGGTACGGCTACGGCCTCATGCTTGCGATCATCGGCGGACCGGCGCACCGGTTCCGCCCGTTCGTGGACCTCTACCACCGTTCGCTCGACTCGTTCGGGATCGGTGCGCGGCCCGTCGGCATCCACTCGCCCGGTCACATCGCCGAGACGGACCAGCAGGCATGGGACGAGGCCTACGAGGGCTTCGAGGCGATGAACAACACGATCGGACGCGAGCGCGGCTGGCCGCCGTACAGCCGCGCCCGCTTCCAGCACGACGTCGGACCCGAGGGTGCGCTCTACGTCGGCTCGCCGGAGACCGTCGCACGCAAGATCGCCACGACGGTGAAGACGCTCGGGAGCACGCGCTTCGACATGAAGTTCTCCACGGGGACGCTGTCGCACGACAAGCTCATGCGCTCGATCGAGCTGTACGGCGCGCAGGTGCAGCCGCTGGTGCGTGACATCCTGTCTTCATGACGGATGCTGCGCCGCAGGCGCTCGACGCGTCTGCGGTGTCGGAGCGCCTGGACCGGCTGCCGTTCACGCGGCGCCACCTCAAAGTCCTGACCGGCTCCGGGCTCGGCTGGGCGCTCGATGCGATGGATGTCGGCCTGATCTCCTTCATCATCGCCGCTCTCGCGGTGCAGTGGCAGCTCGAGCCCGGTCAGACGGCATGGATCGCCTCGATCGGGTTCATCGGCATGGCGATCGGCGCCACGCTCGGCGGGCTCCTGGCGGACCGCTTCGGGAGGCGCCAGATCTTCGCGGTGACGCTGCTGATCTACGGCGCCGCAACGGGAGCCAGCGCGCTCGTCGGCGGACTCGCGGTGCTCCTCGTGCTTCGATTCCTCGTCGGCCTGGGTCTCGGGGCCGAGCTTCCGGTCGCCTCCACGTACGTCAGCGAGTTCGCGCCTGCACGGATCCGCGGTCGCCTCATCGTGATCCTCGAGGCCTTCTGGGCGGTCGGCTGGACCGCCGCCGCCCTCATCGGCTTCTTCGTCATCCCGACGTCGGCGGACGGCTGGCGCTGGGCCTTCGCCCTGGGCGCGATCCCCGCCGCCTACGCGCTGATCGTGCGGTGGGGACTGCCCGAGTCGGCGCGATGGCTCGCGCGGCGCGGTCGGCACGCCGAGGCCGACGCCGTCGTGCGCGCATTCGAGCAGTCCGCGGGGGTGACACCGGCGCCGAGCACGGCCACGCCGACCGCCGATACCGCCGCCGCAGCGCCGTCGGCGCGCGAGCGACTCGCGGGCCTGTGGACGCGAGAATTCCGCCGCCGGACAGCCGCGCTCTGGCTCGTCTGGTTCTGCGTCAACTTCTCCTACTACGGCGCGTTCATCTGGATCCCGTCGATCCTGGTCGCGCAGGGCTACGACCTGGTCCGCTCGTTCGGCTTCACACTCGTGATCACGCTCGCTCAGCTGCCCGGCTACGTCGTCGCGGCCTGGCTGATCGAGGTGTGGGGGAGGCGCCTGACCCTGTCGGTCTTCCTCGCCGGCTCCGCACTGTCGGCGATCGCGTTCGGCACGGCATCCGCGGAGGGAGTCGTGATCGCCGCGGGGATGGCCCTGTCGTTCTTCAACCTCGGTGCGTGGGGCGCGCTGTACGCGGTGACGCCGGAGATGTACCCCACGTCGCTTCGGGCGACGGGTTCAGGCTGGGCCGCGGGCGTCGGCCGTCTCGCCTCGATCATCGCCCCGCTGCTCGTGCCGGTGATGCTCGTGGCCGGTGGGGCGCCTCTGCTCTTCGTCGTCTTCGCGGTCTTCTTCGCGGTCGCGGCGGCCGCGGCGTGGGGTCTCGCCGACCGGCGCGGGCGGGCTCTGGATGATCGGTGACCGTAGGCTGAGGAAGTGAACACCGTCAGATACGTCGCGATCGGCGATTCCTTCACCGAGGGCGTCGGCGATGACCTTCCGGACGGCCGGGTACGGGGCTGGGCGGACCTCGTCGCCCAGGGCTGGGCCGATGCGTCGGGACAGACGATCGAGTACGCGAACCTCGCGATCCGCGGCAAGCTCGCATGGCCCATCGTCGATGAGCAGCTCGAACCCGCCCTCGCGCTGAAGCCCACGCATCTGTCGTTCAACGGCGGCGGCAATGACATGATCCGACCGCGCACCTCGATCTCCCGGGTGATCGACGCGTTCACGCGAGTGATCGAGCGGTGCGACGAAGAGGGCGTGCAGCTCATTCTGCTCTCCGGCGCGAACCCGTCCGCGCAGCTGCCCCTCAGCAGACTCATCCAGCGTCGCGGAGACATCCTCTCCCTCGCGGTCGGCGCGCGCATCGAGGACAGGCCGGACATCATCCGGGCCTTCAACTGGCCCGATCGCGAGCTGTCCGCACCCGCCTACTGGGCGGAGGATCGCCTGCACATGAACTCCCGAGGGCATCACCGCGTCGCCGCGCGCGTGCTCACCGCCCTCGGGATGGAGCCGCCCGCTGCCTGGTGGTCGCTGCCGCCGCTGCCCGCCTCCGCCCGCATGCGCGCGTCCGAGTACTACCGCGAGCACCTCGGCCCGTGGGTGCAGCGCCGGCTGAGCGGCACCTCCTCCGGCGACGGACGCGAGCCCAAACATCCGGAATGGGCCCCGATCGCACCCGCGACCTGAGCCCACCCGGCGTTCACACTCTCACGCGATCACAGGAACGGGATCACCCCGACGAGGATGCCGACCGCGAGCATGACGAGCGAGACGACGGTCGCGCGCCACAGCACCTTCTTGTGGTGATCGCCGAGGTTCACGCCCGCGAGTGACACGAGCAGCAGAATCGCGGGGACGAGCGGGCTCTGCAGGTGCACCGGCTGGCCGATGATCGACGCACGCGCCATCTCGACCGGCGCGATGCCGTAGGTCGCGGCGCTCTCGGCGAGCACCGGAAGGATGCCGAAGTAGAACGCATCGTTGGACATGAAGAACGTCATCGGGATCGACAGCACACCGGTGATCACCGCCAGGAACTGACCCATCGACGGCGGAACGATGTCCACGACCCACTCGGCCATCGCGGTGACCATGCCCGTACCATTCAGGACCCCCACCAGGACGCCGGCGGCGAGCACCATCGAGACCACGCCGACGATGCTCGGCGCGTGGGCGACGATCTCGTCCGCCTGCGAGCGCAGCTTCGGGAAGTTGACGATCAGGGCGATCGCGGAGCCGACCATGAAGACGTACGGGAGCGGCATCAGGTCGAGCACCAGGAGGACCATGACGGCGAGCGTGAGGGCCAGATTCACCCAGATCAGCTTCGGCCGCAGGGTCGCGCGGTTGGGGTCGAGCATCGTGTCGGCCATCATCGTGTCGACGTCCTCGGCTTCCAGCACCGCCTGCTCCGCAACGGCGGCGCCCACCGGCGTGCGTCCGCCGCGGCGGAGGGTCGGGATGCCGGTGGTGGAGAGCGTCGCGGGAGCACCGGGCTTGACCTCGGCCCCGCTCACGACGTTCGGGGCGAACAGACGCCGACGCCATCCACCCGTCGTGGGCGCGGCCGGCGCGGACGCGGCTGCGGGGGAGTAGGCGAGCGACCCGAGGCGCTTGCGCTCGGCGAGCCCGAGGAACCACGCGAAGGTGAGCGCGACGACGAGTCCTGCCGCAAGCGAGGGGAGCATCGGCACGAAGATGTCGGTCGCCGACACCCCGAGGGCGGCCGAGGCGCGAACGGTCGGTCCGCCCCACGGCACGATGTTCAGCGTGCCGTTCATGAGCCCGGCGACGCACGTGAGGACCACCGGGCTCATGCCGAGCCGAAGGTAGATCGGGAGCATCGCGGACGTCGTGATGATGAACGTCGTGGATCCGTCGCCGTCCAGCGACACCGCCCCGGCGAGGATCGCCGTGCCGAGCACGACCTTCGCCGGATCTTCCCCGAGGAAGCGGGTGATCAGGCGGATGAGCGGATCGAACAGGCCCACGTCGATCATGATCCCGAAGAACATGATCGCGAACATCAACAAAGCCGCGGTCGGCGCGAGGTCCTTGATCGCGTCGATCACCATGTCGCCGAGACCGAGGCCGGCGCCGGCGAAGAGTCCGAAGATCGTGGGGACGACGATGAGGGCGACCATGGGCGTGAGCCGCTTGGTCATGATGAGGACCATGAATGTGAGGATCATGGCGAATCCGAGCAGGACGAGCACGTCGACTCCTTCGTCTGGGCGGTGCGGGGGCTGAGCTGCCTTCGCGCTGCGCCCGAACGTAGCCGTGCGCCGCGCGCGGCATCCGGTATCTCGCTTTCTGTCGCGTATTGCGCTTATCGTGAGTTCTGCGCATTTCGCTCACTCTGCGGGCGCACAGGACGGAGGCGGGAATGCGATTCGCGACGCACCTGCTCCTCTGGCAGCTCGCGTGCGTGATCGCCGTCGTGGGCGTGTGCACCGCCGTGTTCACGTGGCTCGGCGTGCAGCAGCTGCGCGCCGAAGCGGAGTCGTCGGCGCTGGGGATCGCGCGAACCGTCGCGACCGACGGCGACGTGCGACGGGCCGTCGAGCAGATCTCGGCGCAGAGCGCCGCACCGACCGCCGCCGCGCTGCGCGGGGGACCACTGGCCGAACTGGCCGGCGAGGTGGAGGACACCACAGGGGCCTTGTTCGTCGTGATCACGGATGACCGCGGGATCCGTCTGGCCCACCCGGACCCGCAGCGCCTCGGCGAGGTGGTCAGCACGAGCTTCGCCGAGGCGCTCGCCGGGCGCGAGACGGTCTCGTGGGAGGCGGGAACGCTGGGGGAGTCCGCTCGAGCCAAAGTGCCGGTTTTCGCCCCGGGGACGCGCGTCCCCGTCGGCGAGGTGAGCGTCGGCTTCGCGCGGGCGAGCGTCTTCGACGACCTCCCACCCCTCCTGATCGGCGTCGGGGTGGCTGCCGCCGCAGCGCTGCTGATCGGAGCGCTGGTCTCTGCACTCATCCGTCGGCGACTCGAGGCCCTCACGCTCGGAGTCCAGCCTGAAGAGCTCGCCGCGCTGGTGCAGAACCAGGCGGCGGTGCTGGACGGCGTGGGCGAGGGTGTCCTCGCATACACCCCGGACCGCATCGTGACGGTCGCCAACGCCTCCGCCGCCCGCCTGCTCGGCATCCCGGAGCCGGTCGGCCTGCACATCGACGACCTGCCGCTGCCCGCCGAGCTGCGGGCCGCGATCTCAGGTGTCGACTCCGCGAAGGTCCGCGGACAGGAACCGCTGATCGTCGGCGATCGCGTGGTTTTCGTGGACACTCGGCCGGTCACCCGGTCGGATCGCGATCTCGGCCGCGTCGCGGTGATCCGCGACCGCACCGACATCGTGCGTCTGAGCGATCGGCTCGACACCGTGAGCACGATGACCGGCGCGCTGCGCGCGCAGCGGCACGAGTTCTCGAACCGCCTGCACGTCGCCGCGGGCCTGATCGACGCACAGCGCATCGCCGAGGCGCGTGACTACCTGAGCGATGGGTCGACGACGCGGGATGCTGCAGACACCTCGATCCCGATCGACGAACCGTTCCTGCGCTCACTGATCGAGGCGAAGAGCATCGAGGCCGACGAGCGCGGAGTGCGGCTGACGATGTCGGAAGCCTCACTTGTCCTCGGCGAGGTCGCCGCCGCGGAAGACATCGCCTCCGTGCTGGGCAACCTGGTGGACAACGCGGTCCGGGCGGCCGTGGCATCCCCGGAGCCGCGATGGGTCGAGGTCGAACTGCTCGACGACGCCGACACGCTCGTGATCACCGTCGCCGATTCGGGTGGAGGCATCGCCGATCCGTCGCGCCTGTTCGAGCGGAATGCCGAGCGAACCGATCTCGCCCCGGACGCCGTGCACGGCCGGGGGATCGGTCTGCCGCTCGTGCACGAGATCGCCGATCGCCTCGGCGGTGACGTCCGACTCGTGGATGCCGGCGGAACCGGCAGCGGTGCCGTCTTCAGCGCCCGGCTCCCACGAACGATGAAGGTATGCACGACGAGCGACGTGGAGGACGAATGACACCGGATCTGCGTGTACTGATCGTCGACGATGACTTCCGGGTGGGTGGTCTGCACCGCGATGCCGTCGCCGACCAGGCGGGATTCGAAGCGCTCGAGCCGGTGCGCGGCGTGCGCGAGGCGCGTGCGGCGGTGCGGGACCGGCATCCGGATCTCGTCCTGTGCGACGTCTACCTGCCTGACGGAGACGGCATCGCCTTCGTCTCGGAGATCGACGTCGACGCGCTCGTGATCAGCGCCGCCTCCGACGCGGACACCGTGCGCCGGGCCCTACGCGCGGGAGCGCTCGGCTACCTGCGGAAGCCGTTCGACCCTCGCCTCCTACGCGATCGCCTGGATGGATACCGCCGCTATCGCAATCTGCTGACCGCCGGCGACGTGGACCAGGAGACGATCGAGCGCGCCCAGCGCGCTCTGCACGGGCGGGATGCAGTGCCGGCGACCGCGTCACAGACGGCGACAGAACGCGTGATCCTGGAACACCTGCGCGACGGAGAGGCATCGGCGACCGCGATCGCCGAGCGGATCGGCGTCTCCCGCGCCACCGCCCAGCGGCACCTCGCGAACCTCGCGGCGCGGGGTGCGGTGGAGGTGGGCCTGCGCTACGGTGCGACCGGCAGGCCCGAACATCGATACCGGCTCAGCTGACCTCGCGGGCCACGGAATACGTGAGTTCGGCGAACTGTCCCGCCTGCCTCGCCGACGTCAGGCGGAGACGGTCCGGCCCGATGCGCCGGGGGAGGAGCGGACGCCCGGACGGGAGCGTAGCGGGCGCGATCGACACGCGGACCTCGTCGAGCAGTCCCGCGTCGTCGAACTGGCCGACGAGGTCGCCGCCGCCGACGAGCCAGACGTCGCGGCCACCGGCGCTCTCTGCGATCTCTGCCCATAGGGTCGGGACATCGCCCCGCCGGAACCGGATGTCGGCGTCCGGGACGCGGGGGAGCTCGCGTGAGCTGAGGACGAAGGCAGGGAGCTCAGGGTAGGGCCAGCGCTCGGGGTGCACGGCAAGGTCTTCGTGATCGAGCAGCCACTCGTATGTGGTCGAGCCCATCACCAGAGCGCCGATCCCGGCGAGGAAGGCTGAGAAGGCTGCTTCGGCTTCGGCGGCGCCATCGACCGCGAACAGCCAGTCGAGGGAGTCGTCCTCATCGGCCAGGAAGCCATTGAGGGTGGTGGCGGTGTGGAAGATGACGCGCGGCATCCGCTCACGTTAGCGCCGGGTGCGGACACCGCGTGTCAAGCCCTTGCCGGGCGGAAGCGACATCCGCCAGCGTGGGATCGTCCGCATACTTGGGTCCGGACGGAAAGGGAGTGCCATGAGCATCGGAGCCGGAATCGTTCTGTTCGTCATCGGAGCCATCCTCGCGTTCGCGGTGAACGTGCAGGTGGACTGGGTGAACCTGCAGCTGATCGGGTACATCCTGATGGGTGCGGGTGCGCTCGTCTTCCTCCTGGGATTGGTCCTGCTGGCGCGGCGTCGGCAGACCGACACCGTGTCGCGCACGTCGATCGATCCCGCTGCGGGGGAGCAGGTCACGCGGCGGAGCACGTCCACGACGAATGACGACCCCGTCGTCTGAACCGTCGAGGACGACCAGCGCCCGGGGCCCTCACGGCTCCGGGCGCTCGTTCGTGCCCGCTCCGTTCGCCGCACCCCACCGCCCGAGGGCGTCGATCGCCGGGCGCAGGCCCTGCCCCCGCTCGGTCAGGGCGTAGGCGCGCGTGTTGTGACGGAGGGGGAGCCGACGGAGTACGCCCGCGGACTCCAGCTCACGCAGGCGCGTGGCGAGCATGTTCGTCGGCACCCCGAGATCCCGCTGGAGGTCGCCGTATCGCTGGGGGCCGTCCATCAGCCGCGCGACGATCAGCAGGGCCCACCGGGATCCGACGATCTCGAGTGCGGCGGAGAGATCGCTCACACGTCCGATTCGGCGTCCGGCTTCATCCAGAACGGGGAGTAGTGATACCCGTCCGGGTCGTCGAACTGCCGCTGATACATGAACGGGTAGTCATCGGTGTCGCCGATCCTGCCGCCCGCAGCCCCGGCGCGCGCCACGAGATCATCGACCGCCTCGCGGCTCCCGAGGTCGAACGACACCGTCACCTTGGACGGTGTGTCCGGCCCACCCACCAGGTCCTCGACACCACCGACGGCGGCGTACATCTCACGACTGCCGAGCATGACGTACTGATCGGGGGCGATCGCGAAGCAGGAGACGTTGTGGTCGGACATGTCGGCGTTCAGCGTCCAGCCGAGCGCGGTGTAGAACGTGGTCGCGCGGTCGACGCTCTCGACCGGGCAGGTGATGAAGAGGCTCATGGGTCACACACTTGCAAAATGCAAGTGTCATGTCAAGAGGCGCGCTCACGCTTCGCGGGAGAGCGCTCGTCAAAACGAGTTGACATAATGTGCATTATCGGCAATAACCTGCAAACTCCAGGATGTACGCGCGGAGACCGGATGCCGACGACGTTCAGGATGCCGGCGCCGCGGCATCCGCCCTGAACGCCGCCACGGCGTCTTCGACGGTGGCGTAGATGTGCGCGTTGTCGAACTTCTTGAGCGTGTCGAGCTTCGCGAGGACTTCGAGCAGCCGTGGATCGGCCTGGGCGATCGCGAACACCCGGCCTTCGGCGTGCAGCGAGGCGATGAGTCCTTCGAGGTTCAGACTCGCCGAGTAGTCGATGTCGCCGATCGACGAGCAGTCCAGGATGAGCCAGCGCACACGCGACGGCGCCGCGGCGATGAGCTGCTGGATGCGGTCCACGAACAGACTGGCGTTCGCATAGAAGAGTCGCGAGTCGAACCGGAAGACCACGAGGCCCGGAAGGCTCTCCGTTCCCGGCTCCGCGGCCGTGTAGGTCGGCTCGCCGTCCTTCGAGACACCGACGAGGAAGTCCCGGGGCGTGTAGGCGCGACGAACCAGCTCCAGGACAGAGAGGACGATCGCAAGGATGATGCCCTCTTCCACGCCCCACGCGAACACGACGATCGCGGTGAGCAGCGCGATGACGAACTCGCTCACCCGTGCGGCACGGATCCGACGCAGGCCCCGGAAGTCCACGAGCCCGAGCCCGATCATGAAGACGATGGCAGCCAACACCGCGACCGGCATGTTCGTGAGGTACCGCGTCAGGAACAGGACCACGACGATCACGACGGCGACCATCGTGATGTTCGCCATCTGACTGCGTCCGCGCTGCTCGTCGAGGATCTCCGTCTTCGTCGGGCTGCCGTTCACGACGAAAGTGCCGGTGAGTCCCGCCGCGACGTTCGCCCCGGCGAGCCCGAGGATGTCGCGGTTGATGTCGACCCGCTCACTGTGCTTCATCGCGAAGCTCCGCGAGGTCGCCGCGCTCTGGGCGATGATCAGGAAGAAGCACGACAGCGCGACACCCATCACGGCGGGGATGTCGGAGAGATCGAGCCCCTGCGGCAGCCCGAACGGCGGAAGTCCCCCCTGGACCGGCCCGATGACCGCGACGCCCTGGCTGGACGCGTCCAGCACGTTGGAGAGCACGATCGACAGGATGACCGCGATCACGGCGCCCGGGATCTTCCGGTTGATGAGCTTGCAGCCGACGATGATCACGAGCGTCCCGCCCGCGAACGCCATCGTCCAGCCGTTCGCATCGCCCAGATGGGTGAGCGTGCTCCACTGCTGCTCGAACCAGTTCCCCGTGCCTTTCGGGATGCCGAGCATGTCCGGCAGCTGACCGGTCAGCACCGAGATCCCGACGCCGGTGAGGAAGCCGATGAGCACCGACGCACTGAGGAAGTCGCCGAGGAACCCGAGCCGGAGCAGCCGGGCGAGGACGAGGAGCGCGCCGCACACGAGGGCGACGAGGCTCGTCCACGCGACCCATTCGGTCGAATTCGGCGACAGCCCCGAGATGCCGAGCCCGGCCAGGCCCGCGGCGAGGATCGCCGCCGTGGCCGAGTCGGCACCGACGACGAGCAATCGTGAAGACCCGAGCAGCGCGAAGACGAGCGTCGGAAGGATGATCGTGTAGAGGCCGGTGATCACCGGCGTCTGTGCGATCGACGTGTAGCCCATCACCTCCGGGATCGCCACGGCGGCGAGCGTCACGCCCGCCAGGACATCCACCCCGAGCCAGGACGGCTTGTACTGCCGCATCCACGCCGGCACGATTGCAGTCAGAACGGACATCCGCTCCCCTCTCCCCCGTGCTCGGATCGTATGAGGCCGCCGGATGCGGCCGCATCATTCGGGCAGGGTGAGAGCCCATAGGCTCGAAGGCATGATCGAGAGCCTGACGGGATTCGTCGTCGTCGGCCTCGCGATCGCGGTGGGCTATGTGATCGGACGCATCGACCTCCTCGGCGAGCATGCCCGCCCGGTGCTGGCCCGACTCACGTTCTTCGTCCTCTCGCCGTTCCTCCTGTTCGTCGTGCTCGCCGAAGCAGACGTCCGCACACTCTTCTCCGCACTGCTGCCCGTTTCGGCGATCGCCGCCGTGACCGTGATCGCCGTGTACGCACTCATCGCCCGGTTCGCCTGGCGGCGCTCGGCAGGCGAAGTGGTGATCGGTGCACTGTCGGCGGGGCAGGTCAACTCGAACAACATCGGCATTCCGCTCTCGCTGTATCTGCTCGGCAGCGCCGCCTTCCCCGCGCCCGTGATCCTCCTGCAGCTGCTCGTCTTCACCCCGATCTCGATGGCGATCCTCGAGGCCGCGACCTCCGGCGGCGGTTCGCTGCGCCGCTCGATCGGTCGCGCGCTGACGAATCCGATCGTGATCGGCTCGGCGCTGGGAACGATCGTGTCGGTGAGCGGAATCGACCTGCCGCCTATCATCTTCGAACCGGCGACCCTGCTCGCGAACGCCTGCGTTCCCGTGCTGCTGATCAGCTACGGGATCTCGCTGCACGGCCAGCGCGTGCTCGGACCGTCGGGGCGGCGTCGCGACATCGTCCTGGCCACCGGCCTGAAGCTCGTCATCATGCCCGTGGTCGCGTGGGTCGTGGCCCGATTCGTCTTCGCCCTCTCCCCCGCCGATGTCCTGATCGTCGTCGTCCTCGCGGCGCTCCCCACGGCGCAGAACGTCTTCAACTACTCGCAGCGGTACGGCGTGGGCGAGACGATCTCGCGCGACACGGTGTTCCTCACCACGATCGGGTGCGTGCCGGTGCTGCTCGCCGCAACCCTCCTCCTCGGCTGACGACTCGACGGCAAGACGGGAGCGCTCCCGTCATGCCACGACACACGGGACCTTCGTCACTCGGGCCCGTCACAGCTGGGTCTATGCTGTGAGCGCACCTCGCAGGTAACTCCCAGGAAGGGAAATACTCATGACTACCGAATCCGCAGCGGAGAAATCAGCCGTCAACGGCATCCGCACCGCACTGGGCATCGGCGGCGTCCTGTCCGTCATCGTCGGCATCCTGATCCTGGCCTGGCCCGGCAAGACGGCGATGGTCGTCACCGCGATCATCGCGATCTACGTCATCGCCGCCGGTCTGGTCTACGCCGGTCTCGGCATCTTCTCCAAGACGCGCGGCGGCTGGTCGCGCATCGGGCACATCGTGCTCGGCATCCTGTTCATCATCGCCGGCATCGTCGCGTTCGTGAACCTCGGCGCCGCGACCGCGTGGCTCGCGATCTTCATCGGCATCCTCGTCGGTATCCTCTGGATCATCGAGGGCGTCGTGGCGCTGTCGACGCTGGGCGACGCCTCGTCGAAGGGCTGGACGGTCTTCTTCGCGATCATCAGCATCGTGGCGGGAATCGTCCTGCTGTTCTCGCCGCTGTACATCGCGGCACTGTGGTGGCTGCTGGGCATCGCGCTCGTGGTCCTCGGCATCATCCAGATCGTCCGCGCGTTCACGTTCGGCAAGAAGGATCTCGTCTGATACCTCGCTCGCACGACGAAGCGCCCCGGATCCGTCCGGGGCGCTTCGTCGTGCGAGCCTCAGTCCTGCACCGGCAGCCTCCGGCTCCACCAGTCCAGGATCGCGTCGAAGCGCTGCACCCGATGGCGGGGCGAACCGGACCGCGTGAGCTCGTGGTTCTCGCCGGGGAAGATGAGCATCTCCGCCTCGGTCCCCTGCCGCTTGAGCGCCGAGTAGTACCGCGTGGCCTGTTCGAGCGGGCACCGGAAGTCGAGCTCGGAGTGGATCACCAACGTCGGCGTGCGCACCTCGTGGACGACCGCCATCGGACTCTGCCGCGCGATCTGCGCGGGGTCGGTTCCGACGTACTCATCGCCGAAGAACGATCCGATGTCGCTCGTCCCCTGGAAGGAGACCGGGTCCAGGAATCCCCGCTCGACGATCGCGCCGGCGAACCGGTGATCGTGGGCGATGATCCACGCGGTGAGGTAGCCGCCGTAGGACCCGCCCATGATGCCGACCCGCGTCGCGTCGAGGGCGCCGTCTCGCGCGAGCACGCCGTCGAGGAAGTCGATCACGTCATCGAAGTCGAGCGTGCCCATCGCGCCACGGATGCTGCGACCGTGCGCGCGTCCGTAGCCTGCGGAGCCGCGGGGGTTGCAGTAGACAACGGCGTACCCGGCGTCCACGAGCACCTGCGTCTCATCGAAAAGGTGTATGCCGTACGAGGCATACGGGCCGCCGTGGATCTGGAGGATGACCGGATGCCGCCCCTCCCCCGCGGGTTTGGCAACCCAACCGTGGACGGGGTAGCCGTCGCGGCCCGCGATCGTGATCTCTTCCGGGATAACCGCACCGACGTCCGCGCCGAATGAGGTCAGAGCGCGGCTTCCGTCCACATCGACCAGGAGGAGCTCGCCGAAGGACTCCGGTGTCGCCACCGAGACGACGATGCGGTCTCCGGCCGCCGCGTGGCCGCCGACCTCGAGATCGCCGCCGACCACGTCCTCCACGGCACCGTCGCGCGCCACCCGCAGCAGCCGCACCCGACCACGCGTGCGGTCCTGCACGAGGAAGCGGTCGCCCTGAGCGGTGACGTGGCTGCCCACTTCGCCGAGATCGATCGTCTCAGCGTCGGTGAGTCGCCGCGGGCCGTCGTCTTCGATGATCCAGAGCGCGACCCCGGGTGCCACGAAGTCGACGCCGGTCGACCCGGTCTCGGACGCGAGGACGGCCACGGCTTCGTCGCCGGCGACCGCGATCTCGCCGATCGAGAGGCGAGCCTCCGGGGTGATCACGTCGCGTCGGCCCTGACCGTCGGCACGGATCGCCACGAGGCGCGAGCTGAGGTCGCGGCGCTCGTGCTCGATCACGTCGACGACCGTGAGGATCTCGGCGCCGCGGAATGCCACGCCCGAGATGGAGTGCGGCCCGTCGGTCAGCTGTCGTGCCGGAGCGGGCACGACAGTCTTCTCTGCGGGAGTCGTCCCCTCCGCGACGACGGCCGGCGCCGGCTCGTAGTACGGCTCCAGGTCGGTGGCGGGGACATCGACGACGAAGAGCTGCGCGGGACGATCGGCGATATAGCCCACGCCGTTGGACTGCCAGCGGATGCCGGTGATGTGCCGAGGCGCTTCGGCGGCGGCATCCAAGCCCTCGACCTGTCCGTAACGACCGCGCTCCGGCACACGGGCGGTGAAGGCGATCGTCGCGCCGTCGGGCGCCCAGGCGAACTCTCCCACTCCGAGGGGAGCGTCTGTGATCTGTACCGGTTCGCCGCCCCCGGGGGCGACGACGTGGAGCTGCGCGCGGCCCTTCGTGTCGCCGCGCAGGAATGCCAGCACGGTTCCGTCGGGAGAGAGTCGAGGACTGGCGTCGGCGGTCCCCCGCGTGAGGCGACGCGGGATGCCGGTCGGCAGGTCGACGCGCCAGAGCTGTCCCACCGCGCGATTCGCCGCCAGGTCCGGACGCGAGGTGGCGAAGACCGCGAACGAGCCGTCGGGGGCGATGTCGGGCCGGCCGACCGAGACGAGGCGCTCGATATCGGTGGGGCGCACCGTCACTCCCCCGCGAACGAACTCGTGTCGCCGATGAGACGCGTGTTGTCCGCAGGGACGGGATCCACAGCCGCGCGGGCGACCTCGGCGGCGAACTCGCTCACGTTGTACAGCTTGCCGGCCGACTCGCGTCGTGAGGCGATCGCGCCGGGGTTCGCGCGCTCGAGGAGCGTCGCGGTGATCGTGCCCTCGATCATGTCGCCGGAGACGACCACGAAGCCGACGCCACGCTCCGCGAGCGCGGGGATCTGCTCACGCAGCGCGTCCTCGCCGGCGCGCTTTGACAGCGCGACCGGGACGTACTCGGGCATCGTCGGGGTCGTCCGGATGAAGTGCGCCTGGTGGCTGGTCACGAACACGACGCGGGATCGGTCACCGAGGAGCGGCAGGGCGCTCTCCAGGACGTTCACCTGCGCATCGCGGTTGAGCTTCAGGGCGTATTCCTCGCCCATGCCGGATTCCATGCCGCCCGAGGCATTGAGCACGAGCACATCCAGCGATCCGAACGTGCGCTGCACCTCGGCGAACATCGCCTGCACGGACTCCGGATCGGTCAGGTCGGCGCCGACGACGAGCACCTGCACGCCGAGCTCGCGCAACTGGGCCGCGAGCTTCTCGGCCCGCGGCGCCTTGTTGCGGAAGTTGATGACGACGTTCGCTCCGGCCTCGGCGAAGTAGCGGACCGTGTCCGCGCCGATGCCGCGCGAGGACCCGGTCACGAGTGCGGTCTTGCCGCGGAGGGATCCGGGCGCGAGGGGGGACGGGGAATTCTGCTCTGCGGTGGGAGTGGGCTCGGTCACCCCACGACCCTACCAACCGGCACCCCGCACGCATCGGGTCCCGAGCCCTGCGAAAACGCCCGTGTTAGGTTGGGTCAAAGGGGAGGAACATCGTGGATCTCATCCAGACCATCGAACAATTCGCGTGGATCGGGTGGTTGGTCCTGATCCTCGCCTTCCTGGTGATCGAGATGCTCACGCTCGATTTCACCTTCCTGATGCTGAGCATCGGCGGGGTCGCCGGACTCGGCTCGGATCTGCTCGGCGCCCCGGTCTGGCTGCAAGTGATCATCGCCGCCGCGGTCGCCGCCGTGCTCCTGCTGGTTCTGCGCCCCCCGCTGCTGGCGCGGCTGCGCCGTGGCGAGGACCCGACGCCGACGAACGTCGCCGCCCTCGTCGGACTGTCCGGCCGCGTCCTGTCCACCGTGAGCGCGCACGGCGGCCAGGTGAAGCTGTCCAACGGCGACACGTGGACGGCGCGACCCGAACAGCGCGGCGAACTCGAACCCGGCACCGTCATCCGCGTGGGGCGGATCGACGGGGCGACCGCCTACGTCCACCGCGAAGAAGAGGAATCGACCGCATGACCCCCGAGAGCTTCATCCCGACGGCCATCGGCTGGCTGCTCGCCGCAGCGGTCTTCATCTTCGTCCTGGTGGTGATCATCCGGTCGATCCGGATCATCCCGCAGGCCACTGCCGGGGTCGTCGAGCGTCTCGGCCGGTACCACAAGACGCTCATGCCCGGACTGAACATCCTCGTCCCGTTCATCGATCGGGTGCGACCCCTCATCGACATGCGCGAGCAGGTCGTGTCCTTCCCGCCGCAGCCCGTGATCACCGAGGACAACCTGGTGGTCTCCATCGACACCGTCGTCTACTTCCAGGTGACCGACGCCCGTGCCGCCACCTACGAGATCGCCAACTACCTCGGCGCGGTCGAGCAGCTGACGACGACGACGCTCCGCAACGTCGTCGGCGGGCTCAACCTGGAAGAGGCGCTCACGAGCCGCGACGAGATCAACGGCCAGCTGCGGATCGTTCTGGACGAAGCGACCGGCAAGTGGGGAATCCGCGTCGGACGCGTGGAGCTCAAGGCGATCGACCCGCCGGTGAGCATCCAGGACTCGATGGAGAAGCAGATGCGCGCCGAGCGCGATCGCCGTGCCCTCATCCTGACCGCGGAGGGTACGAAGCAGTCCGCGATCCTCACGGCCGAAGGTGCTCGGCAGGCCGAGATCCTCCGCGCCGAAGGTGACAAGGCGGCTGCCGTGCTGCGCGCGCAGGGCGAGGCGGAAGCCATCCAGACGGTGTTCGACGCCATCCACGTCGGCAACCCGGATGACAAGCTCCTGGCGTACCAGTACCTGCAGACCCTGCCGAAGATCGCCGACAGCGCCTCGAGCAAGCTCTGGATCATCCCGAGCGAGTTCACCGAGGCGCTCAAGGGCATGAGCACCGCGTTCGCGGGCTCCGTCGTCGACGTGGCGCAGCGCACCGGAGGCACGGTGGACAAGCCGGCCGCACCTCCCCTTCCCTGACGGTCAGCGCGACATGAGCCACCCGTGGTTCGAGGGTGCGACGCGCCCGCGCGTGCTCGCTCACCGTGGCCTCGTCCTGCCGGGGGATGCCGCGGCCGGAGTGGTCGAGAACTCCTTCGCCGCCGTCGCAGCGGCGCACTCCGCCGGCGCCGTGTACGTCGAGTCGGATTGTCATCTCACCGCCGACGGAACCGTCGTGCTGTTCCACGACGACGACCTTTCCCGCGTGACCGGCGACCCGCGGAAGATCGCCGACGTGACGGTCCGCGAACTCGAGTCGCTCATGGCGCCGCGGGGCGGGCTCATCACCCTCGCGCAGGCGCTCGAGTCCTTCCCGACGCTGCGGTTCAATCTCGACGTCAAGGCAGCGGATGCCGCCGCCCCGGTCGGCCGGATCGTGAGGACGCACGCGGACCGGGTCCTGGTCACGAGCTTCTCGGACGAGCGCCGGCGCGCGGCGCTCGCCGCGGCGGATGCCGGGGACACCGGCATGCGTCCCGCCACTTCCGCCGGTCGCGGCACGCTCGTCCGTGTTCTGGCGGCGCTTGCTCTGCGGTCGGATCGACGCCTCAGCCGAGCGCTCTCGGGCATCGACGCCCTGCAGGTTCCCGAGCGCAACGGCCGCGTCCGCGTCGTCACCCCGCGCCTGATCGCTGCCGCTCAGCGGAATGGAGTCGAGGTGCACGTGTGGACGGTGAACGAGGCCGACGACATCCGGCGCCTGCTCGCGATGGGGGTCGACGGGATCGTCACCGATCGCGTCGATCTCGCCCTGAGCATCGTCTGTGAATGACTCCCCCACAGCTGTCGTTCGGATGATCCGTCCAGGTCGTCGCGTTATACCTGTACAGCGACGAGAGGACCACACAATGGCAGACCGCAGCCTGCGCGGCATTCGACTCGGCGCCCAGAGCCTACAGAGCGAAGAGGGCGTCGTGTTCCATGAACGCGCACAGCACACCTACAACTGCACGTCCTGCGGACGTGACACGACGATGACGTTCGCCGCCGACGCGGAGGTTCCCGAGGCCTGGGAATGCCGCACGTGCGGCGCCGAGGCGCTCCTGCGCATCGGTGAGGGAACGGCGACCGTCGATCACAGCGACGACAAGGTCGCGCGCACGCACTGGGACATGCTGCTCGAGCGGCGTACGCTCCCCGAGCTGGAAGAGCTCCTGGAGGAGCGCCTCGCGTACGTGCGCGCCCGTCGCGGCGCCGGCGAGGACGTCACCGCGAGCAAGCTCAGCGCCTGAGTCTCATCTCTCGAGAGCGCCGGCCCCGTCGTGGGCCGGCGCTTTCTTTTCGCGTGCGGACCGGCTGCGGGCCGACAGGATCAGGCCGACCACGCCCAGGGCGGTCAGGCTCCCCCAGCCGATGATCGCCTTCACCACCTCGCCGGCGACCACTGCGGGAGTGAGTCCGGTGTGCAGCGGCACGTCGGTGATCAGGTGTCCGGCGACATCCGCCGGGAGTCCGTCGATCGTCGATCCGTCGGCGGCGATGACCTGGCTCGTGCCGACCGTGGACAGGTTCACGACCGACCGACCGGTCTCGATCGCGCGCATCCGCGCGAACGCGAGCTGTTGGAGGTTCTCGTCCGTCCCCCGGAAATCGGCGTTGTTGGTCTGGAACATGTAGATCTCGGCGCCGTCGCGTGCGCCGTCCCACACCACGTCGTCGTAGATCACGTCGAAGCAGATCGCGAGTCCGACACCGATCCCGTCGAGGTCGAAGATCGGGGCGGCCGTGCCCGGTGTGTACTCGCGCTGGATCAGACCGATGAGATCCGGAGCGAACGGCTCGAAGAAGGCCCGGTCGGGGACGTACTCGCCGAAGGGCACGGGATGCCGCTTGTCATAAGTCTGCACGGCACCGCTCCCGGCCTCCCACAGGAGCGAGGAGTTGAAGTACTCGTCGCCGCGCTGGGTGACCGCCGCCACGATCAGGGGCGCCGCGACCCGATCCGACAGCGCATCCAACAGCTCGGCGGTCGATGCCACCTGCGTCGGGTCGGAATCCACCCCGCCCTCCGGCCACAGCAGCACGTCCATGTCCTCGCCGAACAGCGGAGCCGTGGCCTCGAGCTGCGCACGCGTGACGTCACCGGCCGCGCGCTGGTCGAAGTACCCGGCGGGACCGTTGCCCTGTACCGCGCCGACCCGCAAGGTCCCGGCATCCGTCGTCGGGAACTGCGGGACGAGCACGAGGATGAGAAGCGTCACGACCGCCGGCGCCGCGGTCGGGGGGCGACGCAGGCGCCCCCAGCGGACGTATTCGATCGCCGCTGCGCAGAACAGGACGACGAGGAACGTCAGTCCCGACATCCCCACCCAGGACGCGAGGTCGGCGAACGGGCCCGCGACCTGGCTGACGCCGATCCGGCCCCAGGGGAAGCCGCCGTACGGCCAGGAGCCCACGACCTGCTCCTGCAGCGTCCACAATCCTGCGACGAGTGCCGGGAGCGCGACGAGGCGGGCCCACGGGCCTGCGGCGACCCGCGGGAGCCAGCGATACGCGAGCGCGATGAGCGTCGCGCCCGCCGCCGTGAGCACCGACTCGAGCATCGACAGCGCGATCCACGGGACCGGTCCCAGATAGCGCGCCGTGAACAGGAGGTTCACGAAGAAGAACGCGGCGCCGAACGCGAAGCCGACCAGAGCCGACGACCAGAATCGCCGGCCGATGAGGGCGATCAGTGCCAGCGTGACGCCGACGAACGCCATCGGCCACCAGCTGAGCGCCGGGAAGGCCAGGGTGAGCACGAGCCCGCCGGTCGCCGCAACCGGACCGGCGGCCCACAGTGGCAGGACGGGGCGCACGGGCGCGGCGAGGGACACGGGAGAAGCCTAGACGCGCGCGCTCAGACCGAGCTGTACGCGACGATGCCGCGACGGACGGCGTCCAGCGCCATCCGCGCGGTGGCGCCCAGCGACGCGTCGGCGACGATCGAGAGCTGGTCGAGCAGGTCGATCGTCTGCTTGGACCACCGGACGAAGTCACCCGCGGCCATGTCGGCCTCGATCAGCACACGGTCCAGAGGAAGGCCGCGCGCCCACGAGTACATCGCCTGAGCGAGGCCCGTGGAGACAGCCTCGGTCCCCGGCAGGCGATGCTCCTGCTCCAGGTCGTCGAGCCGCTGCCAGAGGGCCTCCGTCGCCGACAGGGCGCCCCGGAACGCGCCGCGGGGCAGTCCGCGCTCACCCACTCCGGCCTCGTCGCGCCGCGGTTCGTAAACGAGACAGCACGCGAGTGTGGCGAGCGACGGCGCATCCAGATCGTTCCAGATCCCGGTGCGCAACGACTCGCTCACGAGCAGGTCCCGGTCGCCGTAGATCCGCTTCATGGTGCGGCCGGCGGGCGTCAGTTCGGCGCGACCGTCCGGGGAGACGGAGACGTAGTCGAGATCGCGGAGCACGTCCACGACCCGGTCGAAGATGCGGGCCACGGTGCCGGTGCGGCTGTCGATCTCCCGACGGGTCTTGTCGACCGTCCGCTTGAGCTTCCAGTAGCGCTCGGCCCACCGCGCGTGATCTTCGCGGTCGGGGCACCCGTGGCACGCGTGGCGGAGCATCCGCGTGCGCAGACGCGCGATCTGCTTCTGGCGCGCGTCGCGCGTCGACCGCGAGGCGCCGGCGTCTTTGCGGTTCTGGCGCTCCAGGTCGCTCAGCTCCCGACGGATGCCCGAGTACTCGGCGAAGTCCCCGCGATCGCAGGTCATGGCCTTCGCATATCCGGCGAGCGAGACTTCCTGCTCTTTCACCTGGCGGGCGAGCCCTACGACAGCACGGTCGGCCTGGAATTGCGCGAACGAGGACTCGAGGATCTCGCGGGCGCGCGACCTGCCGAACTGGTCGATGAGGTTCACCGCCATGTTGTAGGTCGGGCGGAAGCTCGAATTGAGCGGATACGTGCGCCGCGAAGCGAGCGCCGCGACCTGCTGCGGGTCCACGCCCTCCGTCCACTGGATGACCGCATGACCCTCGACGTCGATGCCGCGGCGGCCTGCCCGCCCGGTCAGCTGGGTGTACTCCCCCGAGGTGATCGCCACGCGCGCCTCGCCGTTGAACTTCTCGAGCTTCTCGAGCACGACCGTGCGCGCGGGCATGTTGATGCCGAGCGCGAGGGTCTCGGTCGCGAAGACCACCTTCACCAGCTTGCGCTTGAAGAGGTCTTCGACGACCTCCTTGAAAGCCGGCAGAAGGCCGGCGTGGTGCGACGCCACACCGCGCTCGAGGTTGTCGAGCCACTCGTAGTACCCGAGGACCGCGAGGTCCTCGTCGCGGAGCGCCTGCGTCCGCTCCGTGACCAGCGCGCGGATCTCGGCGCGCTCTTGCGGAGTCGTGAGGCGCACGCCGGAGCGGCGGACCTGCTGCACGGCGGCATCGCAGCCGACGCGACTGAAGATGAAGAAGATCGCCGGCAGCAGATTGGCCCGCTGCAGCAGGGTGACGACCTCGGGTCGGTCGAGCCGCTCGATGCGCTGGACGTTCGCCGAGCGCACCGGTCGCTGACCGCCCTTGTGGGGCCGTCGACCCGATCCCTGCTGTCGACCTCCGCCGCGCCCGGCATCGCTGCGCAGAGCCTGCACCCGCCTGTTGTTCTCGAACGTCGCGCCCTTGAACGAGCGGATGCGCATGAGCTCTTGGTTGACCTGTGCGGTGGCCACCCCGGCACGGTCGTCGAACAGCGGCAGCAGATCGCCGCGAACCAGCACGTGCTGTTCGAGCGGCACGGGGCGCACCTCAGAGACGATCACCTCGGTGTCGCCGCGAACGGTGTCGAGCCAGTCGCCGAACTCCTCGGCGTTGGACACCGTGGCGCTGAGCGAGACGAGCCGGACCGCCGGCGGCAGGTGGATGATGATCTCCTCCCACACCGCACCGCGGAAGCGGTCGGCGAGGTAGTGGACCTCGTCCATCACGACGTACCGGAGCCCCCGCAGCGCCGCCGAGTCGGCGTACAGCATGTTGCGCAGGACCTCGGTGGTCATCACGACGATGCGTGCGGAGCCGTTGATGTTCGTGTCGCCGGTGAGGAGGCCGACCTGGTCTGCGCCGTACACCTCCTGCAGCTCGCGGAACTTCTGGTTCGAGAGCGCCTTGATGGGGGTCGTGTAGAACGCCTTGTCCGGATGCCGGGGCGCGGCATCCCGATCGGCGTCACGTGGCGCGTTCATCGCGAGGTGGATCGCGAACTCCCCCACGATCGTCTTGCCCGCTCCGGTCGGCGCGGCCACCAGGACGCTGCGCCCGTCTTCGAGCGCGTGACAGCCGGCGATCTGGAAGTCGTCGAGTTCGAAGCGCTGCGCGGCGGCGAACGCGGCCGTAAGCGGATGACTGCGGCTCTGCTCCGCCCGTGCGTAACGCTCGGCCGGACTCGGCACCGTCACCGTCACCGAGGTTCCGTCACTGGATGCCCTCGGAGGCGAGGATCGCCGCGCTCTGCTTGGCACGGCGACGGTCGAACAGCATCGACAGGGCAGCCGCGGCGAAGAACAGAACCACGAGCATGCCGGCGAGCATGAGCATGCTGACGACGTCGGCGGCCGGCGTCGCCAGAGCGGAGAAGACGACGGCGATCAGGACCGCGACCCGCCAGCCCTTCAGGATCGCCTTGCCGCTCATGACTCCGGCGAGGTTCAACGCGACCAGGAACACCGGCAGGACGAACGAGATGCCGACGACGATCAGCAGTTTGAAGACGAAGTCGTAGTAGTAGCCGGCCTCGAAGAAGGATGCGCCCCCGTCGGGGACGAAGCCGGCCATCAGCTCGACGATATGGGGCATGACGAGCAGGCCGACCCAGCATCCGGCGAAGAACAGCGGTACGGCGGCTCCGATGAAGCCGACGGTGTACTTGATCTCCTTGCGCGTGAGTCCCGGCATGATGAACGCCCAGATCTGCCACAGCCAGATGGGCGCGGAGATCAGGATGCCGATCGCGAAGGACATGCGCAAGCGCAGGTCGAAGGCGCCCGTGACCGTGCTGAACATCAGCTCGACCTTGGCCGTCTCGCCTTCCGTCGCCGCGATCTGGCGGAGCGGTTCGGTGATCAGGTAGATGACCCAGTCGGTGATGAAGAACGCGACGACCATGCCCACGACGAGCGCGAGCGCGGCGAACATGAGCCTCTTGCGGAGCTCGACCAGGTGCTGGCCGAGCGACATGCGCTTGTCGCGCTGAGGCTCGCCGGGATCGGCGACGCGTGGCGACTCTGCTGTGGCCACGCGCGCGTCAGGACTTGGTGTCGGGGGCCCTGCTCGCGTCGGCGCTGGTCTGAGTGACCGATGCCTCGCTCGCGGGTGCCACCACCGAGTCCGTCTTGCCCTCGGTCGAGTCCTCTTCCTTCATGGCCTTCATCTCGCCCTTGAAGACGCGAGCCGACTGGCCCATGCTCTTGGCGAGCGCAGGGAGCTTCGCGGCGCCGAACAGCAGGAGGATGACCGCGAGGATGATCAGGAAATGCCATCCTGTGAGACCTTGGAACATGTCGGGTCCTTCCGGGTTCGTCCGTCAAGTGTATCCCGCGAACGGCGACATAGCCGCCCGGCCCGCGATCGTCAAGTCACCTCAACGGTACTGCACAAGACCCGCGTCGGCCCACTCGGCCGCCGCGCTGCGTGCCGCCTCCGGTTCGAGGATCTCCAGCGCACCCGCCCGGCGAGCCGCGAGGCGGCGCAGGCTGTTCTCGTCGGCGATGCGCATCGTCGCGATCGACGTGTCGCCGTGCACCTCCACCTGCGCGCGGTCGAGGTACTCCCCGAGCAGTGGGGCGAGGGAGGAGGGGAAGCGGATACGGGCGAGGATGTCACCCGTTCCCGTCTCGAACCAGTCCGGCACGGCATCCTGCCCGTGAGCGATGGGGATGTCCGTCAGGCTGAGCTCGCTCACCCGATCGAGGTGGAACGTGCGCATCGCCTGACGCAGGTGGCACCAGCCCTGCAGGTACCACTCTCCGGTCGCGATCAGCACCTTGACCGGGTCGACCGTGCGCGGGGTCGGAGCCGCGTCCGGAGCCTTGTAGGTGAACGACACCGCGACGCCCTGCGTGAGGGCAGCCGCGACCGCGTCACGGACGGCGTCCACCGGCCCGGGGGCGAGGATGACGTCGGCGGGTGCGCTGGAGGCGCCGCGGGCGAGTTTGGCCATGAGCCCCGCGTACAGCTCAGTGTCGCCGACGCCGGGGATCGCCCTGGCCAGCTGGAGTCCGGTCAGAAGCGCTGCCGCTTCCCGCGCGGTGAGGCGGGGTGCCCGCTCCAGAGCGACGGAATTCGTGATCACGATGATGTCCCGCTGATCCAGCAGGTCCCAGTCGATGTCGAACAGATCGTTCGCCATCTGCCAGTAGCCCGCCTCCCCCGGCAGTCCGATGACGGTCAGGCTCTCCACCATCGCGCGCATCTGGTCCGCGGTGACGTCGAATTCGTCTGCGGCCTCGGCGATCGACACCTCGCCCTTGCCGATCAGGTACGGCACGAGCTGCAGCATGAGGGCGGCGCGGTCGGTGGCCACCAACGGCTTCCGCGCGCTCACGCTGCCCCCTCGTGCAGGTCGCGCGTCGCGCGCAGCCGCGCGATCACCTGGTCACGCAGGTCGTCGGGCCCGACCACACGCACCTCGGGACCGTAGGAGGCGAGCTCGTCCGCGAACACATGCGCGTCGACGTACGGTACGCGGATGCCCTGCTCGGCGGTCTCGGCCCGTCGGCTCAGGCGCAGCGCCGCCTCGGTTCCGGGATTCACCTCCAGCAGGGCGATGTTGCGGGCTGCGACCTCGGCCAGACCCGCGAGAGCGCGATCGCCTGCCCCGTCACGCAGGGCGGGATCGAAGGTCTCGCGGGTGATCGTGACGCCGTCCACGATGCGCGTGAGCAGGAACGTCCGCTCCGCACCGACACCCAGATCGTTGCCGAAGACGTGCCAGCGGCCCTCGTACTCCACCAGCGCGAGCGGCTGCACGCGGCGCGTGCGCGGCGCATCCTCCCCGGGCTTCAGATAGGAGAACGTCACGATCCGACCGGACTCGATCGCCTGCTGCAGGGGCGCGAAGGCCGGCTCGCGAAGGCTGATGCGCGGCGAGTATCCGATGATCGGTTCGTCGACCGAGATGCCGAGCGCGCGGATCTTGCGCAGCCCGCTGCGCGCGTCCGCCGACATCGAGCCCTCGCTCCACACTCCCCCGGCGAGATTGAGCAGCGCGAGCTCTGCGGGGGTGAAGGCGATGTCCTCGGGCAGTTCGTACTCGGCCGTGGGGATGCGGTAGCGCGCCTCGCGCAGATCGTCGGGATCGGCCCAATCTCCGATCGTCTCGATCGGCACGCCGAGGCGACGCAGGTTCTCCTTGTCGCGCTCGAACATCTTCTCGAGCGCGTCCTTGGACGCACCCGCGTCGGACTGCTCCCGATAGCCGGAGACCGATCGAAGGATCGTGTCTTTCGTGAGCCCCTGCTCGGTGGCCACGAGTGCGACCACGAGGTTCACCAGCCGCTCCTCGGGCGGGTTCTTCGCAGAAGCGTTCGCAGGCACGAGCTTCATCCTAGGCGTTTCTTCGAAACCGTCGAGGGATGCCGGCCCCTCCCTTTCGGCGCGGCGCGGAGTGGGCTCAGCCCTGCGCGGGCTGATCGATTCCGAGGATGTCCACGACGAACACGAGCGTGGAGTCCGCGGGGATCGGTCCTTGCGCCTGGTCGCCGTAGGCCTGATCGGGAGGGATCACGATCATGACCTGCGACCCGACCGTCTGGCCGACGATCGCCTCGGAGAAGCCCGGGATCATCGTGTCGAGGTCGATCGACTTCGGGTCCGCGTCCCACGTCGTCTCGAACACGTTGCGGTCCGCCCACGTCAGGCCCGTGTAGTGCACGCGGACGGGGGCGTCTCCGGTGACCTTCTCGCCGTCGCCCTTGATCAGGGTCTGGACGACGAGGTCGCGCGGCGGTGCGGCATCCGAGATGATCACGCCGGGCCGGCCGTCAGGTGCGCGCACGACCGTGGGCAGGCCGTTGCCGACGTTGAACTGCGGGGTGCCCTCGGCGTGCGGGAGGTAGACCTTGCCCAGGTCGATCACGGCGATCGCGGAGTCGTCGTCGCCGAGTTCGAGACTCGCCGCGGTGGACTCCTCGACGCTCCCGGGCGGCAGGGCGACGACGATGCGCGACCCTTCCGTCGCGCACGTCAGGACGTCCTCGAAGCCCGGGATGACCTCGTACCAGCGCGCGACGGGCGATACGCGCGAGAGATCGCCGTCGTAGTTCGTCTTGACGAGGTTCTCACCGGTCGCGCCGCTGAAGATGCTGATGTCCATCGAGATCAGCTGGCTGTCGTCCGTGATCGGGGTGCCCGTCCCCACCTCGACGTCCTCGAATGCGGGCTCGCTCACCCGGAAGGGCGTGTAGACCTCCACGTCCGGCGCCTGACCGGTCGTACCGGACACGGTGACGCCGGTCAGGGCAGACGCATCGGGGCGATCGCAGTCCGTCGAGCCGGGCAGGGAGCAGCCGACGAGTCCGACGGAGACGAGTCCGAGGACGGCGACAGAAGCAGAGATCTTGCGCACCGGAACAGTCTAATTGCCATCCTCCGCGGGCCCTTGCGCGGCGATCCTGGCACCCTCCGCGGCACGCTCGGCCTCCCGCACGCGCTTGCGGAGGTTCTTGTCCGTGATCTGACGGTCCCCCACGGCCCCCGGCGTCCACAGCTCGACGTCCTCGTCGCCGTAGCTGGACTTCGAGGCACGCCTCTTCTGCTCCGGCGCCACCGCCCCCGGGGCCAGCCTCCGCGCCCAGATGAGGAAGCCCGTGTGCGCGACCATCCGATGATCCGGACGCACCGCGAGACCCTCCACGTGCCAGCCCCGCACCATGGTCTCGTTGGCGTCGGGTTCGGTGAACAGTCCCGTCCCGCGGATGAACTCGGCGACGCGACTGAGCTGCGTGGCGGTCGCGACGTAGCAGAGCACGACACCGCCGGGCTGAAGCGCGTCGGCGACGACGTCGATGCACTCCCACGGCGCGAGCATGTCCAGCACGACGCGGTCGACGGATGCCGGGGCGACGGCCGTCGGAAGCTCGGCGACCAGGTCGCCCACCACGACCTCCCAGTTGTGCGGGACATGGCCGACGAAGGTCTCCACGTTCGCGCGCGCCACGTCCGCGAACTCCTCGCGCCGCTCGAACGAGACCAGTCGACCGTTCTCGCCGACGGCGCGCAGGAGCGACAGCGCCAGCGCGCCCGACCCGACACCCGCCTCCACGACGACGCTGCCCGGGAACACGTCGGCCTGCGCGACGATCTGCGCGGCATCCTTCGGGTAGACGATCGCCGCACCGCGCGGCATCGACATCACGAAGTCGCGCAGCAGGGGTCGCAGCGCGAGGTACTCGTGACCCCCGCTGTTCGTGACGACCGAACCGTCGGGCTGCCCGATCAGGGCCGTGTGACGCAGCACGCCGTGGTGCGTGTGCAGCTCTCCGTCTTCGCGGAGGGTGATCGTGTGCATGCGGTTCTTCGGACCCGTCAGCTGGACGCGGTCGCCGACCCGGAACGGGCCGCTGGGACGCTCAGGCGTCATGTTCTCTCTCCTCCGGTCCGGCCGCGGTGACCGGAGCTCAGGTGTGCGGAATGGAAGCGCGCGACGTCGTCGGCCGTGCGGCCGGCGAGCGTGGGCCAGACCGTGTGCGCTCCGGCGCCGGCGATCGAGACCATGTGCGGAACCCCGATCGCGGCCGTGCCCGCCGCGACGGCGGAGCGCAGCCCGTTGGGCGAGTCCTCGATCGCGACGCACGATGCAGGCTCGACGCCGAGCACGGCGCACGCCTGCAGGTAGGGATCGGGAAACGGCTTGGGACGCGTAGAGTCATCCCCCGCGATCACGACGTCGAACGCCTCGAAGTCCATGAGGTCGACGACGGTGCGCGCCATGCGGGACAGCGACATCGTGACGAGCGCGGTCGGGATGCCGGCCTCACGCAGGCTGGCCAGGAGCTCGCGCGCGCCGGGGCGGAACGGCACGCCACGCGTCGCGAGCTGCCCCATCACGTCATCGGTGAGGTGATCGACGATGTCGTGGATGCCCATGCGCACACCCGAGTCCTGGAAGATCCGGGCCGAGTCCTCGAGCCCGAGACCCACGAGTCGCAGCGCCTGCTCGTGGGACCACGTCCCTCCGAAGCGCTCGACCAGCGCCGTCTCCGCGCTCATCCAGTAGGGCTCGGTGTCGACCAGCGTGCCGTCCATGTCCCACAGGACCGCCGCAAGGGTGCTCGCACTCACTTGACCATGGTAGTCGGGGCCATCCGGGCCTCCGACGCCTATCCTGGAGGCACCCGTTCGGACGTCACGCCGCGGTGCGGGTGGAGGAGGTCGTGTGGACGGACTGGGACGGAAGGTGCTCGTCGCCGCGTTCGACGGGTGGAACGACGCCGGCGAGGCCGCGTCCGCCGCGATCGCGCACCTGCGGGCCACCGGAGAGTACGAGCCGGTGTTCTCGGTCGACCCCGAGCTCTACTTCGACTACCAGTACACCCGCCCTCAGGTCTCCGTCGACGCGGACGGCAAGCGCATCCTGAGCTGGCCGGAGGCGACTCTTCTGCGGCCCGTGACCGCGTCACGGGATACGCAGTTGTGGCTGTTGACGGGCGTCGAGCCGGCCCGCGCGTGGCAGGCGTTCGCCTCCGAGTTCGTCGACGTCGCCCTGCGCGAGGACATCACGGGATTCGTCGCCCTCGGATCGATGATGTCCGACGTGCCCCACACGCGGCCGATCTCCGTCTTCGCCGGAAGCGACAGCGAGCAGATCAGATCCGCCCTCGAGCTCGAGCGCAGCACGTACGAAGGGCCGGTCGGGATTCTGAGCGTCCTCGCGCACGCGGCCGACGCGGCCGGCATCCCCGCCGCGAGTCTCTGGGCGAGCGTGCCGCACTACGTCGCCGGGCACACGCCGTCGCCGAAGGCGACCCTCGCGCTGCTGGACCGGCTCGAGGACATCACCGGGTCACCGGTCGCGCGTGGGGACCTCTCGACGGATGCAGCGGCGTGGGAGGCCTCGATCGACGCGGCCGCCGCGGACGACGAGGAGATGACCGAATACATCCGCCAGCTCGAGCGCACCCGCGACACGTGGGACTCGCCGGAGGCCTCCGGCGATGCGATCGCTCAGGAGTTCGAACGCTACCTCCGCCGCGGCGGAGACCCCGGTTCGGGCAAGCCCGGGCGCGACGACCCGCGCCGGTGACTCAGTAGGCCTGGATCACGCCCAGGCTGAGCAGGACGAGCAGCAGCGAGCCGAGCGCGACGCGGTAGATCACGAACGGCAGGAAGCTGTGCTTCGAGATCCACTTCATGAAGAACGCGATCACCCCGAGCGCCACGACGAACGCCACGACGGTGGCGACGGCCGTCTCGCCGAGAGTGAACACCCCGGGCTCGTTCCAGCTCTTCGCCAGCTGGTAGAAGCCGCTGCCGAAGACGGCCGGGATCGCCAGCAGGAAGGCGTACCTCGCGGCCGCGGCGCGCTCATAGCCCATGAACAGACCGGCCGTGATCGTCCCTCCGGAACGTGAGACGCCGGGAATGAGGGCGAGTGCCTGCGCGAAGCCGTAGATGATGCCGTGCGGGACGGTGAGGTCCTTCAGTTCGCGCTTCTTCGCACCGACGTGGTCGGCGATTCCGAGCAGCACGCCGAAGAAGATCAGCATGCCGGCGATGAGCCACAGCGAGCGGAACGTCGTCTCGATCTGATCCTGGAACAGCAGGCCGAGGACGACGATCGGGATCGTGCCGACGATGATGAGCCAGCCCATGCGCGCATCCGGGTCGCTCGCGGGCACACGACGCACGAGCGAGCGGAACCACGCGCCGATGATCCGGACGATGTCGCGCCAGAAGAACAGGATGACGGCCGCTTCGGTGCCGATCTGCGTGATCGCGGTGAAGGCCGCGCCGGGGTCCTGCGCGGCGGGGAGGAACTCGCCGACGATGCGCAGGTGCGCGCTGGAGGAGATGGGCAGGAACTCGGTGAGTCCCTGGACCAGCCCGAGGATGATCGCCTCGATAAGCATGGGGATGCCTTTCGTGCTGTGTCGAGCGCCGTCGGTCGAGGTGGTCAGTAGGTGCGGAGCAGATCGGTCAGCACGCGCTGACCGAATTCGAGCGCGTCCAGCGGGACGCGCTCATCGACACCGTGGAACATCCCGGTGAAGTCGAGGTCGGCGGGCAGCCGCAGCGGCGCGAACCCGAAACCGGCGATGCCGAGGGCCGCGAGAGCCTTGTTGTCGGTGCCGCCGCCCATGAGATACGGGATGACGGGCACACCCGGGTCGGCACGGTCGAGAGCGCCGACCATCGCGTCGACGAGCGTGCCCGCGAACGGGACCTCGAGGCCGATGTCGCGCACGACGATCTCGATCTCGACGTCCTCGCCGACGATCCGCTGGATCTCGGCGAGCGTCTCGTCCTCCCGGCCGGGCAGGGTGCGCACGTCGATCAGTGCTTCGGCGGCGTCGGGGATCACGTTGTGCTTGTATCCCGCGGTCAGGCCGGTGGGGTTCGTCGTCGTGCGCAGCGTCGAGCGGATGAAGCCTTCGGCCGGCCCGGTGCTCTGCGCCAGCTCGTCGGGATCCGTCGTGCTGTTCGCCGCGAGGTCCGCGAGGCCCTCGAGCATGCGCTGCGTGGTCGGGGTGAGACGGACCGGCCACTCGGTGCGCCCGAGGGCCGCGACCGCCTCGGCCAGCCGGGTGACGGCGTTGTCGGGGTGGACGCGACTGCCGTGCCCGGCGCGTCCGCGCGCGCGCAGGCGCAGCCACACGAGCGCCTTCTCACCGACCTGGAGCAGATAGGCGCGCCGCTCCCCCACCGCGATCGAGTAGCCGCCGACCTCGCTGATCGCCTCCGTTGCGCCGGAGAACCACTCCGGCCGGTCGGCGACGACGAGCTGAGACCCTTCGATGCCGCCGTTCTCCTCGTCAGCGAAGAACACCAGAATGAGGTCGCGCTCGGGCTGCTCCCCCGCACGCAGCAGCGTGGCCACGGAGGCGAGGATCATGGCGTCCATGTCCTTCATGTCCACGGCGCCCCGACCCCACAGCATCCCGTCGCGGATCTCGCCGGCGAACGGGTCGACGGACCAGTCGGCCGCCATCGCCGGGACGACGTCCAGGTGTCCGTGCAGCACGAGGGCAGGCTTGTGGGGGTCGCGTCCCGCCACGCGCGCCATCACGTTCGTGCGGCGCGGGATCGGCTCGTAGTACTCCGGCTGCAGGCCGAGGCTCTCGAGGAAGGCGCCGACATACTCGGCCGCTTCGCGCTCTCCCTCGGAGCGACCGCCACCCCAGTTCGTGGTGTCGAACCGGATCAGATCCCGCGCGATGCGGACAACCTCGGGCAGGTCGGCTTCGTTCGCAGGCATGCGCACCAATGTACCGGCGCGGGCCGGGAGCCTCGAACCGAGGAGGGCGGGAACAGCGGAAGGCCCCCGTTTCCGGGGGCCTTCCGATCTGTGCGCGAGGGGGGACTTGAACCCCCACGCCCTATACGGGCACTAGCACCTCAAGCTAGCGCGTCTACCTATTCCGCCACCCGCGCATGGGTGTGGGTTGTCGCCAACCGAAGATCGACATTATCACGTTCCCGACCGTGGCCGAAAACGGCGGCCGTCCTGCCGGGGCTCAGCCGACCGAGACGCCGAAGATCCACCCGAGCACGTACGTGACCGCCGCGGCGCCGAAGCCGATCGCCAGCTGACGCAGGGCTCGCCGCAGCGGCGGACCCCCGGAGAGCAGACCCACCATGGCTCCCGTGGCCATGAGCGCGATGCCCACGAGCACGAGGGCGGTCGCGACGGCCGCGAAGCCGGACAGCCCGAAGATCCACGGCAGCACCGGGATGATCGCTCCGGACGCGAAGAACAGGAAGCTCGAGATCGCCGCGTTCCAGGCGCCCCCGACGAGCTCGTGGTCGCTCGGCGGGTCCAGCGGCGCGCCGTGCGGGGCCGTGCCCTCCTGTGCGGCGGTGACCACGAGCCGCGCCCTCGCGAGCGCCTCGTCCTCGGACATGCCGCGAGTGCGGTAGACGAGCGCCAGCTCGTTCGCGTCCAGGTCCAGGTGCGGGAGCGACGCGTCGGCGTAGTCGTTCGGCTCGGTCGCGGCGAGCAGCTCCCGCTGCGAGCGGACCGAGACGAACTCTCCCGCACCCATCGACAGCGCTCCGGCGAGCAGACCCGCGATGCCGCTGAAGAGCACGAACTGCGGCGCGACCCCGGTCGCGCCGATGCCCATCACGAGGGCGAGATTGGAGACCAGCCCGTCGTTCGCGCCGAACACCGCCGCCCGGAATGTGCCGGACAGGCGCCTGCGTCCACGGGCCGCGAGGCCTCGGACGACTTCGTGGTGGATCTTCTCGTCCGCTGCCATCGTCGCGGTCGCGAACGGCTCGTCGTCGTACGGCGAGCGGGCCTCGGCGTTCTGCGCGAGAGCGAGGACGAAGATCGACCCGAACCGCCGTGCCATCCAGCCGAGGAGCACCGTACCGGTGTGGGGGCGGGGCAGTCGCTCGGGCTCACCGCCCAGCAGGCGCAGCCAGTGCGCCTCGTGACGTCCCTCCGCGTCGGCGAGCGCCGTGAGGATCTCACGCTCCTCGCCGTCCTTCCGGGCGGCGAGCTCGCGGTACACGCGCGCCTCGGCGCGCTCGTCGACGAGGTATTGCGACCACCGGCGACGATCTCTCGCGGTGGGTTGTGCGGGCGCGCTCAAGAGAGCCTCCAAAGGCTGCGGTGCGGGGATCCCTCCACGCTAATGAGCCGCGGCGCCGGCGCGTGCCTCCAGACGGGGATTGCCAGCATTTCGGGGTTCCGAACGGACACCGACCGAACCCGATCAGGACCGGACGCGTGCCCGGAGGACGTCGATGCGTGCCTGCAGCTGCGCCACCGTCGCGTGCGAGACGGCCGGCCCGCCGCAGACGCGGCGCAGTTCGGCGTGCACCATGCCGTGCGGGTCACCGCTCTGCCGCGCGTACAGCCCGACGAGGCTGTTCAGCAGCTGTCTCTGCTCTTTGAGCGTGCGATGCAGCGCGGCCGGTGGGGCGGGCTGATCCGTGGTCTGGCCCGCCCCCTCGCGCGCCTCCCGCGCCCGACGGTGCCTGCTCTGGCGCGACTGGCGCTGCTGCAGAAGCTCGTGCACGTGCTCGGGCTCGAGGAGTCCGGGCAGCCCGAGGAACTCCTCCTCCTCGGGTGTCCCGGGGACAGCCAGCTCGCCGAACTCGCGACCGTCGTACAGGACGCGGTCAAAATGCGCGACGGAGCCGAGCGCCTGGTACGTGAACTCGTACGTCAGGGCGTCGGATGCCGATTCCTCGCGCTCCCCGGCATCCATCGCGTCCTCGTCCAGCCCCGCTTCGTCCTCGCCGCTGCCGTCACGGTCCAGGGCGTGGTCGCGCTGCCGCTCCATCTCTCCCGCGAGCGCGAGGAGCTGCGGCACGTGCGGAAGGAAGATGCTCGCCGTCTCGCCGCGCCGACGCGCCCGGACGAAGCGGCCGATCGCCTGCGCGAAGAACAGCGGCGTCGAGGCGGACGTCGCGTACACGCCCACCGAGAGGCGCGGGACGTCGACGCCTTCGGAGACCATGCGCACCGCGACGATCCAGCGGGACGAACCCTGCGCGAACGCCTCGATGCGCCCCGAGGCCTCGGCTTCGTCGGAGAGCACGACGGTGGGCGCCTCTCCGCTGACCTCCTCGAGGATCGCGGCGTACGCGCGGGCCGCGGTCTGATCGGTCGCGATCACGAGCCCACCGGCATCCGGAACCTGCTCGCGCACTTCGCTCAGCCGTCGATCCGCCGAGCGGAGCACCGCGGGGATCCACTCCCCCTCCGGATCCAGCGCCGTCCGCCACGCCTGGGCGGTGATGTCCTTCGTATTGTCCTGCCCGAGCCGCGCCTCCATCTCATCGCCCGTCCGGGTGCGCCACCGCATCTGGCCCGCATAGACGAGGAACATGACGGGTCGCACGACGCCGTCGGCGAGCGCGCGCCCGTAGCCGTAGCTGTAGTCGGTGCGGGAGAGCCGGATGCCCTTCTCGTCGGGCAGATACTCCACGAACGGGATGGGAGCCGTGTCGCTGCGGAACGGGGTCCCCGACAGCAGGAGCCGGCGCGTGGCACGCCCGTACGCCTCTCGGAGCGCCTCGCCCCAGCTGAGCGCGTCACCGCCGTGATGAACCTCGTCGAGGATCACGAGCGTGCGGGCGTCCTCCGTCACCCGCTGGTGCACGGACGCCTTGACGGCGACCTGCGCATACGTCACCGCGATGCCGTGATAGTGACGCGCCGGCGCGACGTGGCGATTGCTGAACACGGGATCCAGTCGCAGCGACACGCGCGCCGCGGCGTCGGCCCACTGGGTCTTCAGATGCTCCGTCGGCGCAACGACGACGATGCGATCGATCACCCGCCGGCGAAGCAGCTCGGTCGCCAGACGCAGCGCGAACGTGGTCTTGCCGGCGCCCGGGGTCGCCGCCGCGAGGAAGTCCCGCGGGCCCGAGCCCACCCCGTCGGGCCCGTCGAGTCCGAAGTACAGATCGAGTGCCTCCGCCTGCCACGCCCGGAGGCGCCCCGCCGTTCCCCAGGGCGCCCGCTGCGGGTAGGACGGAGACAGATGCTCGGCGGCGAAGCTGCCCAGGTGCGGGCCGGGGGCTTCGAGAAGGGCGTCTTCGTCCACAGCACCCTCCTCCCCGGACCGGACCGCCGGTCGACAC
The DNA here is from genome assembly GCF_040687315.1 of Microbacterium sp. NPDC064584. NCBI lineage: Bacteria > Bacillati > Actinomycetota > Actinomycetes > Micrococcales > Microbacteriaceae > Microbacterium > Microbacterium sp. NPDC064584. Next base: position 46,815 of record NZ_JBFBMZ010000003.1, on the reverse strand, counting down.
GACGAGTGACCACGATAGACGACCCGCACGACATCTTCGGATCGGTGGGCGGGGTGGGGGCGCGATAGCCTCGTGATGATCACGAAGCGAGGAAGACCGATGCCCACAAGCGACGATCAGACCCCCGAGATCACGAATCTCGGCCATCATCCCTGGCGACGGTTCGTCGCGCTCGGCGACTCGTTCACCGAGGGCATCGGAGACCCCGAACCCGGCTCGCCGGGCGGGCACCGCGGCTGGGCCGATCGTGTGGCCGAAGTCCTCTCGCAGCAGGTCGATGACTTCGCGTACGCGAACCTCGCCGTCCGCGGCAAGCTCATCGCCCAGATCGTGGCGGGGCAGGTGGATGCCGCGCTCGAGCTCAAACCCGACCTCATCACGTTCTCCGCCGGCGGCAACGACGTCATCCGCCCCGGCACCGACCCCGACGAGATCTCGGCCCAGTTCGAGGACGCCGTGGTGCGACTGGGGCGGGACGGCGCGACCCTCGTGGTCTTCACCGGGATCGACACGAACTTCACACCCGTGTTCCGCGGATTCCGCGGAAAGGTCGCGATCTACAACGAGAACATCCGCGCGATCGCGGATCGGTACGACTGCATCGTCGCCGACCAGTGGGCGCTGAAGGAAGTGCAGGACCCGCGCTTCTTCGACGCCGACCGCCTGCACTACAACTCCCTCGGCCACCACGAAGTCGCGCGCATGGTGCTGCGGGCCCTGAACGTGCCGAACGACCTGCAGCCGATGCAGCCCGACCCACTCCCGGTGCGCACGTGGCGTGCCGCGCGCACGGAGGACTTCGTGTGGGCGCGGACCCACTTCGTCCCGTGGGTGCTGCGCAGGGTGCGCCACGAATCGTCCGGTGACGCGATCACCGCGAAGCGCCCCGCACCGTTGCCCGTCACGACGCTCGCGCCCGCGAAGGACCCGACGGCCGAAATCGGCGAAGAGGCTTGAGAACCCCGCAGCGCCTGGAGCCCTAGCGGTGCTGCTCCCGCAGCGCTTGGAGTCCTACGGGTGCTGCTCCCGCAGCGCCCAGAGCGCGACGGCGCCGGCCGCGGCGACATTGAGCGAATCCACGCCTCCGGCCATCGGAATCGTGACGATCGTGTCGGCCGCAGCCAGCGCTCGGCGCGTCAGCCCGTCCCCCTCGGCGCCGAGGAGGACGGCGACGCGTTCCGGCCGGGACGTGGCGAAGTCCTCCAGCGACACCGCACGCTCGTCGAGCGCAAGCGCCGCGAGGTGGAATCCCAGGCCGCTGAGGATGCCTCCCGCCTCGCGCCACTCCGGCAGCCTCGTCCACGGAACCTGGAAGACGGTCCCCATGCTGACCCGTACGCTGCGCCGGTAGAGCGGATCGGCGCACCTCGGAGAGATGAGCACGGCATCCGCCCCCAGCGCGGCGGCGCTGCGAAAGGCCGCGCCGACGTTCGTGTGGTCGACGATGTCATCGAGGATCACGACCGTGCGCGCGCCGTCCAGGACATCCGCGACGGCACGCAACACGGGCCGGTGCATCGCCGCGAGAGCACCGCGATGCACGGCGTAGCCGGTCAGAGCCTCGGCGACGTCGGACGGGACGACGAACACCGGCACGTCCAGACCGCTGAGCACGTCCGCGATCTCGGGCAGCCACTTCTCCTGCAGCAGGACGGACCGCGGACGGTGACCCGCCGCGACGGCCCGGGCGATCACTTTGGCAGACTCCGCGATGTACAGACCCCCGGCGGGCTCGAGCACGCGCCGGAGCGCGACGTCGGTCAGGTCACGGTAGTCGACGAGGCGCTCGTCGGCGGGATCGACGATCTGATGGACCTGCACGGCACTCCTTCTGATCGCCTGCCGGGGAACCTCCCCACTCTCGCATCCCCGGGTGCGGCGCACGGCCCGTAACATGCCGGTAAACCGCGCCGCCTACACTCTGAGCACGGACCGGACGCGAGGGGGTGAGCGGATGCAGACCATGCCGGAGCAGGATGCCGCCACCGCCGCATCGATCGCCGCCGCCGTGGACGCGCTGACCGGCCGACGCATAGCGATCCTCACCGGCGCCGGCGTCTCCACCGATTCCGGCATCCCCGACTACCGTGGGCGCGGCGCGCCGGTGCGCACCCCGATGACCGTCGAGCAGTTCCTGGCCAGTGAGGATGCCCGCCGCCGCTACTGGGTGGGCAGTCATCTGGGCTGGCGGGTTTTCGCGGCCGCCGACCCCAACCCCGGCCACCGAGCCCTTGCGACCCTCGAATCGCGCGGGATCGCCTCCGGGGTCATCACGCAGAACGTGGACGGCCTTCATGTGCGCGCGGGCAGTCGACGGGTGGTCGAGCTGCACGGAACGATGCGCCGGGTCTTCTGCACGCACTGCGGTCAGGTCTTCGACCGCCGCGACCTCGCCGAGCGCGTCGAGACCGACAACCCCTGGATCTCGGTGCCCGAGAGCGTCGCACTCGGACCCGACGGCGACGTGCTGCCCGAGAGCACGGCGGGATTCCGGATCCCGGCGTGCACGGTGTGCGGAGGGATGCTGAAGCCCGACGTCGTGTTCTTCGGCGAGTTCATCCCGGCGGAGAAGTTCCGCGAGGCCGAACAGCTCGTCCGTACGAGCGATGCCCTGCTGATCGCCGGTTCCTCGCTCGTGGTCAACTCCGGCATCCGCCTGCTCGAGCGCGCGCGGCGGCGGCGGCTGCCGATCGTGATCGTGAACCGCGGCGAGACCCGGGCGGACCGTCGGGCCACGGTCAAGATCGACGCGGGTGCAAGCGATGTCCTGCACACCCTCGCCGAGACCCTGCCCCCTCTCAGCTGAGGCCGTCCGGCGTTCTCCCCGGATCACCCGCCTAGGCTCGAACGGTGACCCAGCTGATCCTCGTCCGACACGGCGAAACGGACTGGAACCGCGACCGGCGGATCCAGGGCGCCACCGACATCCCGCTGAACGACACCGGCCGCGCTCAGGCCCGCGAGACGGGTGCGGCGCTGCGCGGAGCGGCTGGAGAGCCGATCGTCGTCTCGAGCGATCTGTCCCGTGCCCGCGAAACCGCGCAGATCATCGCGGACGAGATCGGAGTCGGACTGGGCCCGGCCTACCAAGGGCTGCGCGAGCGCTCGTACGGCGAGGCGGAGGGCGTGGCGGCCGAGGAGTTCATCCGACGGTGGGGCGACTGGCACAGCGCCGAGATCCCCGGCGCGGAGCCGTGGCCGCAGCTGCGACGCCGGGGCCTGCGCGCCCTCGATCAGGTTGTGCGGGACGCCCGTCGCGCGACCGCTCCGGCGGCGGCATCCGTCATCGTCGTCACGCACGGTGCGATGATCCGCGAACTGCTGCGCCACGCCACGGGCGGCGAACTCCCGCCGGTCGGCGAGCGCCTGCCGAACGGATCGGCGTACACGGTGCTCTACGAGCGCGAGCGCCTGCGCCTCGTGTCGTACGCGCAGACCGCGTGAGCCGGCTCAGTCCCCGGACCGCGCGAGGGTGGCGCGGGCGTGCCGGAGCACCGGTTCGTCCACCATGCGCCCCTCGTAGGTGAACACACCGCGCTCGGTGCGCGCGGCGGAGAGGACGCCGCGCGCCCATGCCACGGCGGCGTCATCCGGTCGATACGCCGCGCGGATGACGCCGACCTGGCTCGGGTGGATGCAGGCTGTCGCGGTGAATCCGGATGCCGCGGCATCGGTCGCCTCGATCCTCAGGCGCTTCGTCTCGGCGATGTCCAGGTGCACCGCGTCGATCGCAGCCTTGCCGCGCGCTCCCGCCGCGAGCAGGACACGCGCGCGGGCATGGCGGGCGATGTCGCGGTAGCGACCGTTGGGCTTGCGGCTACCCGTCCCGCCCAGGCTCGCGACGAGATCCTCCGCACCCCACATCAGGCCCGAGACCTGATCGTGCGCGGCGAACTTCTCCGCCGCGGCGACGCCGCGAGCCGTCTCGCACAGCGCGATGATCGAGAACCGCCCGTCGATGTCGCGGAGCTGCTTCACGCTCTCCGCCTTCGCGACCATGACGGTGCGGTAGTCGGTCTGCGACAGCGTCGCGAGGTCGGCGACGAAGGCGTCGGTGCCCGGCGGGTTGACCCGGACGATCACCCGATCCGGGTCGAGCTCGGACTCGATCAGTGCGCCGCGCGCGGCGACCTTCGCCGACGGTGCGACGGCGTCCTCGAGGTCGAGGATCACCGCGTCGGCACGGTCGAGCGCCTTGCCGAACCTTTCCGGGCGGTCGGCCGGACAGAACAGGATCGCCGGACCGTGGTCGAAGACGCTCACGAGGTCTCCCCCTGCGCTTCGGGGGCGGCATCCGCTCTCCACATCAGCGCGACGCGCGTCGCCGTCGCGACGACCTCGCCGTGCTGATTGCGTCCGGTGTGGCGGAGGGTCACGATGCCCTGCCCCGGTCGGGAGGCCGACGCGCGGACCGCGAGGACCTCGGTCTCGGTGTAGAGCGTGTCGCCGTGGAACAGCGGGGCCGGGAACGCGATGTCCGACAGACCGAGCTGCGCGACGAGCGTGCCCTGCGTGAGCTGGCCCACCGATGCGCCGACCATGGTCGCCAGCGTCCACATCGAATTCATCAGGCGCTGCCCGAACGGCTGGGTCGCCGCATACGCCGCATCCAGATGCAGGGCCTGGGCGTTCATCGTGAGCGAGGAGAACAGGACGTTGTCGGTCTCGGTGGCCGTACGGCCGGGGCGGTGCACGTACACGTCCCCCACGGCGAACTCGTCGAAATACAGTCCGCGCTGCACGATCCCCGTCCGCTCCGTCATGGTGCTCACGCTACTCCGAGCGCGCGCGCGATCAGCAGGAGCTGCACTTCGCTCGTCCCCTCCCCGATCTCGAGGATCTTCGAGTCGCGATAGTGGCGGGCCACGGGGTATTCGTTCATGAAGCCGTTCCCGCCGAAGATCTGGGTCGCGTCACGGGCGTTGTCCATCGCCGCGTCGCTCGCGGTGAGCTTCGCGATCGCGGCTTCGGTCTTGAACGGGCGCCCCGCGTCGCGGAGGCGGGCCGCGTGATGCCATGCGAGCCGGGCGTTGTGCACGCGCAGCTGCATCCGCGCGATCATGAACTGGATGCTCTGGCGGGTGGAGAGCGCCTCGCCGAAGACCGTGCGCTTCTTGGCATAGTCCAGCGCGGCCTCCAGGCAGCCCTCGGCGGCGCCCGTGGACAGCGCCGCGATCGCGATGCGTCCCTCGTCGAGGATGTGCAGGAAATTCGCGAATCCGCGTCCCCGCTCGCCCAGCAGATTCGCTTCCGGGACGCGGGCGTCCTGGAAGGTGAGCGGATGCGTGTCGGATGCGTGCCACCCGACTTTGTCGTACGCGGCCTCGACCGTGAATCCGGGCGTACCGGAGGGGACGATGATCGTGGAGATCTCCTTGCGGCCCTCGCGCTCGCCGGTGACGGCGGTCACCGTCACGAAGCGCGTGATGTCGGTTCCGGAGTTCGTGATGAACTGCTTCGCGCCGTTGATCACCCACTCGCCGTCCTCGAGCCGTGCCGTGGTGCGGGTCGCGCCGGCGTCCGAGCCGGCTTCGGGCTCGGTCAGTCCGAACCCGGCGAGAGCGGTTCCGGTCAGCAGATCGGGCAGGAGCTCCGCCTTCTGCGCATCGGTGCCGAAGCGGAAGACCGGCATCGCCCCGAGGCTGACCCCGGCTTCCAGGGTGATCGCGAGCGACTGGTCGACCCGGCCGAGCGCTTCGATCGCCAAGCAGAGCGCGAAGTAATCGCCGCCCTGCCCGCCGAACTCCTCCGAGAACGGCAGCCCGAACAGGCCGAGCTCGCCCATCTGGGCGACGACGTCCAGCGGCAGCGTCTTCGTCCGGTCCGCTTCGTACGAGCGCGGGGCGACGACCTCGTCGGCGAACGCCCGGACGAGTTGCGCGAGCTCGCGCTCGTCGTCGGTCAGATTGCGGTGATCCATGGTGCTCCTCGGGGTGTCAGGAGGTCTCACGGCCGGGTTCGGCAGAGACGTGGGCGATGATCTGGTCGCGGCGCACCTGGTCGCCGACGCCGATCGCGAGCGAGAGGATGCCGTCGTGCGGGGCGAGCACGGGGTGCTCCATCTTCATGGCCTCGATCGTGAGTACCCGCTCCCCCGCGCGCACGTGCGCGCCGTCCGCCTGGTGCACGGCCACGACCGCGCCGGGCATCGGCGCGCGCAGCTCGGGAGCGGTGGCCGAGGCTTCGGCATCCCGTCCTCGCAGGCGGTGCTCCATCGCCTCACGCCGTCCGAGCACCCGCAGCCGGTGGGTCGAGCCGTCGGCGTGCACCCACGCCCAGCCCTCGTCGTCGAGGACGGCGGCGGCATCGGACGGCGCGGGTGTCACGGTCCGGATCTCTCCGTCCTCGATGAGCACGGCGACCAGGGTCTCGGGCGCCGGCAGGCTCGCGCGCCAGCCCGACGCGGCGCGCCAGAGGGCGGACGCGTGTGCGCGTCCCGGGGACTCGGGGCGTAGTGCAGCCGCGGCGTTCAGCGCTGCCTCACCCGGGGGCGGGTCGGTGTAGGCGGGCAGTCGATCGATGAGCCCGGTGTCCAGCTCGCCGGCCTGGACGGCGGGATCCGCCAGGAGTGTCCTCAGGAACCCGAGGTTCGTGTCCACACCGAGAACGACCGTGTCGCCGAGCGCGCTGTCCAGTCGAGCGAGGGCCTCGTGGCGGTCGGCGCCGTGCGCGATCACCTTCGCGATCATCGGGTCGTAGTCGGCGGAGACCACGGAGCCGGTCTCCACGGCCGCGTCCGTGCGCACGGCGTCCGCCGCCCGCCACAGTCGCACGGGACCCGCCGCGGGCAGGAAGCCCCGCGCAGGACTCTCGGCGTACACGCGGGCCTCGATCGCGTGCCCGTCCAGACGCACGTCGTTCTGGGTGAGCCCGAGAGGCTGCCCGGCGGCGATGCGCACCTGCTCCTCCACGAGGTCGACTCCGGTCACGAGCTCGGTGACGGGATGCTCGACCTGCAGCCGCGTGTTCATCTCGATGAAGAAGAAGTCCTCCGGGCGGTCACCCGCGACGAGGAACTCCACCGTCCCGGCGCCGCGGTAGTCCACCGATGCCGCGGCGGCGCAGGCGGCTTCGCCGAGCCGCGCCCGGGTGCCGGCATCCACGACGGGCGAGGGTGCCTCTTCGATCACCTTCTGGTGCCGCCGCTGCAGTGTGCACTCGCGCTCGCCGAGGTGGATCACGGTGCCGCGCGCGTCGGCGAGGACCTGCACCTCGATGTGCCGGGGGCGTTCGATCAGGCGCTCCAGCAACAGGGTGTCGTCGCCGAACGACGCGGCGGCGATCCGGCGGGCAGTGATCAGGGCGTCCGGCAGCTCGGTCGCCGACCGGACGACCTGCATCCCTTTGCCGCCTCCCCCCGCGGAGGGCTTGATCAGCAGCGGGTACCCCGCAGCCGCGGCGGCTCGCTCGATCTCCGCGTCCGTCATGCCGGCGGCGCTGAAACCCGGGACCGTGGGCACGCCGTGCTCCTGGACATGGGCCTTGGAGCGGATCTTGTCGCCCATGACCTCCAGGGCCCGCTCACCCGGTCCGATGAACACGATACCCGCCGCGCCGCACGCCCGCGCGAACGCGACGTTCTCGGACAGGAAGCCGTAACCCGGATGCACCGCCTGCGCACCGCTTCGGCGAGCAGCCTCGATCACCGCGTCGACGTCGAGATAGGACGCCGAGGCGGCGGCGGGGCCGATCCGGTAGGCGGCATCCGCTTCGCGCACGTGCGGCGCATCGGCGTCGGCGTCGCTGTACACGGCGACGGAGCGGATGCCGAGCCGGCGGAGGGTCCGGATCACCCGGCGCGCGATCTCGCCGCGATTGGCCACCAGAACGGTGTCGAACGGCGGGGTGTCGGAGATTCTGTCGTCCACGGGGATCACATCCGGAAGAGGCCGAAGCCGGGCTCGGGCAAGGGGGAACGCGAGACGACGTCGAGCGCGAGCCCGAGGAGATCGCGCGTGTCGACGGGATCGATCACGCCGTCGTCCCAGAGGCGCGCCGTCGCGTAGTACGGGCCGCCCTGCTCGTCGTACTGCGCACGGATCGGCGCCTCGAAAGCCGCCTGCTCGTCGGCGGACCAGGCCTCGCCGCGCGCCTCGAGCTGGTCGCGCTTGACTGTGGAGAGGACGGACGCGGCCTGCGGCCCGCCCATGACCGAGATCCGACTGGCAGGCCAGGTCCAGAGGAATCGCGGCGAGTAGGCGCGCCCGCACATCGAGTAGTTGCCGGCGCCGAACGAGCCGCCGATCACGACGGTGAGCTTGGGCACGCGGGTCGTGGCGACGGCGGTGACCATCTTCGCGCCGTCCTTCGCGATCCCGCCCGCTTCGGCGTCGCGACCGACCATGAAGCCGGAGATGTTCTGCAGGAACAGCAGCGGGATGCCGCGCTGGTCGCACAGTTCGATGAAGTGGGCGCCCTTCTGCGCAGACTCCGAGAACAGCACCCCGTTGTTGGCGAGGATTCCGACCGGATGGCCGTGGATGCGCGCGAAGCCGGTCACGAGGGTCTGCCCGTAGGAGCTCTTGAACTCGTGCAGGCTGCTGTCGTCCACGAGACGGGCGATGACCTCGTGCACGTCGTAAGGCTGGTTCACATCGACCGGAACGACGTCGTAGAGCTCGGCGGGATCCTTCCGCGGTGGAGCGCTCGGCAGCACTTCCCACGCGGGCTCCGCGGGTGGAGGCAGCGTCGCGACGATGTCGCGCACGATCTCGAGCGCGTGCTCGTCGTCTTCGGCCAGGTGATCCACGACTCCCGACCGCGTGGCGTGGAGTTCGCCGCCACCCAGTTCCTCCGCGGTGACGATCTCTCCGATCGCGGCCTTCACCAGCGGCGGACCGCCGAGGAAGATCGTGCCCTGCCCGCGGACGATGACGGTCTCGTCGCTCATCGCCGGGACGTACGCACCACCCGCCGTGCAGGACCCCAGCACGGCGGCGATCTGCGGGATCCCCTCCGCGGACATCCGGGCCTGGTTGAAAAAGATGCGTCCGAAATGGTCGCGGTCGGGGAACACTTCGTCCTGCATCGGCAGGAACGCGCCTCCCGAGTCGACGAGGTAGATGCAGGGCAGCCGGTTCTCGCGCGCGATCTCCTGCGCGCGCAGATGCTTCTTGACCGTCATCGGGTAGTACGTGCCACCTTTGACGGTCGCGTCGTTGCACACGACCATGACGTGGCGCCCGTGCACGAGGCCGATACCCGCGATCACCCCCGCGCCGGGGGCTTCGCCGTCGTAGAGGCCCGTGGCGGCGAGCGGAGCGACCTCGACGAAAGGACTGCCCTCGTCCAGGAGCCGATCGACGCGGTCCCGCGGCAGCAGCTTCCCCCGGGCGACGTGACGTTCCCGGGAGGCGGGCGTCCCGCCCTGGGCGGCCGCTTCACGCCGGCGCCGGAGGTCATCGGCGAGGTCTGCCTGCGCGGTCATGTCATCTCCGTCGACGTCACGATCGGATCACGTCCGTTGTCCTGCCGGGATCCGCATGGTTAGGGTTCACTAACTGAATGTCTAGGTTAGCGAGGATTAACTGAGATGACAAGCGGTGCCACCGAACGGGATCGTGCGAAGGCCGACCGGCAGGCGGCGATCCTCCATGAAGCGGCCAGGCTGTTCGCCGAGCGCGGCTTCAGCGGTGTGAGCCTGGAAGAGCTCGGCGCGGCGGTGGGCGTGAGCGGCCCCGCCGTGTACCGCCATTTCGCGAACAAGCAGGCACTCCTCGGTGCGATCCTCGTCCGCGTCAGTGAGCGACTCCTCAGCGGCGGGCGGGCGGTCATCGCGGCGAGCGAATCGCCGAGCGATCGTCTGGATGGCCTCATCCGGTTCCACGTCGACTTCGCACTGACCGACGCGGACGTCATCCGCGTGCAGGACCGGGACCTCGCCAGCCTGAGCGATGAGGATCGGCAGCGCGTGCGCCGCCTGCAGCGCGAGTACGTCGAGCTGTGGCTCGCGGTCCTGGGCGAGATCCACCCCGACCGCTCGGATGCCGAGCTCCGCACGAGCGCCCACGCGTGCTTCGGACTGATCAACTCCACCCCGCACAGCCTGGGGCGCGCGCGCCCGGCACCGAGCACGAGCACCGTGCGCGGCATCCTCGAGTCGATGGCTTCCGCCGCCCTGCGCGCCTGACCCTCCCGCGGCTCCTTTATGCTGGTCGCACCATGCGCAGGAGAGGTTCCGGGGGGGACGACCGCGCGGCCGATCGGTCCCCCGACCCAGCACCGCGAGCGTCCGAGGACGACCTCGTCAGCTCGCGGCGCGACTTCCTGAAGGTCGGCGGCATCGCCGCCGCCGGTCTCATCGTCGGCGGTGGGGTGGGCGCCGCTGCCGGAGCCTCGGCAGGACGTGCGATCGGGTACTCCGAGGGTGCCCAGGACTACGGCGCGCTCAGCCCGAGATCGGTGCCCGGATTCGATCACGTCGTCGTCTTCATGGGTGAGAACCGGTCGTTCGACAACCTGCTCGGCTGGCTCTACACGCCGGAGAACCTCCCATCCGGGCAGACATTCGACGGACTCGCGTTCGGCGACTACGCGAACGTCGCTCCCGACGGTCGACGCATCGCCGCGCACGTGTACGAAGGCGCGACCGATGTCGTGATGGGGCTCCCGAACCCCGATCCGGGCGAAGAGTTCCCGCACGTGAACACGCAGCTGTTCGGCTCCGTGCTGCCGGCCACGAACGCCACCGCACAGGTCGCGGCGATGCAGGCTCCCTTCAACGCCCCCGCGTCCGGCACGGACCCCACGATGGACGGATTCGTCCACGACTACGTCAACAACATGGAGCGCAAGAGCGGCAAGGCCCCGGATCCCGCCGTGGTCGATCAGATCATGGGCGGCTTCTCCCCCGAACAGCTCCCGGTCCTGTCCACACTCGCGCGGGAGTTCGCCGTCTTCGACGCCTGGTTCGCGGCGGTCCCGTCCCAGACGTACTGCAATCGCGCGTTCTTCCACGCGTCCACGTCGCACGGCTTCGTGACGAACAAAGTGGGCGCCGGGTACGACAAGTGGCTCGACGCGCCCGCCGTCCCGACGATCTTCACGCGGCTCGAAGAAGCAGGCATCTCCTGGAAGGTCTACTTCGACGAGATGCAGCTCGTCTCCCTCACGGGAGTGCAGATGGCCCCGTCGCTGGAGAAGTACTGGCGCACGAAGCACTTCGGTCACATGTCGGAGTTCTACGAAGATGCGAAGGCCGGGAAGCTCCCCGCGTACGCGTTCATCGAGCCGCGCATGGTCTACAACCACAACGACTTCCACCCGCCGTTCGGGGTCTTCCGCACCTCGAAGGTCGACGGCGAGCAGATCCTGGACTCCGCCGTCTCCGACGTGCGCGCCGGGGAGAAGCTCGTCGCGAGTGTGTACAACGCGATCCGCACGAGCGATTCCGCGAAGGGCTCGAACGCGATGAACACCCTCCTGCTCATCACGTTCGACGAGCACGGGGGTACGTACGACCACGTGGTCCCGCCGGCCGCGACACCGCCGACGGTGGATGGCGCGCCCGGGGAGATGGGCTTCACGTTCGACCGACTCGGCTGCCGGGTACCGGCGATCGCGGTGTCCGCGTACACGCGGGCGAACACGATCATCCACGACGAGATGCACCACGGCGCGGTCGCCGCCACGCTCGCGCGGCTGCACGGGCTCAAGCCGCTCACCCGGCGTGACGCCGGCGCGAACGACCTCTTCTCCGTCGTGAACCTGCAGGAGCCGCGCGACCCGCGGACGTGGCCGACGGTGCATCCGATGTACATCCCGGCCAACCCGCAGGCGGATGAATCGATCGACCCCACGTCCCACCCGCACAAGGACAAGCCGCTCAGCCCGCCCGGGCGCGGCCTTCTGGGGCTGCTCCTGGCGCGCTACGGCGGGGACGGGCACGCCGAGCCCGAGACGTTCGAGCAGGCCTACACGACGCTGCAGAAGCATGGGCTCGGTTTGTTCTACCCCAAGATCGATTAGCCCCGACGTCAGCGCAGCAGCATCGCCCGCCCCGGCTCCTGCAAGACGTCCGCGACGTCGCGCAGGAACTTCGCCCCCTGCTCGCCGTCGACCAGACGGTGATCGAACGACAGACTCAGCGTCATCACGTCGCGGAGCACGATCTCGCCCCGGTGCTCCCACGGCTGGCGGCGCACCGCGCCCAACGCGAGGATGCCCGCCTCCCCGGGGTTCAGGATCGGGGTCCCGGCGTCCACACCGAACACGCCGACGTTCGTGATGGAGAAGGTGCCGCCGCTCATCGCACTCGGCGGCGTCTTTCCCGAACGCGCGGTCTGCGCGAGAGCGCCGATCTCGTCCGCGAGCTGCACGAGCGTCATCCCGTCGGCGTCGCGGATGTTCGGCACGACCAGTCCGCGCTCGGTCGCGGCAGCGACGCCGAGGTTCACGTAGTGATGCTGGACGATCTCGCCGTGCTCGGCATCCCACCGCGAATTCAGGCTCGGGTGATGGGCCAGGGCGAGGCAGACGGCCTTGGCCGCGATCGCCATCACCCCGATGCGATGATCCTGCAGGGCGCGGTCCGCGCGCAGCGATGAGATGAGCTCGCTCGTGGCGGTCACGTCCACGGTCAGGAACGTCGTCACGTGCGGCGCGGTGAAGGCGCTGCGCACCATCGCGTCCGCGGTGTGTTTGCGCACTCCGCGGATCGGGAGGCGAGTTGTGCGCTCGTGAGCGACGCCGGGGTCGCTCGACGGCGCGGTCCGCACCTGCGTCGGCGCGGGCGCCGCGGACAGCTTCGCGGCGTATTCCTCCACGTCGGACCGGGTGATGATCCCGGTCCGGCCGGTCGGGTTCACCAGCGCCAGATCGACGCCCAGCTTCTTCGCCAGGGCCCGCACGGGCGGAGTCGAGCGCGGACGCTCGCGCAGCGCTTCGATGTGGTCGTGCATCGTGATGGCGTCGTGCGGCGCGGCCTCGAGGACCGCGGTGTCCGCGGCCGGGCGCGCTGCGGCCCCGACTCTCGCCCGCCGCTGCGGCCGGGCGCTGCCGCGAGGGGCGGCGCCGTAGCCGACGAGGTTCGGTTGCGCCTTCTCCTCCGCGGTCTCCGTCTGCGCGGGCTCGTCGGCGCGGACCGGCGGGGCGGCGGGCGCGGATGCCGTCTCTCCCGCGACGTCGAAGGTGATCAGGACCGACCCCACCTCGACGACGTCTCCGGCCGCGGCGTGCAGTCCGGTGACGACCCCCGCATACGGCGACGGCAATTCCACGACGGCTTTCGCGGTCTCGACCTCGGCGATCGTCTGGTTCAGGGCCACCGTGTCGCCTTCGGCGACGAGCCACTGCACGAGCTCCGCCTCGGGAAGCCCTTCGCCCAGGTCGGGCAGCCGGAAGTCGGTGCTCATGAGCCCGCCTCCGCCGTCGTCAGGCTGTTCGGCCGATCGAGCACCCGGTCCACGGCATCCAGAATGCGGTCCAGGTCGGGCAGATGGTGCTTCTCGAGCTTCGCCGGCGGATAGGGGATGTCGAAGCCGGTGACGCGCACGGGCGGTGCCTCGAGATAGTGGAAGCACTGCTCGGTGACGCTCGCGATGAGCTCCGCACCGACGCCCGCCTCACGCGCCGCTTCGTGCGTGACGACGACGCGGCCGGTCTTGCGGACCGACGCGGTGACGGTGCGGTAGTCGACCGGCGAGATCGAGCGCAGATCGATCACTTCGATCGAGACGCCCTCATCCTCCGCCGCGGTGGCGGCATCGAGCGCGGTGGCGACCTGCGCGCCGTACGTGAGCAGCGTCACGTCCTCTCCCTCGCGAGCGACGCGGGCGATCCCCATGGGCGGCGCGTCCGCGACGTCCATGTCGAGGTCGACCTCGCCCTTCTGGTGATACAGCCGCTTGGGCTCGAAGTACACCACCGGGTCGTCCGAGGCGATCGCCTGACGGAGCATCACGTAAGCGTCCTGCGGGTTGGAGACCGCGACGACGCGCAGTCCGGAGGTGTGCACGAAGTACGCCTCGGGCGATTCGGAGTGGTGCTCCGCGGCGCCCACGCCGCCGGCCCAGGGGATGCGGATCGTGATCGGCATCGTGACGTTGCCCTGCGTCCGATAGTGCAGCTTCGCCACTTGGCACACGATCTGGTCGAACGCCGGGTAGACGAAACCGTCGAACTGGATCTCCACGACGGGCCGGAATCCGTGGAACGCCAGGCCCACCGCCGTACCCATGATCCCGGCCTCCGCCAGCGGAGTGTCGATCACCCGCTTGGCGCCGAACTCGTCCAGGAGGCCGTCGGTGATGCGGAACACGCCGCCGAGCTTGCCGATGTCCTCCCCCATGACGAGGACCCGGGGGTCATCGGCCATCGCCCGCCGCAGACCTTCGTTGATGGACTTCGCCATCGTGAGCTGGGTCATCGCGCCTCACCTCCGGCGACGGCATCCGAGAAGCTCCCGAGATAGGCAGCGAAGTCGGCGCGCTGCGCGTCCAGGCCGACGTGCGGCTCGGCGTAGACGTGATCGAGGATCTCGATCGGCTCCTTCGTGCGGGCGTTCAGCGTCGCGGCGCGGACCTCCGCACCCCAGCGGTCGGCCTCGGCCGCCACATCGCGGGCGAACTCGTCCGAGAACTCGTCGCGGCGCCGCAGCAATGCCTCCACGCGAGCGAGCGGGTCCCGGCGGCGCCAGCGCTCGACCTCATCCTTGTCGCGGTAGCGCGTGGGGTCGTCCGAGGTCGTGTGCGGACCCATCCGGTACGTCACCGCCTCGAGGAACACGGGGCCGTTCCCGGTGCGCGCGTGGTCGGTGGCCCATCGCATCGCCGCGAGGCACGCGAGGACGTCATTTCCGTCGACCCGCAGACTCGGGATGCCGAACCCCGGTGCGCGCCCGGCGATCGGGAACTTCGCCTGCACGGTGACCGGCTCGGAGATCGCCCACTGGTTGTTCGTGCAGACGAAGACGACGGGAGCACGGAAGGAAGAGGCGAAGACCATGGCCTCGTTCACGTCGCCCTGGCTCGTCGCACCGTCGCCGAAGTACGCCGCCGCCACCTGATCGGTGCCGTCGAACGTGATGCCCATCCCGTAGCCGACGGCGTGCAGAGCCTGGGCGCCGATGATGATCTGCGGCGTGGCGGTGTTGAGGTCGTACGGGTTGTAGGTCGAGTGCGCCTCCCCGCGCCACGCGAGCACGAAATCTGCGGGCGCAGCGCCGCGGACGAAGCCGACGCCGATCTCGCGGTAGCTGGGGAAGACGAAGTCATCGGCACGGAACGCCCGGGCGGTGCCGACCTGCGTGGCCTCCTGTCCCTGACAGGGCGCCCAGAGTCCGAGCTGGCCCTGGCGCTGCAGGGCGACGCCCTCGGTGTCGATCCGGCGGACGACGGTCATGTCGCGGTACAGGCCCCGAAGGGCTTCGGCGTCGACGTCGGCGACCCACGGGTCGAGCTCGCGATCGGCGAGGCGCTCACCGTCGGGGGTGATCAGACGGGCCACGTCGTCCGTGTCGGTGGCATGATCGGCGGTCGGGCTCAGGGTGTGCATCATCGTCATCCCTCGTCGTTGCGGACCGCCCTCGTGAGGTGATCCGGCGCGGATCGTCGGCGGCGTCGCCGACGAGGCCGACAGTACGTCCGTTTTGCACCTAGCTCAAGCATTGACGATCAGATTGAGCATGTTGCGTAGCCTGACGAGGGTGGGCCTGCTAATCTTCCACACTATGACCAGCGTGGACCATGTCGACCTCGAGCTTCTCGCCGCCCTCGCGGCCGATCCCCGCGCGACCGTCGTCGCCCTGTCCGAGCGTCTGCGGATGTCGCGCAACACGGTGCAGGCGCGCATGGCGCGTCTCGAGCGGACCGGGGTCTTCCTCTCCTACGAACGCGCGATCTCGGCCCGGGCGCTGGGCTACCCCATCGAGGCCTTCGTGAGCGTCACGGTCCGCCAGGCCGAGCTGCCGCGCATCACCGCTGAGCTCGCTCACATCCCTGAAGTCGTGCAGGCCCACGGCCTCAGCGGACCGGTCGATCTGCTCGTGCGCGTCGTGTGCCGGGACACGCAGCACCTGTTCGACACCGACGCCCGCATCCTCTCCATCGAGGGGGTGGAGCGGACCGAGACCTCGCTCGTCATGGGCGAGGTGATCGACTACCGCGTGACTCCGCTCATGGAGCTGGCACGACGGGAAGCGTAGGGGCCTCGTCCTCGCCCTTCGGCGGAAGCCCGGTCGCCTTCGCGTCCGCGCGCACGAGCACCACGCCGACGAGGATGAGCGCCCCGCCCGCGAACTGGATGGGAGCGGGCACCTCGGCGAGGAACAGCCACGCGAAACCGAGCGCGAACAGCACTTCCGACAGGCCGACGAAGGACGCCACCCGCGAGCCGATACGCGGCACCGCCATGACGCCGAACGCATAGCCGACCGTCGTCGCGACCGCGGCGACCCACAGCAGTGGCACGAACCAGGGCACCTCGACTCCGGCGAGGACGACCGAGACGGGCGGCGCGGCGAACGGCATCGCGCCGGTGAGGCACAAGACCGCCATGACCGCCGCGCCGACCAGCAGTCCACCAGCGGCCAGCGCCAGCGGCGGAAGATCACCGCCCGCCCGCTCGGAGATCACGAAGTAGACGCACACGCACACCGCGGCGGCCAGGGCGAGCAGCGTCCCGAGGAGATCGAACGACGCCCCGGAGATGTCGACGACGAGCACGAGCCCGACGATCGCGACCGCCGACCCTCCGAGGACCAGAGCAGACGGCGCCCGGCGGGTGCGGAGCCACACATACGCCACGAGCATGACCGGGGCGAGGTACTGGATGAGCAGGGCGACCGCAACCGGCATCCGCTGCATCGCCGAGAAGAAGAAGAGCTGGCAGCCGAGGACCGGGATCAGGCCGAACGCCACGATCAGCATCCAATGGCGACGGAGGAACCCCGGCTGGTGCCGCACGGCGCGCACGAGTGCGGGCGAGAGCACGAGACCGGCAACGCCCATCCGGACGAGCAGTGCGGCGCCGAGGGACCAGCCGGCCTCGAGGAGAGGCTTGATGAACGGGCCGCTCGAGGAGAACGCCAGGGCGGACAGGACGGCAAGAACGAGCCCCGATGTGCTCACTCGGTGGACAGCCGTCGCGGAGACGATCGGGATCGATGCGGTGGGTGCGGCCATGGGAATCCGACTGTCTACGTGTCAGGAGTGTACGGTGCGTACACTGGTGACACTAGCGTTCCCCGATGTCAGGAGTCAACATGGTGTTCATCCGTGACACCGAGCAGTCCCTCCGCGCCGCCGTGTACCTGGTGAACACCCTGCCCGGATTCGACGGCGAGGACACCCTGCAGACACCCGAGGAGTTCGAGGCGTACCTCGCGATCAATCCCTACACCGGCGAGATCCGGCGGGATCAGGCCGAGATCGACGCCGTGCGCGCGATCCGTCCGCGGCTGCGGCGCCTGTGGGACGTCGACCGCGACGGCGCCGTGCCGCTGGTCAACGAGATGCTGGCCGACGGCCGCGCACTCCCCCGCCTCGTCCGGCACGGAGGCTACGACTGGCATATCCACGCGACATCCGACGACGCCCCGCTGGCGACCCGCATCCTCGTCGAAGCCGCCATGGCCTTCGTGGACGTGATCCGCTCCGACGAGTACGACCGCGTGCGCACATGCTCGGCCGACGACTGCGAATCGGTCTACGTCGACTATTCGCGCAACGGCTCGAAGCGCTACTGCGACACCGGCAACTGCGGCAACCGCATGAACGTCATCGCCTACCGGGAGCGGAAGGCGAAAGAAAGCGCCTGATCGCCTCGGCGGCCGGCTGCGGCGTCTCGTAGTGGATGAGATGGCCCACGTCCGGAATCTCGATCAGCTCGGCATCCGAGAACAGCGTCGCCAGGTGCCTCTCCGCCTCGATCGGCGTGATGTCGTCGCGCACCGCTGCGATCAGCAGCGTCGGCTGGGTGATCCGCGGGGCGAACTCGCGGACGTCGTGCGAGACGGAGGCGACGAAGGCGTCGTGCAGGACGTCGCGGTCCGCGAAGCGCGAGAAGTACGTGTCGTGCTGGTCGTGGATGAAGCGGCGCAGCTCGGCGTCCCGCGTCTTGGCCATCGACACGCTCATCACGCGGACGATCGCGCCGTTGCGCAGCAGAGCGTCACCCGCCCGCTGCGGCAGCCGCGCGCCCGCCCAGTAGTAGAAGACGGCGAGCCGGGTGAGGATGCCGCGCGGACCTTCCAGCGCCGGCGCGCCGATCGGGTTGACGAGGATCACCTTCGGGGTGTCGAGCCCCTCCGCCACGGCGGATGCCACGACGATCGAGCCGAACGAATGCCCGAGGATCACCGCACCGGGCGCGACCGTCCCGGCGAAGGCCTTCAGCCACTCGGTGTAGGCGGCCAGGTCGTGCCGGCGCCCCGGCAGCGGCGGCGTCTCACCGAAACCGGGGAGGTCCGGCGAGATGATCCGGATGCCGTCGAGGTGCGCGACGACGGGCTCGAGGCCGTGGTGCTCGCCGCGGAAGCCGTGGACCGCGATCACGGTGGTGTCGCTGTCCGGCGACCCGTAGGTCCAGTACGCCGTCGTACCGCCGAGCACGTCCACCTCCGCGCGCTGGACCTCCATCGCGTCGAGGAGGTCGGCGTATGGGTTGGCGGCGGGCACCGTCCGAGTCTACGAGGCCGCTCGGTCCGACCTCTGCGCGTCCGCGAGTGCGCAGGATCGCGTCGATGTGCGAAATGACGGATGCCGAGGCCTGGAAGTCTCCGTCATCGCGCACATCTCCGTCATCCTGCGCGCTTCACGCCGGTGTCGGTGGTGGCGCATACCGTCACGAGCATGGAATGGACGCGCGTGATCGGAGTCTTCGACCTCGAGACGACCGGAGTCGATGTGGAGCACGATCGCATCGTCACGGCGCACGTCGGCCTGCTCGACGCGGACGGCACCGCGATCCTGGCGCGCGACTGGATCGCCAACCCCGGAATCGAGATCCCGGCCGCCGCCACCGCGGTGCACGGCATCACGACGGCGCACGCACGGGCGGTCGGAGCTCCCGCCGAGGAAGTGGTGGAGCAGGTCGCCGAGACGCTCCGCGCCTTGCTGGACGCCGGCATCCCCGTCGTGGCGTACAACGCGTCCTATGACTTCTCCCTGCTCGCGCACGAGGCCCGCCGGCACGCGATCGCACCTCTGGAGGATCCCTCCCCCGTGATCGACCCCCTCGTGATCGACAAGGCCTACGACCGATACCGGCGCGGCAAGCGGACGCTGGCCGCCGTCGCCGCGCATTACGCAGTGCCCCTGGACGGGGCGCACGACGCGTCCGCGGACGCCGTCGCCGCGGGACGCCTCGCGCAGGCGCTGG
The DNA here is from genome assembly GCF_040687315.1 of Microbacterium sp. NPDC064584. Lineage (NCBI taxonomy): Bacteria > Bacillati > Actinomycetota > Actinomycetes > Micrococcales > Microbacteriaceae > Microbacterium > Microbacterium sp. NPDC064584. The sequence continues at coordinate 27,498 of NZ_JBFBMZ010000003.1, read as the reverse complement.
CGCGTCGGTTCGCCGAGCTCCTTCCTGCGCGCGCCGACGTTCTGCACACCCACCAGATCGGCTGGGCCCGCGCACAGGCCGACAGCCTCACGGAGTACTTCGTGAGGATCGGGCGGCTTGACCCGGAAACGCACCTGGACGGGTCGTGGCCCGTCCGCTGACGCGGTCTTCCGCGCACGCGAAAGGCCCCGCCGAAGCGGGGCCTTTCTCAGCGGACGAGCGTCAGTTGCTCGAGCCTCCGCCGAAGTTCTTGAAGCGCTGGTTGAACTTCTCGACGCGCCCGGCCGAGTCCATGATGCGCTGCTTGCCCGTGTAGAACGGGTGCGACGCGGACGAGATCTCGACGTCGATGACGGGGTACTCCACGCCGTCGAGCTCGATCGTCTTGTCGGAGCTGACCGTCGAACGGGTCAGGAAGGTCTCGCCCGAGCCGAGGTCGCGGAACACGACCGCCTTGTAGTCGGGGTGGATGTCAGTCTTCATGGTGATCCTCTAGGGAGAGTGCACTGGATTTTGCCAGGGCGTGAAAATCTGCGGTGCGAATGCACCAAGGGTCTATGCTATCAGCCCGTCGGCCTCGCGCAGAATCGCCGGTCAGGCACTCGCACGAGCCGCGTACCGACCGTCGGCCGCGGTGAGGGCGATCGGCACGCCGAACGTCTCGGACAGGTTCTCCGCCGTGAGCGCCTCCGCCAGCGGCCCGGCGGCGACGACGCGGCCCTCGCGCAGCAGCAGGACATGCGTGAAGCCCACCGGGATCTCCTCCACATGGTGCGTCACCATCACCATCGCGGGCGTCGTGGGGGCCTGCGCGTAGCCGCTCAGCAGGGTCAGCAGCTCTTCGCGCGCGCCGAGATCGAGACTCGCGGCGGGCTCGTCGAGCAGGAGGAGCTCGGGATCCGTCATGATCGCCCGCGCGATCTGGACGCGCTTCTGCTCGCCGTCGGACAGCGTGCCGAACGTGCGGTCGGCGAGGTGGTCCAGTCGCCATTCGGCCAGCACCCGCAGCGCGCGACGCTCGTCGATGTCCTCGTACGCCTCGTTCCAGCGTCCGACGACCGAGTACGCGGCGGTGAGGACGACGTTCAGAACCGTCTCCTCCGCGGGCACGCGCTTGGCCATCGCGCTCGAGGCGAACCCGATGCGGGGCCGGAGCTCGAAGACGTCCGTCCGCCCGAGCTGCTCCCCCAGGATCGTGACGCGACCCGAAGTCGGGTGGACGAGCGTGTCGGCCAGCTGCAGCACGGTCGTCTTGCCCGCGCCGTTCGGCCCGAGGATCACCCAGCGCTGATCGTCTTCCACCGACCACTCGAGGTGGTCCACGATGTCCCGGGCACTTCGGCGGACGACGACGTCGGAGAACTCGAGCACCTGCGGCATGCGCTCCACCCTATCCGCGGATGCCGCTCACCTCTGCGTACAGCGCCGCCGTGGCGTCCGCGATCGATGCCCAGCTGAAATCGTTCGCCGCCCGTTCGCGGCCGGCGGCGCCGTACGCGGCGGCGCGCTCCGGGTCGCTCACGACCTCGGTGAGCACGCGCGCGAGGTCGGCGACGTATCGATCGGGGTCCAGCGGCGTCCCTGTGCCGTCCTGCACCTGCTCGATCGGCACGAGCCGGCCGGTGACGCCGTCCACGACGACTTCCGGAATGCCGCCGGTCGCCGTCCCGACCACCGCGGCACCGCACGCCATCGCCTCGAGGTTCACGATGCCGAGCGGCTCGTAGATCGACGGGCAGACGAAAGTCGTGGCAGCGGTCAGCACCGCGCACAGTTCGTCGCGCGGCAGCATCCGCTCGATCCACACCACCCCGTCACGCGTCTCCTGCAGGCGGCGGACGAGACCCTGGACCTCCTCCATGATCTGGGGGGTGTCCGGCGCGCCCGCGCACAGGATGACCTGCACATCCGGCGGCAGGAGCTCCGCGGCCCGGAGGAAATAGGGCAGGCCCTTCTGCCGGGTGATCCGGCCGACGAAGACGACCGACGGCCGGGCCGGGCTGATCCCGAGCTCCGCGAGGAGTCCGGGATTCTCCACCGGCCGCCAGGCGTCCACATCGATGCCGTTGTAGATCACGCGCACCTTCGCCGGGTCGAGGTCGGGGTAGCTGCGCAGGATGTCGGTGCGCATGCCGTCGCTGACCGCCACGATCGCCGCCGCGCCCTCGTAGGCCGTCTTCTCGATGTAGCTGGAAACGGCGTAGCCCCCACCCAGCTGCTCGGCCTTCCACGGCCGGAGGGGCTCGAGACTGTGCGCCGTGACGATGTGCGGGATGCCGTGCAGAAGGCCCGCGAGATGGCCGGCGAAGTTCGCGTACCAGGTGTGGCTGTGCACGACGTCCGCGCCGGCGATGTCCGACACGATCTCCAGATCGGTGCCGAGCGTCTGGATCGCGCCGTTCGCCGACTGCAGTTCTGCGGGCACGCCGTACGCGGTCGTGTCCTGCTCGGCGCGGGCCGCGCCGAACGCGCGAACCTGCACGTCCATCCGCTCGCGGAGCGCGCGGACCAGCTCGGTCACATGCACTCCCGCGCCGCCGTAGATCTCCGGCGGATATTCCTTGGTGACGATGTCGACTCGCATGTCAACACGCTAGTCCCCGGGTCGAATCGCGGCATAGGGTTGGGCCATGCCTACGACGCCGAAGGTCTTCGGAATCATCCTCGCCGGTGGCGAGGGCAAGCGACTCATGCCCCTCACGGCGGATCGGGCCAAGCCCGCGGTGCCGTTCGGAGGGCAGTACCGCCTGATCGACTTCGCGATATCGAATCTCATCAATTCGGGCCTGAGACAGCTCGTCGTGCTGACGCAGTACAAGTCGCACAGCCTCGACCGCCACATCTCGCAGACCTGGCGCATGTCGCCTCTGCTGGACTCGTACGTCGCCTCGGTGCCCGCCCAGCAGCGACTGGGCAAGCGCTGGTTCTCCGGCTCGGCGGACGCCATCCTGCAGAGCCTCAACCTGATCAACGACGAGAAGCCCGACATCGTCATCGTGATCGGCGCCGATCACGTGTACCGCATGGACTTCCGTCAGATGCTCGCCGCGCACATCGACTCCGGTGCCCGCGCCACGGTGGCCGGCATCCGTCAGCCACTGGCCCTGGCCAATCAGTTCGGCGTGATCGACGTCGACGAGAAGGACCCCGGGAAGATCCGGGAGTTCCTGGAGAAGCCGCAGGACGCCAAGGGCCTCGCCGACGCTCCGCACGAAGTGCTCGCCTCGATGGGCAACTACATCTTCGACACCGACGCGCTGATCGAGGCCGTCGAGTCGGACGGCGAGCTCCCCACCTCGAACCACGACATGGGCGGCGACATCATCCCCTACTTCGTGGGTCGCGGCGACGCGGGCGTGTACGACATGAAGCGCAACGATGTGCCGGGATCCACCGATCGCGACCGCGACTACTGGCGGGACGTGGGCACGATCGACTCGTTCTTCGACGCCCACATGGACCTGATCTCGACGCTGCCGATCTTCAACCTGTACAACACGGACTGGCCCATCCACTCGCAAACGGTGAACTCTCCGCCGGCCAAGTTCGTGCGCGACTCGGTGGGACGCATCGGCAACGCGATCGACTCGGTGGTCTCGCTCGGCTCGGTGCTGTCCGGGACCCATCTCGAGCGCAGTGTCGTGGGCCCGTGGACCCTCGCGGGGGGCGGATCGACGATCACCGACTCGGTGCTGTTCGACCACGTGCGGGTCGGGCAGGGTGCGCGCATCCATCGCGCGATCCTCGACAAGAACGTCGTCCTCGCGGACGGCGCGACGGTCGGGGTCGATCGCGAGCGCGACATCGCCCGGGGCTTCACGGTCACCGACAGCGGGCTGACCGTCGTCGGCAAGGGCATCCGCGTCGACGCCTGAGCCGGCGCCGCGCGGACGCTACCGTGGAGTCGTGCCTCCCACGCCTGCCCGGTTCCTCGTCGTGCTCGACGCCGACTCCACTCTCATCCGCAACGAGGTCATCGAGCTGATCGCCGATGAGGCGGGGCGCGGCGGCGAAGTGGCGGCGGCGACCGAAGCGGCGATGCGCGGTGAGGTGGACTTCGCGACGAGCCTGCGCTCGCGCGTGCAGGCGCTCACCGGCGTGCCGACGTCCGCGTTCGCCCGCGTGCTGTCGCGGATCGAGCCGACGCCCGGTGTGCACGAGCTGATCGACGAGGTCCACGCGCGTGGAGGATCGGTGGGTGTCGTCTCCGGCGGCTTCCACGAGATCCTCGATTCGGTCGCCCCGGCGCTCGGAGTGGACCGGTGGCGCGCGAACCGGCTCGCCACGCACGACGGCGTTCTGACCGGGGCCGTCGAAGGCGCGATCGTGGATGCCGAGGCAAAGGCCGACGCGCTGCAGGAGTGGGCGGATGCAGAGCGTGTCCCTGTGCAGCGCACGATCGCGATCGGCGACGGTGCGAACGATCTGCGCATGATGGCGGTCGCGGGCCTCGGACTCGCCTTCAACGCGAAGCCGGCCGTGCGAGCGCGAGCCGATCTCGTGATCGCGCGCGTCGACCTGCGCGAGGTGATCCCGCTCCTGCCCTGAGCGATGTCGGATGACGGGAGTAGGTTTCCGGAATGAACATCATCCTCGTTCCGGGCCTCTGGCTCGACGCCTCGTCATGGGACGCCGTGGTCCCTGCTCTCGAACGATCCGGTCACTCCGTGCACGCCCTGACGATGCCCGGTGTCGGGGTGCCGGCCGCGCAGTCCGATCGGATCGGCATTGCGGACTGGGTGGACGCGGTCGTCGACGAGATCGATCGATCGTCGGGGCTCGTGGTCCTCGTCGGGCACAGCGGCGGCGGCAATGTGGTGTACGGCGCCGCGGACGCACGGCCCGAGCGTGTCGCGCGCATCGTGTTCGTCGACACCTTCCCGCCGGGAGACGGCGGGTCGATCTGGGAGTTCCCCGTCGTCGACGGCGTCATTCCGTTCCCCGGCTGGGACTTCTTCGAGGACCAGGAGATCGCCGATCTCGACGAGCCGACCCGCGCCCGCGTCGCGGCCACCGCGAAGACGGTTCCGGCGCTCGTACCGACGGATCCGCTGCGCCTGCACGACGAGCGACGGCGGAGGGTGCCGGTGACGATGCTCACCGGCACGGTTCCGGCTGCGGAGATCCGCGACATCATCGCGTCGGCACCGGACTGGGCTGAAGAGCTCGCGGCCGTGCAGGATCTCGACATCGTCGAATTGCACTCCGGTCACTGGCCGCAGTTCTCACAGCCCGACAACCTCGCCGCAGAGATCGCCAGCGCTGCCGGTCGTTGACGCTGCCGGTCGTTGGCGGCCGGGTCAGTGCCCCATGCCGAGTCCGCCGTCCACGGGGATCACGGCGCCCGAGATGTACGCCGCATCGTCCGAAGCGAGCCAGGCGACCACACCGGCGACCTCGTCGGTGGTCGCGAACCGGCCGGCGGGGATGCTCTTCTTGTAGTCGGCCTGCACCTGCTCGGGCAGCGACGCGGTCATGTCGGACTCGATGAAGCCGGGCGCCACGACGTTCGCGGTGATTCCGCGCGCGCCCAGCTCGCGCGTGAGGGATCGCGCGAAGCCGACGAGGGCGCTCTTGGACGAGGCGTAGTTGATCTGCCCGGCCGACCCGTAGAGTCCGACGACGCTCGAGATGAGGATGACGCGTCCCCAGCGCGCGCGGAGCATGCCCTTCGCCGCCCGCTTGACGACGCGGAAGGACCCGCCGAGGTTCGTGGCGACGACGCTGTCGAAGTCGTCCTCGCTCATACGCAGCAGGAGCGTGTCCTTCGTGATCCCGGCGTTCGCCACGACGATCTCCACCGGACCGAGTGCCGCCTCGACCTCGGTGAACGCGGCATCCAGTGCGGCGGCATCCGTCACGTCGGCCCGCACGGTGAGCGTGCCTTCCGGCCCCTCGCCGGAGCGCACGGTGACGGCGACGCGGTAGCCGTCCGCGACGAAGCGCTCGGCGATCGCGCGACCGATGCCGCGGTTGCCGCCGGTGACGAGGACGACGCGTTCATTCGACATGTGAGGACTCCCGGATGCGGCGAGGACGTGGACCGCACCAGCCTAGTCGGGCGCGGTTTGACACCCCCGGCCCGCACTGGGACGCTGGGAGTGACCCGATGAAAGGCACGCCCGTGAGCGACACGAACCCCGACGGCACCACTCCCGGTCAGGCCGGCGTACCGCCCGTGCCGCCGGCGCCGAGCGCGGCACCCACCGCCCCGCCCGCCTACGTGCCCCAGGCTCCGCAGCCGCCCTCGTACGGCGCCGCGCCGGCATACGGCTCCGCTCCGGCGCCCTCCTACGGCACGGCCCCCGCCTACGGCCCCGGCGCCGGTTACGCACCCGCACCCTACGGTGCGTACGCCCCGGTGAAGACGAACACGCTCGCGGTCATCTCGATGATCGCCTCGATCGTCGGCTTCATCTGGATCCTTCCGTTCATCGGATCGCTGGGCGGCGTCATCATGGGGCACATCTCGCTGAAGCAGATCGCGACGTCCGGCGAGAAGGGCCGCGGCATGGCCCTGGCGGGACTGATCGTCGGCTACGTGGGTCTCGCGCTGTTCGTGATCGGCGTCATCGCGTTCTTCGCCTTCTTCGCGTTCGCCGCTTCGCAGGGTGTGCGCTACAGCAGCTGAGCCGAAATCGGCCCAGCGATCCGGGCTGAACCGGCCGACCCCCCTCGCAGCGGGCGTACCCTGGTCTCACCGTGAAGACCACGCCGAAGCCCCAGTCCGCGACATCGTTGCCGGAAGCACCGCGCGACGACGAACATCGTCGTTCCAGCCGCTATCTCGTGATGATGGGCATCCGCGTCGCGTGCTTCATCCTGATGGTCGTGGTGACGCCGTACAGCTGGTACACGTGGGTGTTCGCGGCCGGCGCGATCGTGATCCCGTACATCGCTGTCGTCGTGGCGAACGTCGGTCCGGACACCGCGCGCACCGAGGTGATCCGTCCCGAGCGGGCACTGCCGTCCGCCCCGACGCCGCAGCCGACGCCGAGCTCGGACGGGGCGCCGCCGGTTCTGCGCATCCAGGAGACCCGCTCGATCGACGAACGCCGCCCGGGCGCCCCGGAGTGACCGTCGCGCGCCCCGACGCGCGAGAGGTCGCACCCCGAGTAGACTGCTCACGAGCCGGCTGCCGGGAAGCGGCCCGATGGCGCGTGGAATGGCGCAACCCGCGGATCCACGCCGCGGACCGTCGCAAAGTCTGGGTCGCGTGCGACGAACACCGTGAGTTCTTGAGGGATTATCTCGCCGCGCGGGACTTCCCCGTCGCAGTCTTCCCTCTGGAGACCGGCGGAGCGGAGGTGCCGTCATGAGCGGGCGGCGGGATGCCGCTCCCGCGGCGGTGCGATGGACCGCGTACGTCGCCGTGGCGATCGTCTTCGCGATCGCGTGCGGCTTCCTGTCGAACTGGCAGTTCACCCGGAATGCCGACCGATCGGCGCAGCTGGAGCTCGTGGATCGCAACTACGACGCCGACCCCGTTCCGCTGGCCGAAGTGATTCCCGAGGGGGGCGCACTGGACCCCGCCGACGAGTGGCGCCCGGTCGCGCTCGAGGGCGAGTACCTCGCCGGACAGCAGCTGCTGGTCCGCAACCGGCCACACGGCGGGACCGCCGCGTTCGAAGTGCTCGTGCCGTTCCGCCTCGACGACGGCCGCGTGCTGCTGATCGACCGGGGCTGGGTCCGACCGGGTGAGTCTCAGCCGCTGCCCGACACCGTGCCCGCGCCCCCCGAGGGCGAGGTCACGGTCATCGCGCGGCTGCGGCCCGCCGAGGCGGTGCCCGCATCCGGGCGCTCGGCACCGGACGGGCAGGTCCCCTCGATCACGCCCGACCTCGTCGCCGCGCAGACCGGTCTGGACGGGGTGCTCGAGCGCAGCGCCTACGGCGTGATGGTGACCGAGGACCCGGCACCGGCGACGCGTCCGGAAGCACTCACGGCGCCGTCGGATGACCCCGGGCCCTACTTGTCGTACGCGATCCAGTGGATTCTCTTCGCCGTCATGGGCTTCGTCTTCATCGGCTATGTGATCCGCACCGAGCGGCGCCACCGGCGCGAGGATGCCGAAGACCGCGCGAAGGGCGTCGAGCCGCGTGAGCGGAAACCCGCCCGCCGGACGGACCGCGACATGGAGGAAGAGGACTCGATCCTGGACGGCGCCGGGCGCTGACGCACGACCTCATGCGAGCGAGATGAGCTCCTGGTACTCGCGGTTCCAGAGGTCCTCGACGCCGTCGGGGAGGATGAGCACCCGCTCCGGATTCAGCGCCTCCACGGCACCCTCGTCGTGCGAGACGAGCACAACCGCTCCCTCGTAGTGGGCGAGTGCCCCGAGGATCTCTTCCCGGGATGCCGGGTCGAGGTTGTTCGTGGGCTCGTCGAGCAGCAGCATGTTGGCAGAGGAGACCACGAGCGTCGCGAGCGACAGGCGCGTCTTCTCTCCGCCGGAGAGGACGCCGGCGGGCTTGAGCACATCGTCGCCGGTGAACAGGAACGAGCCGAGCACCTTCCGCGCCTCGGTCGCGCTGATGTCGGGAGCGGCGGACATCATGTTCTCGAGCACCGACCGCGAGACGTCGAGGTTCTCGTGCTCCTGCGCGTAGTACCCGATCTTCAGCCCGTGGCCGGGCTCGAGCTGCCCGGTGTCGGGCTGGTCGACGCCGGCGAGGATCCGCAGCAGCGTGGTCTTGCCGGCACCGTTCAGACCCAGCACGACGACTTTCGATCCGCGGTCGATCGCGAGGTCGACATCGGTGAAGATCTCGAGCGAGCCGTACGACTTGGACAGACCCGACGCCATGAGCGGCGTCTTGCCGCAGGGGGCGGGCTTGGGGAAGCGGAGCTTGGCGACCCGCTCGACCTGGCGCACGTCGTCCAGGCCGGACAGCATCTTCTCGGCGCGGGCCACCATCTGGTGCGCGGCCGCGGCCTTGGACGCCTTCGCGCCGAACCGGGCCGCCTGCAGCTGGAGCTGGGAGGCCTTCTTCTCGACGTTGACGCGCTCCTTCTTGCGGCGCTCCTCGTCGGCCACCCGCTGGCGCAGGTAGTTCTTCCAGTTCATGTTGTAGACGTCGATGACCTGGCGGTTCGCGTCGAGGTAGAAGACGCGGTTCACGGTCTCCCCCACGAGCTCGACATCGTGACTGATCACGATGAGCCCGCCCTTGTAGTTCTTCAGGAACTCGCGCAGCCACACGACGCTGTCCGCGTCGAGGTGGTTCGTCGGTTCATCCAGGATCATCGATTCCGCATCCGAGAAGAGGATGCGCGCGAGCTCGATCCGGCGGCGTTGGCCACCCGAGAGGGTCTTCAGCGGCTGGTCGAGGATGCGGTCCGGAAGCGACAGGTTGTGCGCGATCGACGCGGCCTCCGCCTCCGCGGTGTATCCGCCGAGCGCCTCGAATCGCTCGGTCAGACTGCTGTAGCGCTTCATCGCCTTCGCGGCGACAGCCGGGTCGTCGTCACCCATCTGCATCGACGCCTCGTGCATGCCGATCGCAAGGGTGCCGAGGCCGCGCGCGTCGAGGATGCGCGTACGAGCCAGCATCTCGGGATCGCCCGTCCGGGGGTCCTGCGGGAGATATCCGAGCTCTTCGGACCGGTCGACGCGGCCGGCAGCGGGCAGCAGGTCTCCCGCGAGGACCTTCGTCAGCGTCGTCTTGCCGGCGCCGTTGCGGCCGACGAGCCCGACCTTGTCGCCGTTGCTGACGCGGAACGAGACGTCCGCCATGAGCACGCGGGCGCCCACGCGGATCTCGAGGTCGTGCACGGCGAGCACAGCGAAGGTCCGTTTCGTCGAAGTGGAGGATGGCCGAGTGGCCGACATCCCAGTCTACCGGCCGCGAATACTGCACGACACCGACAAAGAGCGGGGCAGACATAGTGGACGGCATCCAAGAAGTGCCGCGATCGCTCCCCTACGCTGAAAATCAGCGGCCCGCGCCGCTTCCCACCGTCGTCCCCCCGCAGAGGAGCTCCATGTCCGTCGCCGCCATCCCCACCCGTCGCGTGCTCGCCGACGTCATCGCCCGCCCCTCCACCCGCGCGCGGGCGTTCGCTCTGGATGCCGCACTCGTGCTGACCGGGGCCGCGGTCGTCGCCGCGCTCGCCCAGGTCGAGATCCCGCTGTGGCCGGTCCCGATCACGGGCCAGACGCTCGGTGTCATCATCGTGGGCGCTTCGCTCGGCGCATGGCGCGGAGCCGCCGCTCTGACGACCTACATGGCTCTGGGCCTCGCCGGCCTGCCGATCTTCGCCGGGTTCACCGGCTCGCTCGCAGCGGTCGCCAAGCCCAGCTTCGGGTTCGTGATCGGCTTCATCGTCTCCGCTTTCGTCGCCGGATGGTTCGCCGAGCGCGCGTGGGATCGCCGCCCGCTCCTCGCGTTCGCCGGGTTCGCCCTGGCGAGCGCAGTCCCCTTCGTCTTCGGCATCCCGTACCTCGCGTACGTCCTGAACGTCGGGATGGGTCTGGACCTGACCTTCTGGCAGATCCTCGAGGCGGGGCTCTTCCCGTTCATCGTCGGCGGAATCGTGAAGGCGGCCCTCGCGGCGCTCATCGTCCCGGGCGCCTGGGCCCTGGTCCGGCGGATCGACGCCACCAAGCGGAGCTGATCCCGCGGGCGGATTCGGGTTCCGGGGTCCGGTTCGGTAATGTGCCGGGTAATGTAAGGCTTACCTAACAAGGCTTGCACCACACCCTGCCGACACCCGACTCATCCGGAGTATCCCGTGCCTCGCACCCGCATCGCCCCGTCATCCGCCAAGGTCGCCGCCGCGACGATCCTCACCGCCGCCACCGTTCTGCTGGTCACCGGCTGCGCGTCCGACACGAGCGGATCCTCCGCCGGAGGAACCGCGGCGGCAGAGGACGGCGCGTTCCCCGTCACGATCGACCACGCGTTCGGGCAGACCACGATCGAGTCGCAGCCCGAGCGTGTCGCCGCCGTCGCGTGGGGGAACCACGAGGTGCCGCTCGCGCTCGGCGTGGTCCCGGTCGGCATGAGCAAGGCGACATGGGGCGACGACGACGGCGACGGCGTGCTCCCGTGGGTGGAGGACCAGCTGACCGAGCTCGGTGCCGAGACCCCCGTCCTGTTCGACGAGACGGACGGGATCGATTTCGAGGCCGTGGCCGACACCGAGCCCGACGTCATCCTCGCCTCGTACTCGGGCCTGACACAGGAGGAGTACGACACGCTCTCCAAGATCGCGCCCGTCGTGGCCTACCCCGAGGTCGCGTGGGGAACGTCCTACCAGGACATGATCCGCATGAACTCCGCCGCGATCGGACTCTCCGAGGAAGGCGACGCGCTGATCGAGGACCTCGAGGCGCAGGTGCAGACCGCGCTGGATGCGAACGCCGAACTCGCCGACGCGAAGGTGCTCTTCTCGTATCTCGATCCGTCCGACCTCAGCCAGGTCGGCTTCTACACGAGCCTGGACACCCGTCCCGGGTTCCTGGCGAGCCTCGGTCTGCCCGAGCCCGAGATCGTGACCGAGGAGTCGGCGGGGACCGACCTGTTCTACGTGACCGTGAGCGCCGAGCAGGCCGACCGGTTCTCGGACGTCGACGTGTTCGTCACGTACGGCGATCCCGACGGCGCGATCATCGAGCAGCTGCAGGCCGACCCCCTGCTCTCGCAGATCCCCGCCATCGCCGAAGGGCGCATCGCGGTGCTCGAGAACTCGACTCCGCTCGCGGCATCGGCCAACCCCTCGCCGCTCTCGATCGGCTGGGGAATCGACGAGTACTTCGCCCTGCTCGCCGGCGCGCTGCGCTGATCCGCCGCACGATCGACGGAACGTCCGAGTGACCCTCGCCGCGACGCGTACACCGCTGCCGGATGCCGCTTCCCTGCGGCGCCCGGCGGCGGTGCGCGCCGCGTGGCTGGCGGCCGGCGCCGGCGTGCTGACGGTGCTGTGTGCGCTGTCCGTCGCGTTCGGCGTGCGCGAAGTGACGCTCGCGGACCTCATCGCGGGGCTGGGCGGCGGCGCGGACGGCATAGCCCAGGCAGCCGTCCAGGCCCGTATCCCCCGCACGGTGCTCGCCCTGCTCGTCGGCGCCGCCCTCGGGATGGCCGGCACCGGAATGCAGGCCGTCACACGCAACCCGCTCGCCGATCCCGGGATCCTGGGCGTCTCCGGCGGCGCCGCGCTCGCGGTGGTGTTCGGCATCGTCTTCTTCGGGATGTCGGATCCGGTGGCGTACATGGTCGTCGCGATCATCGGAGCGGCGGCCGCAGCGGTCTTCGTCTACGCGGTCGGGTCGCTCGGCCGCGGCGGCGCGACGCCGCTCAAACTCACCCTCGCCGGCGCGGCGATCTCAGCCGCGTTCGCGTCGCTCACCAGCGCGATCCTCCTCCCCCGCGTCGACGCGATGGAGACGTTCCGCTTCTGGCAGATCGGCGGTGTCGGAGGTGCGACGTGGGACCGGATCGGCCTCGTCCTGCCGGCCCTGGCCGCCGGCGCGCTCATCTGCGTGCTGTGCGCGAGGGGGATGAACTCGCTCGCCCTCGGCGACGACCTCGCCGCCGGGCTCGGCGAGAACGTGTTCCGCACCCGGCTGCTCGCCGCCGCGGGCGCGGTGATCCTGTGCGGCGCGGCGACCGCCGTCGCCGGTCCCATCGCGTTCGTCGGACTCGTGATCCCGCACATGTGCCGGCTTCTGGTCGGCACCGACCACCGCTGGCTGCTCCCGTTCACCGCGATCTCAGGCGCCGCGCTCCTGGTCGCGGCCGATGTCCTCGGCCGAATCGTGGCGCGCCCCGAGGAGATCGAGGTCGGCATCATCACCGCGTTCATCGGCGCGCCCCTGTTCATCTGGATCGTGCGTCGGCAGAGGGTGCGCGAGCTGTGACCGCGCTCACCGTCGCCGCCGGCATCCGTGCCCGCCGCCGCTCCCGCACGTTCGTGATCGCCACCCTCGCCGTGCTCCTGGTCGTGACGTTCGCGCTCACGCTGATGGTCGGACGATCCTTCTACACTCCCGTCGAGGTCTTCCGCGTCGTGCTCGGCGAGACGGTTCCGGGTGCGTCCTTCACGGTGGGCGAACTGCGCCTGCCACGCGCGACGATGGCGATCCTCGCGGGCTTCGCGTTCGGCATCGCGGGAACGACGTTCCAGACGCTGCTGCGCAATCCGCTCGCCTCCCCCGACATCATCGGGATCAGCTCCGGGGCGAGCCTTGCGGCCGTGTACGGGATCATCGTGCTGTCGCTGAACGAGACGGCGGTGTCCTTCCTCGCCCTCGCCGGAGCCCTCGTCACCGCCGCGGTGATCTACCTGCTCTCCCATCGCGGCGGATTCGCCGGCGCCCGCCTGATCCTCATCGGGATCGGTGTGGCGGCGATGCTGGACAGCGCGATCACGTATGTCCTCTCCCGCGCGGCCGCCTGGGACCTGCAGACGGCGATGCAGTGGCTCACCGGGAGTCTCAACGGCGCGACGTGGCAGGCCGTCCTGCCGCTCGCGATCGCGACCGCCGTCCTGGTCCCCCTCCTGCTCACGCAGGGACGCGGGCTCGGGATGCTGCGCCTGGGCGATGACTCGGCAGCGAGTCTCGGCGTCGAGGTGACGCGGACCCGGGTTCTGCTGATCATCGGCGCCGTCGCGCTCCTCGCGTTCGCGACGGCGGCGACGGGACCGATCGCGTTCGTCGCATTCATGGCCGGTCCCATCGCGGCGCGCGTCGTCGGCTCGGGCGGCTCCCTGCTCCTCCCCGCAGGATTCGTCGGAGCGCTTCTCGTGCTGCTCGCCGACCTGATCGGTCAGTTCGCCTTCGAGAACCGGTACCCGGTCGGGGTGATCACCGGCGTCCTGGGCGCGCCCTACCTGGTCTTCCTGCTCATCCGCATCAACCGCTCGGGAGCGTCGATATGACCGAACCGCATCGGCTTTCCGCCGAGTCCCTCTCCCTCGCCTACGGCGACCGGGTGATCGTCGACGGACTGGATCTGACGATCCCCTCCGGTGCGATCACCGCGATCGTCGGCGCGAACGGATGCGGCAAGTCCACGCTGCTGCGTGCGCTGGCCCGGCTGATCAGTCCCCGCTCGGGCCAGGTGATCCTGGACGGCAAGGCACTGCACGGCCGGCCGACGAAGGAGATCGCCCGTACGCTCGGTCTTCTGCCGCAGAGCCCCGTCGCGCCGGAGGGGATCGCCGTGGCCGATCTCGTGGGCCGCGGCCGGCACCCGCACCAGCGGATGCTCGCCCGTTCCACCGCCCACGACTACGACGTCGTCGCCCGGTCGCTGGCCGCCACCGGGATCACGGAATTCGCCGACCGCTCGGTGGACGAACTCTCCGGCGGCCAGCGTCAGCGGGTGTGGATCGCGATGGCGCTCGCGCAGGAGACGGACATCCTGCTGCTGGATGAACCGACGACGTTCCTCGACCTGACCCACCAGATCGAGGTGCTGGACCTGCTGACCGACCTCAATCGCGAGCAGGGAACGACCATCGTGATGGTCCTGCACGACATCAACCTCGCCGCGCGCTACGCGGATCATCTCTTCGCCCTCCGCGACGGACGCGTGGTCACCGGCGGGCGGCCGGCCGAGGTGCTTACGAGCGAACTCATCCGCGACGTGTTCGAGCTCGAGGCGCTCGTGGTGCCCGACCCCGTCTCCGGAACGCCGATGGTGCTCCCCCGCGGCCGCCATCACGTGATCAGCCCCGCCTGACCCCGCCGAACGCTCTCGACGAACGAGGAACCCATGACAGCCGTCGCCGCTCCCCCGGTCACGAATCGCTTCTTCCACGCCACGGTGACCGCCGTCACCGACCTCACGCCGAGCTTCCGCCGGTTCACCTTCACCGGTCCGGACCTGGCCGAGTACGGTGACCCGGGCTTCGACCAGCGCGTGAAGGTCGTCTTCCCCACCGTCGCCGCTCCGCTGGCCGCGATGCCGCTGGGTGAGGACTGGTACTTGCGCTGGCGCGACCTCCCGGAGGATGCCCGGCCGCCGTTCCGCACCTACACGACCCGGCGCGTGCGCCGGGAGGAGGCCCAGGTCGAGATCGACATGGTCGCGCACGACGTCCGTGGTCCGGCATCCGCCTGGATCGCCTCGGCGTCCGTCGGCGACGAGGTGCTGATCTTCGCGCCGACCACCGCGCACACGGGGGTGAGCTACGGGATCGATTTCGTACCGCCCGCACACGTGGACACGCTGCTCCTGGCCGGAGACGAGACGGCGGCGCCGGCGATCGCCGTCATCCTCGAGCAGCTTCCCCGCACGGCGACCGGAGTCGTGGTGATGGAGGTGCCGCACGAGCGGGATGCGGACTACCTGCCGGTGCATCCCGGCTTCGTCTACCACGTGCACGCCCGCGAAGACCGCGACAGGCACTCGCACCTGATCCCCGCCGTGGAGACCGTCGCGGACGCGCTCGTCCCCGCCGGGGCGGCCACCCCCGTGGAAGAGGTGGACATCGACGCCGGCATCCTGTGGGAGGTCCCGCGCACGGCGAAAGGCGGGGCCGCGCTCAAGCGTGCGCCGCTCTACGCGTGGCTCGCGGGCGAATCCGGCGCGATCAAAGCCCTCCGCCGACACCTGGTCGCCGAGCACGGTGTGGACCGGCGCGCGGTGGCCTTCATGGGCTACTGGCGGGACGGCCGCGCCGAGAACTGATCGGTCAGCGCCGCTCGCTCGCGTGTCCCAGCCGCAGGCCCGGGATCAGTCCGGCCAGGGCCAGCGCCGCGGCGACGGCGAACACCGCCGGGAACGCCGCCGACGTCCCCGCCAGCGCGACGAACGTGAGTCCCATCGCGGCGATCGCCGCCGACGCGCCGATCGCGTCCGAGATCGACAGCGCCGAGGAGTTGAAACCCTGGTTCTGCGGCGTCGAGTACGCGAGCGTGAGCACCGTCAGCCGGGGGTACATGAGCCCCATGCCGGCACCGGCGAGAGCCCATCCCGCGATCAGGACGACGGGGCTCAGGTGCCAGGCCGCCGTCGCCGCCGCGCTGAGCACCGCAGACAGCAGCAGCGTCGTCCCGATCAGGGTGATGCGGCGGTTGCCGATGCGGTCTCCGAAGCGGCCCTGCACATAGGCGGAAGCCGCCCAGAGGAGCGCCGCCGCGGTGAGCCCGAGCCCCGCCCAGGTCGGTGAGAAGTCGTAGTCGGCGATGAGGAGGTACGGCACGTAGATCTCCGCGCCGAAGAGCGCCCCCGCGATCAGGCCGCGCATGAGGATCACGCTCGGCAGACCTCGCCCCGACAGCAGCGTCCGCCGCGGCAGGAGCGGGCGGGCGGCGAGGGCGATCACGACGACGGATGCCGCGACCACGCCCGGCGCCCATCCAGCGGCCTCGCCCGCCAGGCTCAGACCGAGCGCCCCGAGCGCCAGCGCGACGGCACATGCCAGCCGCGCGGCGACGGCACGCCTGCCACCCTCGGACGGCTCGTCGGTGTGCAACGGGGTGTGGTGCAGGCGCAGTGCCACCATCGCGAAAGCGACGGCGGTCAGGACTGCGACGCCGAGGAAGACCCACCGCCAGTGCAGGTACTCGGCCACTGCGCCCGCGAGGAACGGTCCGATGAGGGAGGGGACGACCCAGGCGGCGGAGAACGCGGCGAAGACCCGGCCGTGCGTCGCGGGCGGATACACACGCGCCACGACGACGTACAGCGCGACGGTCTGTCCACCTGTCCCGAGACCCTGAACGAGGCGTCCCACGACGAGCATCGGCATCGTCGTGGCGAGCCCTGCGATCACGAGCCCGATCACGAACAGCGCGACGGACCCGTACAGCGGTCCGCGCGGCCCCGACCGATCGCTCCATGCCCCCGCCGCCACCATCCCGATCACGCTCGTCGCGAGGGTGCCCGCGAAGGCGACGGCATACAGGGCGTCTCCGTCCAGATCGGCGCTCACGACGGGCATGACCGTCGTGACGGCCAGCGCCTGCATCGCCGCGAGGAAGATGAGCGCGACGGCGCCGATCGTGACCCAGGCGTATTCGGGCGACCAGATGCTCGCGTCGGTTCGAGGGTGCACCCGGCTCACGCCGGCACGATCCCGGCGACGCGGCGGACAGCCTCCGTCAACACGTCGGGCGAGCACCCGAAGTTGATGCGCACGTGACCCGCGCCCTCGGCCCCGAAGAGCGGGCCGTGGTGCAGCGCCACCTTCGCCTGACGGCGGATGTGCGGAGACGGGTTCTCGCCCCACCCGTACGCCGACACGTCCACCCACGCGAGGAACCCGGCATCCGGAGCGTCGAAACGTGCGAGCGGAAGATGCTCCGCGAGCAGGTCGACCAGCAGCGCCCGATTCTGCCCGAGCGCCGCGAGCAGTGCGTCGAGCCACGCGTCGCTCTCGGGGGCGTAGGCGGCGACGTTCGCCAGCGCCCCGAAGAGGCCCGTACGCCACTCGACTTCGGCGGGCAGCGCGCGCAACGTGCGCGCCTGCGGTTCCGCGCCGGCGACCATCACGGCGCACTTGAGGCCCGCGAGGTTGTACGTCTTGCTCGCGCTCGTCACGGCGTACCCGACCTCGGCGGCGGTCGGCGAGGCGTCCAGGAACGGCACGAACGTGTGCCCGTCGTGCGCGAGCGGCCCGTGGATCTCGTCGCTGACGACGACGGCGCCGAATTCCGCCGCGAGGGCCGCGAGGGCCGACAGGCTCTCTCGGGAGTGCACGGTGCCGGTGGGGTTGTGCGGATTGCACAGAAGCACCGCGCGCGCGCCGTTCTGCAGAGCGCTGCGGATGCCGGGCAGATCGATCCGCCAGCCGCCGTCGACGCGCTCGAGGGGTACGCGTTCGACGACACCGCCTGCTTCCTCGACCGTATCGAAGAAGGGCGGGTAGACCGGCGTCATCACGACGACGCGCTCCCCCGGCGCGATGACCCTCCGCAGGATCTCGACGACGCCCATCATCACATCGCCTGTCCAGAACACGTGGTCCGGGTCGACCTCCCAGCCGAACCGGCGGCGGGAGAACTTCACGAAGGCTTCGCGGATGCCGGGGTCCGGCGGCGTGTATCCGGTGTCGCCGCGTCGAACGGCCTCCGCGAGGACGCGCGTGATCTCCGGTGCCAGCTCGTAGTCCAGTTCGGCCACGAAGAGCGGCAGCACATCGGCGGGATACTTCCGCCATTTCGTGCTGGACCGCTGCCTCAGCTCGTCGAGGGAAAGGGCCTGGAGGGGGGTGACGCTCACTCCTCCGAGCCTACCGAGCACAGCGCGGACGGCCCGTTGGCGTGTCAGAAACCGACACTCAGATGGCGAATCCGAGCGCGCGCATCATGTCGCGCCCGTCGTCGGTGATGCGCTCAGGACCCCACGGCGGCATCCACACCCAATTGATGCGGAATCGCTCCACGACCTCGTCCAAAGCCTGCGCGGTCTGCTCCTCGAGAACGTCGGTGAGGGGGCATCCGGCACTCGTGAGCGTCATGTGGATGACAAGGGCATCGTTCTCGTCATCCCAGCTCAGGTCGTAGATGAGCCCCAGGTCGACGACGTTGATCCCCAGCTCGGGGTCCATGACGTCCTTGAGGGCTTCCTGGACCTCGTCGTACTTCTCGGGTGCGAGCGTCGCGGTCATGCTCGAAGCCTACGCTTCACCCTCGAGGACGGGCTCGATGAAGCGGTCGTAGCCCTCGTCCTCCAGGCGGTCGGCGAGCTCGGAGCCGCCCTCCTCGACGATGCGGCCGGCGACCATGACGTGGACGAAGTCCGGGCGGATGTAGCGGAGGATGCGCGTGTAGTGCGTGATGAGCAGGACACCGAGGTCGGTGCTCTCCTTGGCCCGGTTGACGCCCTCGGAGACGATCTTGAGCGCATCCACGTCCAGACCCGAGTCCGTCTCGTCGAGGACGGCGATCTGCGGCTGCAGCAGCTCGAGCTGCAGGATCTCGTGGCGCTTCTTCTCGCCGCCGGAGAACCCCTCGTTCACGTTGCGCTGAGCGAACTTCGGGTCCATGCGCAGGTTCTTCATGGACTGCTTGACGTCCTTGGTCCAGGTGCGGATCGCGGGCGCTTCGCCGTCGATCGCCGTCTTGGCCGTGCGGAGGAAGTTCGTCACGGTCACGCCCGGGACCTCGACGGGGTACTGCATCGCGAGGAAGAGTCCCGCGCGGGCGCGCTCGTCCACGCTCATCGCGAGGACGTCCTCACCGTCGAACGTGATCGACCCGGAGGTGACGGTGTACTTGGGGTGGCCGGCGATCGTGTACGCCAGCGTGGACTTGCCGGAGCCGTTGGGACCCATGATCGCGTGGGTCTCGCCCTTGCGGATCGTGAGGGTGACACCGTTGAGGATGGGCGTGGTTCCGGCATCCGTCTCGACCGTCACGTGGAGGTCGCGGATCTCGAGGACTGACATGCAGGCTTCTTCCTTCAGACTTCTTTTTTCACGGCAGGGTCGATGAGCACATCGTCGCCGTCGATGGTGACCGCGAAGACCGGGACCGGCTCGTACGCGGGGAGGTTCAGGGGGCGCCCCGAGAGGAGCGAGAACGCCGAGCCGTGCGCCCAGCATTCGATCGTGTCGCCGTCGACGAAGCCCTCGGCGAGCGAGATGTCACCGTGGGTGCAGACGTCGCCGATCGCGTGAACCTCGTCATTGGAGTCGCGCACGACGCAGATCGCGACGCCATCGACCTCGACGCGCAGGGCCGAGTCCTGTTCGAGCTCACTCAGGGCGCAGACACGGGTCGCGGTCACGAGGCCGCTCCTTCCTGGAGTTCTCGCTCGATGGCCTGGTGCAGCTCGGCCTCGAGCTCGGGGATGCCGATGCGCTGGACGATGTCGCTGAGGAAGCCCAGCACGACGAGTCGCCGTGCTTCGTCCTCGCGGATTCCGCGCGACTGGAGGTAGAAGAGCTGCTCATCGTCGAAGCGTCCGGTCGCGCTGGCGTGGCCCGCGCCCCGGATGTCGCCGGTCTCGATCTCGAGGTTCGGGATCGAATCCGCGCGCGCACCGTCGGTCAGCACGAGGTTGCGGTTCGCCTCGTAGGAATCGGTGCCGACGGCGTCGGGGCCGATCAGCACGTCGCCGATCCAGACGCTGCGCGCACCCTCGCCCTGCAGTGCCCCCTTGTAGAGAACGTCACCGCTCGTCTCGGCGCCCTTGTGGTGCAGGTACACCTGGCTCTCCAGGTGCTGCCCGGCGTCGGAGTAACTCAGGCCGTACAGTTCACCGCGTGAGCCGGTACCGGCCAGTTCGACGCTGGGGTTCACCCGCACGACGCCGCCGCCGAAGCTGACCACGATGTGCCGCAGCGTGGCGTCGCGATCGACGCGCGCCTGATGCGCGGACAGGTGCACGGCGTCGTCGTCCCACTGCTGGACGGAGACGACCTCCAGGTGGGCACCGTCACGGACGATGATCTCGACGTTCTGCGCGTGCTGAGCAGTCCCGGAATGGCGGAGGACGACCGTGCCGCGCGAGTGCGGCATCGCTTCGAGGATCACATGCGCGTGCGCCACGCCGCCGGTGCCGACCAGATCGATCACGACGGGCTCGCCCAGCTCGACGTCGGCCGGAATCCGCAGCAGCGGGGCCTCCTCCTCGTGCGACCACGCGATCGCGCTCGGGCGGTCCTCGGGGACGAAGACCTCACCACGAGGAGCGTCTGCCTTGCGCAGGACGAGCTGCTTGACGGCGTCGGGCGCGGAGACCGACACCTCGACCACACCGTGGGGACCCGCCTCGTCGGCGAACAGCGCGCCGATCCGATCGGTCGGGGTGTGCTTCCAGTTCACCTCACGACCCGTGGGGACCGGGAAGTCGGCCGGGTCGGTGGACGTGGGGCGTTCCGAACGCGTCTGGATCGGAACCCAGCGTCCGTCGGTGTGCGCGGTGGAACCGGGCACCACGGGGGGCGCCTGCGTCGTGGCCGTCATCTAGCCGACCGATCCTTCCATGCCCATCTCGATGAGCTTGTTGAGCTCCATGGCGTACTCCATGGGCAGTTCGCGGGCGATCGGCTCGATGAATCCGCGCACGATCATCGCCATGGCCTCGTCCTCGGGCAGGCCTCGGCTCATGAGGTAGAACAGCTGTTCCTCACTGACCTTCGAGACGGTGGCCTCGTGCCCGAGTTGCACGTCGTCGACGCGGATGTCGATCGCCGGGTACGTGTCCGATCGGGAGATCGTGTCGACCAGGAGCGCATCGCAGCGCACGGTGTTGGCCGAGTGGTGCGCGTTCGCGTCCACCCGCACCTCGCCGCGATACCCGGCCCGGCCACCACCGCGGGCGATCGACTTGGAGACGATCGAGGACTGCGTGTACGGCGCCATGTGGATCATCTTGGCGCCGGCGTCCTGGTGCTGACCGGGACCGGCGAACGCGACGGACAGGGTCTCGCCCTTCGCGTGCTCGCCGACCAGGAAGATGGACGGGTACTTCATCGTGACCTTCGAGCCGATGTTGCCGTCGATCCACTCCATCGTCGCGCCCTCGTGCGCCACGGCCCGCTTGGTGACGAGGTTGTACACGTTGTTCGACCAGTTCTGGATCGTCGTGTACCGGACGCGGGCGTTCTTCTTCACGATGATCTCGACGACGGCCGAGTGCAGCGAGTCGCTCTTGTAGATCGGCGCGGTGCATCCTTCGATGTAATGCACGTAGGAGCCTTCGTCGGCGATGATGAGCGTCCGCTCGAACTGGCCCATGTTCTCGGTGTTGATCCGGAAGTAGGCCTGCAGCGGGATCTCGACGTGCACGCCCGGGGGCACGTACACGAACGATCCGCCCGACCACACCGCGGTGTTGAGCGCCGCGAACTTGTTGTCGCCCGCGGGGATCACCGTGCCGAAGTACTCCTCGAAGAACTCCGGGTGCTCGCGCAGCGCGGTGTCGGTGTCCATGAAGATGACACCCTGCGCCTCGAGCTGCTCGTTGATCTGGTGGTAGACGACTTCGGACTCGTACTGCGCGGCCACACCGGCGACGAGGCGCTGACGCTCCGCCTCCGGGATGCCGAGCCGCTCGTACGTGTTGCGGATCTCCTCGGGAAGCTCCTCCCAGGAGCCCGCCTGCTTCTCGGTCGAGCGCACGAAGTACTTGATGTTGTCGAAGTCGATCTCGCTGAGGTCGGCACCCCACGTCGGCATCGGCTTGCGTCCGAACAGCTGGTAGCCCTTCAGGCGCGTGTTGAGCATCCACTCGGGCTCGCTCTTGAGCGCGGAGATACCGCGCACCACGGATTCGTTGATTCCGCGCTGGGCGACGGCGCCTGCGGCGTCCTCGTCGTGCCAGCCGAACTCGTACTGGCCCAGGCTCGCAAGCTCCGGGCGGTCGATCAGGACATCCGACATCGTCACACTCTCCTCCGGGCCACAACGGTGTCATCCGCCCCGGCATTCCTTGTCCTCCGAGGGAGTTCCCGGAGAGGATGCCGCTTGGTGGGCCCAATCACTGGCGCCGTCCTGCGCGCCTACACTTGTCGGTGATGCGATGCGCGACGCGCGGCATCCGACCCGTTGATTCTACAGGGTTCCCGCCTCCCTCCGGATGGCAGGCCCCTTCCCCGGCACCCCCCGGAGCGCATTCCCAGGAGGCGAGGCCCCGTGGCCCACGACCCGATCCCCCCCGCCCGTCGCGGTCCGCTGGCGCGCGTGCGCGATCGGCTTCCGTCACGCGTCGATCGGCGCGTGAAGATCGCGGCGTGGGCGACGCTGGTCGTGCAGATCGGGATCGTGGGCACGGGTGGCCTGGTGCGACTCACCGGCTCGGGTCTCGGCTGCCCCACGTGGCCACGCTGCACCCCGGAATCCTTCGTGAACACGCCCGAGATGGGCATTCACGGCGTGATCGAGTTCGGCAACCGCGTCTTGACGTTCGTGCTGGTCGCGGTCGCGATCGTGACGTTCCTGTTCGTGGTGCGCATGCGCCGCGAGCGTCGCGATCTGTTCTGGCTCGCCCTGGTGATCGGTCTGTACGTCCCCGTGCAGGCGATCATCGGCGGCATCACGGTGCTCACGAACCTCAACCCCTATGTCGTCGGCCTGCACTACTTCGCCTCCGTCGTGCTCGTCGCCCTCGCCGCGGTGTTCGTCGCCCGGGTCTACGCGCAGCCCGGTCCTCGTGTACGCGCGGTGCCGACGTGGTTCGCGCGTCTGAGCTGGTTCACGAGCATCCTGGTCGCCGTCACCGTCGTCGTGGGCATCCTCGTGACCGGATCGGGACCGCACGCCGGTGACGGCGGAGCGGCGCGCAACGGGCTGGACCCCGAATTCATGCAGCACGTGCATTCCTGGCCCGCGTATGCCCTCCTGGCCGCGACGGTCCTTCTGCTGGCGGGAGCGTGGCGTACCGACCCCGATCTCAGGCTTCGACTGTGGGTCGGACTCCTGCTCGGAGTCGAGATCGCCCAGATCGTCGTGGGGCTGTGGCAGGCGCGCACGGGCCTGCCCATCGTCCTGGTGAACATCCACATGGTCCTCGCCGTCCTCCTCGTCGCCGCCATGACCGCCGTCCTGATGCACATGAACCGCCCCGCAGGGTTCGTCCAGGAGGACCGGGCGTACGCTGGATCCATCGCGTCCGCCGGCCGCTGACGGCTCTCGCCGAGGCGTCGCATTCATAGCGGGTTCATCGGTTCCGCATACGTTCGACTCCGGCCCAGGGGCCAGGCTGTCCCGGGTCCGCACATCATCCACGTCAGATCAGGAGATCTCCATGTCCGTTCGTCCCAGCCTCATCCGCAGCATCCCGTTCTGGCTGCTCCTGGTCGGATCCCTCGCCGTCGTCGCGTTCGGCGCGTGGCTGACCGTCAGCACGCTCGGCACGATGTCGACGGCCCTGACCGCCGGGACCGCCACTCCGGTCGACGTGTACGTCGGCCAGGTCTGGGCGATCGTGGGCGGCATCCTGATCGCCACCGGCATCGTGGGTCTCGCGCTCACCCTCGTCGTCGCGGTCGTCCGCTCCTTCGTGCCCGTGACCGACGTCGAGATCATCGAGGCCATGGACTGGTCCGCCGATGACGAGCCCGTCGCCGACGTCACGCCCGCCGAGCAGCCGACGACGGTCGCGCAGCCCACGATCGCGGACGAGCCGGTCGTCGGCGAGCCCGTCACCGCAGAGCCCAAGAACTGATCTCGGCGCGCCGGGCCCGATACTGGCTGAATGGACCCGGTCGCGACGATCAGCTGGATCGTCCTCTTCGTCATCGCCACCGTCGCGGTCACCGGGGTCGTCGGCCGACTCGGGTGGTCCGCGCCGGTCGCCCTGGTGATCGTCGGCGGGGCGGTCTCGTTCATCCCCGCCGTCCCGCCCGTGCAGGTGCAGCCCGAGCTCATCCTGTACGGCATACTCCCGCCGCTGCTGTTCGCGGCGGCGATCCGCACGTCCGTCATCGACGTCCGAGCCCGTCGGGACAGCATCCTGCTGCTCTCGGTCGGGCTCGTGGCGTTCACGGTCGTCGCGGTCGGCTTCGCGGCCTTCGCCCTCGTCCCGTCGATCACGCTCGCGGCGGCGTTCGCGCTCGCAGCCGTGATCGCCCCCACCGACGCGATCGCCGTCACCGCGATCGCCGGGAAGCTCGGCCTGCCGCGCCGCGTGGTGACGATCCTCGAGGGCGAGAGCCTGCTGAACGATGCGACCGCGCTCGTCGCCCTGAACGCAGCGATCGCCGCGATCGTCAGCGTCGTCTCGCCCGTCCAGGTCGGCCTCGACTTCGCGATCGCGGTGCTCGTCGGCGGCGGGGTGGGTCTCCTGGCGGGGTTCACCGTGTCGTGGGTGCGTGCGCGGTTGCATTCGCCCGTGCTGGACACGAGCCTGACGCTGGTCACCCCGTTCGCGGCGTTCCTGCTCGGCGACGTGCTGCACGGGTCGGGAGTGCTCGCCGTCGTGATCGCGGGACTGTATCTCGGCTATCGCGCTCCCGCCGTCTCCTCAGCCGAAGCGCGCGTGGCGGAGCGGCTGAACTGGCGGACGATCCAGTTCCTGCTCGAGAACGCGGTGTTCCTGTTCATCGGGCTGAATCTCCGATCGATCCTCGAGGGAGCGGTGAGTGCCGGACCCGGCTTCTGGCACACGGTCCTCATCTGCCTCGGCATCCTGCTCGCGCTCGTCGCGTCGCGCTTCGCGTGGGTGATGGGCACGACACTGCTCTACCGCAAGGGGCCGCGGCGTCTGCGCGAGCGCGCGTGGGCATGGGGCAACGGGGTGGCGGTCGCCTCCGCCGGCGTGCGCGGTGTCGTGACGCTGGCCGCCGTGTTCCTGCTGCCGCCCGAGACCCCGCTGCGGGAGTATCTGCAGTTCCTCGCATTCGTCGTGGTCGTCGCGAGCCTCCTCGGCGGTCTCCTGCTCCCGTCGATCATCCGCGCCCTCCACCTGCCCAAGCCCAGCTTCGCCCAGGAGCTCAACGAGCGCCGCTTGCTGATGGTGGAGGCACGGCAGGCCGGCATCGACGTCCTCGAGCGGGCGCCGGTCACCCCCGACGAGGAACGGGTCGTGGATCTGCTGCGCGCCGACGCCGGGTTCCTCGGGGAGACGCTCGACGCGTACGGGCTGGACGAGTCCGTGGCGCACCTGGAGGCGAAGTTCCGCCTGCGCAGCGCCATGCTCGAAGCCGAGCGCGCCGCCGTGCTCGCCGCGCGCAAGGAGGGCAGGTATCAGGAACCGGCGATCATCGCGGCTCTGCAGGCCATCGACGCCGAGGAGACCGCGCTGCGCGCCCAGTTCCCGCGCGAGAACTGACCGCGGCTCAGAACGGCAGCAGCGGATCGACGGCGATCGCGACGAACAGCAGCGTGAGGTACGTGATCGACGCGTGGAAGACCCGCATCGGGCGCGGCTCGGTGCCGCGCACCGCGCGCGTGTAGAGGCGGTGCGATTCGTAGATGAACCACCCGCCGAACACGA
The DNA here is from genome assembly GCF_040687315.1 of Microbacterium sp. NPDC064584. Classification (NCBI taxonomy): domain Bacteria; kingdom Bacillati; phylum Actinomycetota; class Actinomycetes; order Micrococcales; family Microbacteriaceae; genus Microbacterium; species Microbacterium sp. NPDC064584. The sequence continues at coordinate 1,660 of NZ_JBFBMZ010000003.1, read as the reverse complement.
CCGCCGACACGGTGTAGACGAGCCCCATCCCGGCCACCGGGACCAGCAGCAGCGAGCAGGCGACCGTGGCCCACGCGTACAGGATGACCTGCAGACCCACCTGCGAACCGTTGCGCGTGGCGCCCAGCATCGGCACGTCCACCTCGTCGTACTGATCCTTGTACTTCATCGAGAGGGGCCAATAGTGCGGCGGCGTCCACAGGAACACGAGCACGAACAGGATGACCGGCGGCCACGCGAGCGACCCGGTCACCGCGGTCCAGCCGATCAGCACCGGGAAGCACCCCGCGATTCCGCCCCAGACGATGTTCTGCTCGGTACGTCGCTTGAGGATCATCGTGTAGATCACGACGTAGAAGAAGATGGCCGCAGCCGACAGGCCCGCCGCGAGGAGATTCGTCGTGAGGGCGAGCCAGATCGTGGATGCCGCCGCCAGCGTCCACGCGAAGACGAGCGCGCCGCGCGGCGAGACCTCGCCCGTGACGAGCGGACGCCCGGCGGTGCGCTGCATGTGGGCGTCGATGTCCCGATCGAGGTACATGTTGAACGCGGCGGCGGATCCCGCGCTCAGGGATCCCCCGAGGACCGTCGCGAGCACGAGCCACACGTTCGGGAAGCCGCCCTCAGCGAGGATCATGACCGGGACCGTCGTCACGAGCAGAAGCTCGAGGACCCGGGGCTTGGTCAGGGCGATGTACGCCCGGATCGTTCGGCCGAGGGAGGACGGACGTACGGCGCGGGCAGACGTGCCCGCAGTCATCGTGGTGTCCATCACTCCCCGCTCGACCGCCTGGAACAGCCTTTCGAGTCTACGTCATCCGGCACCCACTCCCGCCCGCGCCAGGGCCCCGCGCACCATCGTCATACGGTGTCAACCGTCCTCGGACGATCGGCACCACTCGCTATGCTGAGACCACACGCGCGCCCAGCGCCGGCGACTCCTCCGCCTTCTGCGACGAGGTCGGCACACCCCAGGGTGCACTCCCTCTGAGAAAGGCGGCCCGGTGTCGGAACTGCGTTGGGATGAAATCGATCGGCGCGCGGTGGACACCGCTCGCGTGCTGGCGGCGGACGCTGTGGAGAAGGTCGGCAACGGTCACCCGGGGACGGCGATGAGCCTCGCCCCGGCCGCCTACCTGCTCTACCAGCGCGTGCTGCGGCACGACCCGAACGACGTGCATTGGCCCGGGCGCGACCGGTTCATCCTCTCGGCCGGTCACTCGTCGCTCACGCAGTACGTGCAGTTGTACCTCGGTGGCTTCGGGCTCGAGCTGGACGATCTCAAGGCGCTGCGCACGTGGGGCTCCAAGACCCCCGGACACCCCGAGTTCGGGCACACCGACGGCGTGGAGATCACGACTGGCCCGCTCGGTCAGGGTCTGGCCTCGTCGGTCGGTTTCGCGTACGCCGCGCGCTACGAGCGCGGGCTCTTCGACCCGGAGACCCCCGCGGGCCAGTCGCCGTTCGACCACTTCGTGTACGTGATCGCCGGCGACGGCGACCTGCAAGAAGGCGTGACGTCGGAGGCGTCGAGCCTTGCGGGGCACCAGAGCCTCGGCAACCTCATCGCGATCTACGACTCGAACCAGATCTCGATCGAGGACGACACGAACGTCGCCTTCACCGAGGACGTCGCGAAGCGCTACGAGGCGTACGGGTG